>DATKIA010000094.1:0-20628 GCA_035509895.1 Solirubrobacterales bacterium
CTCATGGAGCCGATCCACGCGGGACAGGCTAACGGGGCTGCTGAGCCACGGAGGAGGAATCCTCCGACTCTGCCTCTATCTCGCCGCCTTCGGCCGGCTGCTCGCCGGCGTGGCGCGATGCAGCACCGACGAACTCGCGGAAGAGCGGCTCGGGCCGGTTGGGCCGCGAGTTGAACTCCGGGTGGTACTGAGAGGCGACGAAGAACGGGTGGTCGGGCAACTCGATCATCTCGACCAGGCGCTCGTCCGGCGAGGTGCCGCCGCAGACCAGGCCCTCGTCTTCGAGCCGGCGCCGCAGCTGGTTGTTGACCTCGTAGCGGTGGCGGTGGCGCTTGTAGATGACGGCCTCGCCAAAGATCTCGCGGGCTTTGGTGCCCTCGTGCAGTTTCACCGGGTCGGCGCCGAGCCGCATCGTTCCGCCCATGTCGGAGACTTCCTTCTGCTCCGGCAGCAGGTCGACGACCGGGAACGGGGTCTCCGGGTCGAACTCGGCCGAGTTGGCGCCCTCCATCCCGACCACCGTACGGGCGAACTCGACGACCGCGATCTGCATCCCGAGACAGATACCGAGGTAGGGGATCGAGCGTTCGCGAGCGATCCGCGCCGCTTGGACCTTGCCCTCGATCCCGCGCTCTCCGAAACCGCCGGGGATCAGGATCCCGTCCATGCCCTCCAGCCGCTCGGGCTCGAAGTTCTCGGAGTCGACCAGCTCGATCTCGGTCTCGACGCCGTGGTGGATGCCACCGTGCTCGATCGCCTCGATCACCGACTTGTAGGCGTCTTCGAGCTGCACGTACTTGCCGACGACGGCGATCCGCACCTTGCCGCTGGCGGCGTCGGCGCGGCGCACCATCGCCTCCCATTCGGCGAGGTCCGGCGAGGGCGCCTCCATGCCGAAGTGGTCGAGGACGATGTCGTCGACGCCTTCGGCGCGGAAGGCGAGCGGCACCTTGTAGATGTTGTCGACGTCGTGGGCGGAGATGACGCTGTCGACCGGGAGGCTGGCGAAGAGAGCGATCTTGGCGCGGATCTCGCGGTCGAGCCGGCCTTCGGAGCGGCAGACCAGCGCGTGCGGCTGGATCCCGATCCGGCGCAGCTCGTTGACCGAGTGCTGGGTCGGCTTCGTCTTCAGCTCGCCGGCGTGGCCGACATAGGGCACCAGCGTCAGGTGCACGAACATCGCCCGTTTCGGGCCGAGGTCGGTGTAGAGCTGGCGGATCGACTCGAGGAACGGCAGCGACTCGATGTCGCCGACGGTGCCGCCGATCTCGGTGATCACGAAATCGACCGCCTGCGACTCGGCGACGATGAGGATTTTCTGCTTGATCTCGTTGGTGATGTGCGGGATCACCTGAACCGTGGCGCCGAGGTAGTCGCCGCGGCGCTCGCGGCGGATCACCGAGTTGTAGACGGCGCCGGCGGTGACGTTCGAGGCCCGCGAGGTGTTCGAGTCGGTGAAGCGCTCGTAGTGGCCGAGGTCGAGATCGGTCTCCGCCCCGTCCTCGGTGACGAACACCTCGCCGTGCTGGAACGGGCTCATCGTCCCCGGGTCGACGTTGATGTACGGGTCGAACTTCTGCAACTGGACCCGGAAGCCACGGGAGACGAGCAGGCGGCCGATCGAGGCGGCGGCGATGCCCTTGCCGAGGGCTGAGACCACTCCGCCAGTGACGAAGATGAATCTCGTGTCGCCTTTGTTTGCCGGACTCATGCTCTGCCGAGCGAGTCTAGCCAGCGCAGTGGCGGAACAGATTCAATCGTCGCGGAAATAGAACGCAACTCCCCGTAAATCGTCAACAAAATGACGGCGGCGAGGGCGACCAGACGGCCGTCGCCGCTGAGCACGGTCAGCAACCAGACCCCGGCGATCGCCCCGATCAGGTTCGAGCCGGTGTCGCCGAGCATCGCTCGCTCACCCAACGCCAGCCAGGCCCCGACCAAGACCGGGCCGAGGAAGATCCCGAGCAGTTCGACCGGGGCGAAGGTCCAGGCGCCAAGACAGAGACCAACCCCCAGCAGTACCAGCCCCTTCTCCGCCCGCCCGGGCCGCAGATCGAGCAGGTTGAAGAGGTTGGTGGCAAGCAGCAACAGCACTACGTCGGCGAGGTAGCGCCAGTCCTCCAGTCCGCGCCCGGAAACGACGTAGGCGGCCAGCGCCAGCGCCCCGACTGCCTTGATCGCCCCGGTCGAGAGGCTGCCGGCGCGGAGCGCCGCCCAGTGGCCGCGCCAGCCCCGCGGCGTGTCGGCCCGCGCCCCCTGTCCGAGCGCGTCGTCGAGGAAGCCGAGGAAGGCGATCCCCAGCAGGTAGGGCAGCCAGCGCCGCAGTTCGGGGTCGAGCAGGTCGAGGTCGGCGCGGTCGTTGAGGAAGGCGAGCGGCGCCAGCGCCACCAGCGCCGCCGTCGCCAGCACCGCCCCGAGCGGGAAGGCGAGCAGGGCACCGCGGTAGTTCTCGCGGACGAGGCCGGCGTCGCGCAGCCCCCGCGCCCCGGCGGGCACCAGCAGCAGGCCCAGCGCCAGCGCCAGCGGGAAGCCGACCCAGTACAAGCTCAGCCTTCCGGCGCCAGCAGGTCCGGCAGCAGCCGGTCGGCGCTGCCCTTGACCCCAAAGCTGCCCTCGGCCCCCAGCATCGCGAAGATCATCGCCAGCTTGCCGGCGGTGAGGTCGACGTCGTCGACGCTGGAGAGGTCGTTGCCCTGGAAGAAGGAGATCGACGACGGTTCCACGTTCGAGGTCTCGACCCCGACCGCCGGCGTCCGCGTCGCCGTCATCCCGCTCAGCAGCGCCGATTCGAACTGGCTTGCTTTCGACTTCTGGACCGGGCCCAGGTCCTGCGGCTGGTCGCGGACGACGATCACCGCGTCGAGGGCGCCGAAACTGCCGCTGGCGCGCGAGAAGAGCTGGCCGCGGACGACTTCGGGCAGGGTGCCGCCGATCACCAGTTGCCGTCCCAGCCCCTTGCCGAGCGCGGTCAGCTGGTCGGGGTTGGTTTCGAGGTCGAAGAAGCGGGTCTGCGAGAGGTCGTCGGTGAGGCCGCTGACGTCGACCGGCTCGCGGACGACGCCGACCGCGACCAGTTTCGCCCCGGTCGGCGCCAGCGCTTCCTCGACCGCGGTCGAGACCTCGCTGGGCAGGCCGCCGAGGGCGACGATCGCGACCCGCTTGCCCTCCAGCTTGTCGCGGGTCAGCACCGGGTAGACGCGTTCGCCGAACTCGTTCGAGCGGCCGAGCTCGCCGCTCAGTTCGTCGGCCCGCGAGCGCGCGTCCTGGAGGTTGCCGACGAGGCTGTTCTCGAGGTCCTTGCGGGTGCCGGTCAGCGCGTCGCCGCCGAACTCGGCGCCGATCAGGATCCCGATCGCCAGCGAGAGGAAGACCGCGATCAGGGAGGTGGCGTGGTAGCGGGCGCTGTACCCCATGGACGGCTAAGGCTAGATGCCCAGCCAGATTCGGATCTTCAGCCAGAACAGCTCGAAGACGTCGTTCAGCGCCGGCGAGGTGATGATCAGGATCGTCAAGAGGACGAGGAAGGCGATCGCGAACATCGTCAGCGGGAACAGGGTCGAGCTCGGGTTGTAGAGCCGGCTGACGCCCTTGGCGTCGACCAGCCGCTCACCGATCCGCAGCCGGGTGAGGAAGGTCGAGGACATGCCGCCGCGCTTGCGGTCGAGGAACTCGATCAGGTTGAAGTGGGCGCCGACGCTGACGATCAGGGCGGCGCCCTTCTCGAAGGCCATCAGCATCGCGACGTCCTCGCTGGTGCCGGCGGCGGGGACGACGGTGTGCGGCAGCCCGGCCTCGATCAGCCGCGCGCAGCCCGGGGCGCTGCCGTCGGGATAGGCGTGGACGATCAGCTCCGCCCCGCATGCGAGCGCCGCGTCGGAGGCCGAGTCCATGTCGCCGAGGATCACGTCCGGCTTCATCCCCGCCTCGAGCACGCCGTCGGCGCCGCCGTCGACGGCGACGATCAGCGGCCGCATGTCGCGGATGTAGGCGCGCAGCGCCTTCAGGTCGCGGCGGTGGCGCTCGCCACGGACGACGATCAGGACGTGGCGGTCGCGGAAGGAGGCGCGGATCGGCGGGAAGTCGATGCTGCCGGTCAGCAGATCGGTCTCTTCGCGGACGTGGGCGACGGTGTTCTCAGCGAACTCGGCCAGCGCCTCGTCGATCCGCTGGCGCTGCTCGACCAGCGCCAGCTCCAGCTCCGGTTCGGTCAGGACGCGGCCGCGCAGCACCTCCTGGTCGCCGATCCGCACGGTGCCGCCGTCGACGACCAGGCGGTCGCCGTCGCGCAGCAGCTCGAAGAGGCCGGCGCCGGGCGCGTCGATGAGCCGGATCCCGGCCCGGGTCAGCATCAGCGGCCCCGCGTTGGGGTACTTGCCGTTCGAGGAGGGCGAGGCGTTGAGGACCGCGGCGACGCCGGCTTCGATCAGCTCCTCGGCCGCGATCCGGTCGATGTTGACGTGGTCGACGACGGCGATATCGCCGGGACGGAGGCGCTTTACGAGGTGCTTGGTGCGCTCGCCGAGGCGAGCGGTCCCTTCGATCGGCGCGTCAGGGCGGCGGCCGCCGTTCCGGCGCCCGAGAAGGGCGGGAAGGCGACGGCGACTGGTGGTTGCCACCCGCTGAGGTTACTTGCCACCATTAAGGATTCCCACTTTTCAGGTCTCCTCAGGGCCAAATGTCGAGAGCGCGGTTCGGTTTCGACTTTGTACCGGCTATAGGGGGTACAAAGTCGAAAGCGGCGGGAGGAGCCTGGCTCAGGCGGCGGCGAGGAGCTCGCGGGCGTGTTGAGTGGCGGCCTCGTCGCCCCCCTCGCCGCCGAGCATGCGGCGGATCTCCTCGACGACGCCATCCCCTTCGAGACGCTCGACGGTGGCGACAGCCCGACCGGCGTCGACGTCCTTTTCGAGCCGGAAATGGGTGCTGGCGAGCGAGGCGACCTGGGGCAGGTGGGTGATGCAGATGACCTGATGCGCGGCGCCGAGGGCGCGCAGCCTCTCTCCCACGACCCGCGCCGTGTTGCCGCCGACCCCGGCGTCGATCTCGTCGAAGACGAGGGTGCCGGCGCTGGCGGCGGCACCGAGCCCGCTCAACGCCAGCATCACCCGCGAGAGCTCGCCGCCGGAAGCGGCGTCGCGCAGCGGCGCCGCTTCGATTCCCGGGTTGGGAGCGACCCGGAGCTCGACCGTCTCGCGGCCATTCGCGCCGAAGCCGTCGGGGTGCGGCTCCAGGACCACCTCGAGCGTCGCCCCCGCCATCGAGAGCTGCTCGAACTCGGCGGCGACCCGCTCTTCGAGCGGCTTCACCGCCGCCGCGCGGCCGGCGCTGAGCTGCTCGGCGAACTCCGCCCGGCGCGCCTCGGCCGCGGCCAGCGCCGCCTCGGCCTCCGCCCCGCGTACTTCGGCGCCCTCGAGGCGCTCGATCTCGGCCCGGCAGCGGGCCGCGTGCTCAAGCACCGACTCGACGCTGCCACCGTGCTTGCGCTCGAGCCGGTCGATCGCTTCCAGCCGTTCCTCGACCGCCAGCAGCTCCCCGGGGTCGGCCTCGATCCCCTCGGCGTAGTCGCGCAGCTCGGAGCCGACGTCGCCGAGCTCGACCGCCAGGGCCACCACCCGCTCCGCGAGCTCGTCGAGCCGCGGGTCGAGCCCCGCCGCCCCCTGCAGCAGTGATTCCGCCTGACCCAGCGCCGCCGTGGCGCCGCCGCCGTCTTCCTCGGCGCCGGCCAGCCCGGCGTGCGCCCCGGCTGCCGCCTCGCGCAGGCCCTCGGCGTGGCGCAGGCGCTCGCGCTGGGCCCCCAGCTCGGCCCGCTCCTCGGGCTCCGGCGCCACCTCCTCGATCTCCGACAGCTCATAGCGATAGAGGTCGAGGTCGCGCTCTCGCGACCCCTCGCGCTCGCGCAGCTCGGCCAGCTCGGCGCTGAGCCGGCCGCACTCGCGGTGCGCCTCGCGGTAGCGCTCGCGCGTCTGCAAGTGCTCGGTGCCGGCGAAGCCGTCGAGGATCTCGAGCTGGGCCGAGGCGATCGTCAACCGCCGATGCTCGTGCTGGCCGAAGAAGGCGAGGAGGCGGCCGCCGAGCGCCTTCAGGTCCGCGGCGGTGGCGGCGCGGCCGGCGACGAAGGCGCTGGTCCGGCCGGCGGCCGAGACCCGGCGGCCGAGGACGATCTCCTCAGCGCCCTCGGGCAGCCGGTCCGCGAGCTCGGCCAGCTCCGGTTCGTCCAGCAACCCGGGTGGCAGGTCGAAGACGCCCTCGACCCAGGCCTCCTCCGCCCCGGGGCGGACGATCTGGGCCCGCGCCTTGCCGCCCATCAGCAGGTCGAGCGAGTGGGCGAGCACGGTCTTTCCCGCGCCGGTCTCACCGGTGATCGCGTTCAGCCCCTCGCCGAGCCGCAGTTCAGCCCGCTCGATCAGCAGCAGGTTCTCGATCCGCAGCTCGCGCAGCACCGATCCTGTGTAGCAACGGGGGCGGATCGAACCGCCCAGCTTTGGCGCTATTTGCGGCTAGGCCGCGCCGGGCTCGGCCGGGCCGTCGGTCTGCTGCACGAAGTAGCGCGAGCGGGTGAGGAAGAAACCCAGCGCAGCGCCGACGAAGGAGAGGATCGAGGCGATCAGGATGATCTCGTTGAAGCCGCTGACGAAGGCGAGGTCAGAAGCGCGTTCAACCACCGGCCGGGCGACCGGGCCGACGACTTCACCGGCCGCCTTCGAGCCGCCGGAGGCGACCAGTTCGCCGAGCCCGCTCGGCGCGTGCGGCAGGTGCTCCGCGAGCTCCGAGTTGACCCGTGACTGGAAGATCGCGCCGAGCGCCGCCACCCCGGTCGCGATCCCGACCTGGCGGAAGGTGGTGTTGATCCCCGATCCCATCCCCGATTTCTGCACCGGGACGACCGCGATCGCCGCCTGGCCGATGCCGGGGTTGGCGGTGCCGATGCCGATGCCGGCGACGATGAAGCCGAGCAGCAGCGCCGTCCACTCGGAGTCGGCGTCGACCCCGTGCATCAACAGCAGGCCGACGCCGACCAGCCCCAGCCCGATGCCGAGCAGGACCCGGATCGGGACCCTGTTCGAGAGCGCGCCGGCGATCGGCGAGGCGATGAAGGAGAGGACGGTCAGCGGCAGGAAGCGCAGGCCGGCCTCCAGCGGCGAGAAATCGAGCACCCCCTGCATGTAGATCGTCAGGTACAGGAACATCGCGAACATCCCGCCCGAGAGGCAGAAGGCGACCGCCGAGACGCCGTTGAAGGCGGGGTTGCGGAACAGCGCGAGGTCGAGCATCGGGTGGTCGCTGCGGCGCTCGATCGCGACGAAGAGCACCAGCAGCACGGCGGCGCCGATCAGGCAGAAGAGGATCAGGGCGCTGCCCCAGCCCTCCGGGTTGCCGCGGATCAGGCCGAAGATCAGCAGGAAGAGGGCGGCCGAGAAGGTGACGAGGCCGGGCAGGTCGACCGGCTCGGGGTCGTCGGCGAAGGCGTTGACGATCTTGCGCTCGGTCAGCACGATCGCGGCGATCCCGATCGGGATGTTCACGAAGAAGATCCACTCCCAGCCGAAGTTCTCGGTGATGACGCCGCCGACCAGCGGCCCGACCGCGACGGCGCCGCCGATCGTCGCGCCCCAGACCCCGAACGCGGTCGCCCGGTCTTTGCCATGGAACTCCTGGCCGATCAGCGCCAGCGAGGTCGCGAACATGCCGGCGCCGCCGATGCCCTGCAGGCCGCGGGCGAGGTTGAGCAGGGTCGGGTCGTCGGAGATGCCGCAGAGGAACGAGGCGAAGGTGAAGATCGCGAAGCCGAGGGTGAAGACGCGGCGGCGGCCGAGCCGGTCACCGAGCGAGCCCGCGGTCAAGAGCAGCGCCGCCAGCATCAGCGAGTAGGCATCGACGACCCACTGCAGGCTGGAGAGGCTGGCGTGCAGTTCCTCTCTGATGTCGGGCAGGGCGACGTTGACGACGGTGATGTCGAGCAGCAGCATGAACGTCGCCACCGAGACCAGAACCAGTGCCCACCATTTGCGCTCCACTGCGAGTCACCCTAAAGAACGGCTGAGGTCGGCTGGCCAAGTAGATCAAGGACGCAGGGAGCGAAGCGTGCTTCTGCACGCGAGCGACTGAGAACGCAGAGATGCGCCGGCCAGACGGCCTCAGACGGCGAGGTGGCCGAACTTCTCGCGTATCCGCTGGTAGAAGCTCGAGCCCGGCAGCTGCGCGAGGCGGCCGGCGGCGTCGACGAAGCGAATCTCGAGCCCGTCGCCGGGGGCGAGCTCACCGGCCTGTTCGCCGTCGACGAGGACTTCGACCGGCTCCCGCCCCTCGGCGTTGCCGACGTGGAGGACGTCGCGGGGGGCGACGACCAGCGCCCGCGCGGTCAGCGAGTGTGGCGAGATGTAGCTGACGACGTACCCCTTCACACCCCAGGCGAGGATCGGGCCCTGGTTGGCGAGGTTGTAGCCGGTCGAGCCGGCGGGAGTGGCGGCGACGAGGCCGTCGCAGCGGACGTGGCCGACCTCCTCGCCGGCGATCGCGTAGCTGAGCTCGGCGACCCGGTCCTGGGGACGGCGGGCAAGGGCGATGTCGTTGAAGCCGAGGCGCTTCTCGGCGCCGTGGGTGACCTCGAGCCCAGGCAGTTGGACCGTCTCGGTCTCGCCGGCGAGAGCGCGGCCGATCCCGGCCGCCGCTTCGCCGCGATCGACCGCGGCGAGAAAGCCGACGGTGCCGAAGTTGACGCCGAAGACGGGGACGTCGGTGCCGGCGTAGCGGCGCAGAGCCCGCAGGATCGAGCCGTCGCCGCCGAGAACCAGACAGAGCTCGGGGCTGTCGGCGTCGGTCGCCGCCTCGACCCCGGCTGGGATCTCACCCTCGATCCCGCCGCGGTCGGCGATCAGGCGCCAGCCCGCCTCGCCGGCGACGCGCACCGCGACCTCGACCGCCTCGGTCGTCGCCGGCGGGTGCGAATGGATGATCAGGTCGGCGGTCTTCACCCGCCTCCCTCCTCGGCGGCGCGGATCGCGGTCTCGAGCTCGGTCAGACCGGGACCCTCTCCCCCGCACCAGACGAAGGTCTCGCGATTGCCCTTCGGCCCCGGCAGGCCCGACGAGGCGAAGCCGCGGACGGGCAGGCCGAGCTCGACCGCGACTTCGGCGACGAAGAGGATCGCCTCGCGACGGTCGCCGTCGTCGCGGACGACGCCGCGGCCGACTCGCTCCTTGCCGAGCTCGAACTGCGGCTTGACCATCGCCAGCACTTCGCCGCCCGGAGCGAGGCATTCGGCGACTGCCGGCAGCACCTTGCTGAGCGAGATGAAGGAGACGTCGACGGCGGCGAGATCGGGCGCGAACGGGAGGTCGGCGGGCGCCATCGCGCGGGCGTTGAGGCGCTCGATCACGGTCACCCGGGAATCTTCGCGCAGGCGCAGATCGAGCTGCCCGTAGGCGACGTCGACGGCGGCGATCCGGGCGGCGCCCCGCTGCAGCAGGCAGTCGCTGAAGCCGCCGGTCGAGGCGCCGACGTCGAGGCAGTCACGGCCGTCGACGTCGATCGCGAGCGCGTCGAGCGCGTTCTCGAGCTTGATCCCGCCCCGGGAGACGTAGCGGGGACCGGCAGCTACGACCAGCTCCTGCTCGGGCTCGACCAGCTGGCTCGGGCGCAGCGCGACCGGCCCGTCCTGGCTGCCGACGCGGACTTCGCCGGCGCGGACGCCCGCAGCGGCGGCCGTACGCGAGGGGAACAGGCCTCTTTCCGCCAAAACCGCGTCTATCCGGGCCTTCTTCACGCGGCAAAGGTAGCGGGAAGGTCGCAACCTGGACGTTTATTCGACCCTGATGGGCGATTGCAACAATTTCTTGACCACTTAGGGGCGGAATCGTGATCTACTGCCCGAGGAACTGGGCTACTTGGATACAAGGTGCCCTGCAAAACCCGCTTTTTGCCCCCCACGCAGGGGGATCTGTGAGCTCGCTCACACACATATCGCACGTATGTTCGTACGCTGATCAAGGATTCGTTGAAGGGAACCGATGAAGGAGCAGGCATAAGACTTTTTGGCTGAGTCCCGCGTCGCACATACGGCCCCAGTTGCTTCCCACAACCGGCGCCCCGCGACACAACTGGGCTCACCTACCTCCCACGGATCCACATATATAGAGATACATATCTCTCCTCCCTGTAGTAACCCCAGAAGCGCCCCGCCTCCCCGGCGGGGCGTTTTCTGTTGTGCGGGGCTTTAGCAAGCCGAATGCGAGGCGTCGGCGCGCCGCCGAGCAGGTCCGCTGATGCCATCGAAATGACGCCACGCCACAGTCTGCGCCACAGTCATTCGGATCGACTGCGCTGCTGCGCCTTGCGGTGCGCCCGCAATCCGGCGCGCGGCGCGATCGCGAGCCAATGACATTCGGCTGGCGCCCCGTCCGATGGCTCGTTCCGGTAGATCAGGCGAAACCGAGGCTTGCCGTCGTACGAGGGAATGTCAAAACGAACCCGCCGGCAGTCCGCCAGCTCGGGGTGGAGCCCCCTCCCCATCGGTTCGCCGAGGAAGGGGTTGGCTTTGCACTCGACCAGCAACTCGGCGATCCGCCGTTTCAGCGCCTCGACCTCAGCCGTCTGCTCGGGCTCGTCGCTCGCTGAGGTCGCCGTCAATTCAGCCACGTCGTCGCGGACGCCCTTGGCGAAGGTGACGACCACCTCGCCGGATGGCTCGACGTTCATCCCTTGGGAAGCTCGATGCCCAGCTTCGTCAATGCCTCAGCGCCGTCTTCCTTGTGATCAGCGGCGCCGCTGCGGATGCGCTCCGCGGCGATGGCCGCGGCTTCGTCGTCGGCGCGGCGAGCCTCGAAGGTCTCGGCCATCTCATCGAGCTTGGAGTTCACCGACTCCATCTGCTCTTCGAGGCGGCGAACCTTGTCTTGAACTCGTCCCGATTTCATCCGCGAAATAAGAGGCACTCGGGCGAGGATAGCGGCGCGTGCTGACCCCAATCAGCAATTTGCCGCGAGTGGATCATTGGCCTTCACCGCGCAAGTAGCCGTCCATCCGTTCGCGGACTTCATCGTGGCTACCGGGGAGCAGGTGCCCGTACACGTCGAAGGTCGTCTGGATCTTGGAATGGCCCATGAACTGCTGGACATCGAGGGATCGGCCATCACAAAGGCGGTGTCCACCGTCGCCCCCTGGGCCTGGTAGGTCGTCGCCGCGTAGGCGTGCTGCAACGCCGGCGCCCCGTCGCTCCCATTAACCCGCTCCAAGAAGACGGCATCGACACACACCCGCCTTGCGGTGTCGATGCCGTCCACGCAACGGTCCGGGCCTCCGCGTCAACCTCCGCGACCCGCCAGCGCTCGCGGTTGTAGATCTCGGCGCGGTGGTCGTTGACCCTCGTGATCGCATGATCGCCGGCAGCGAAGCGCTCGCCGCCGACCTCGATCTCCTTCGCGCCGAGCCGGCCTTCGGCGCACATCAGCTCCCGCGCTAGCCGGTTCAGATTCTCGACCTCGGCGTTGCGCTTCGCCACCATCAGGGCGTCCTCGCCCTCGCGGAAGCTCTGCCACCAGTCGGCCGCCATCAGCTCGCGGCGCTCCTGTGGATCGGCGGCGATCGTCACCCGGCCCTCGGCCGCGTAGCGGGAGAACGCCTCGGCGCCCTCGCCCTCGCGGATCCGCTTCGCCGCCTCGCGATCAAGCTCGTGGCTGTGGCGGATCACCTGATCGAGGACGATCGGATCGCCGCGGCGGGCCATCGCGGCAAACAGCCCGCCGGCCTCGATCTCGCCGAGCTGGGCGGGATCGCCGATCAGCACCAGCTTGGCGCCGGCAGCGTCGGCCCGGTCGAGAAGCCGCGCCAGGGTGGCGGAATCCACCATCCCGGCCTCGTCGACCAGGAGGACGGAACCCTGCGCCAAGCCTGGCCGCCCAAGCTCGTCGGCACGATCGAGCTGGGCGAGGAGCCGCGCGATGCTCGTCGCCTCAAGACCCTCCGAGCGCAGGACGTTGGCGGCGCGCCAGGTCGGCGCCACCGCCCGGACCTCGACGCCCGCGGCCGACCATCCCTCGGCCGCCGCCAGCAGAGCGTAGGTCTTGCCGGTGCCGGCCTCGCCGATCACGGCCGCGAGACCGGAGCGGTCGGCTAGCAGCCGCTCGACCATCTGGCGCTGGTCGGCCTTGAGGCTCGGACGGGCCGAGAGGACACGGGCGATGACGACCTCGGGGACCGCGGGCCGGTCGGTGGCGATCCGCATCCGATCGGCGCGGGCGAGCGCCCTGCGCTCGATCTCCCAGACCGTCTTGGTCGTGAATCGCTCGGCTCGCGGCGTGCGGCTGACCGGGATCACTTCCTCAGGGGCGAGGAAGGCGTCGGCGACCCGCTCGATGTCGGCGACCGGGGCGCCATTGGGCAGCGCGTCGGCGACGGCCTGGACGACGTCGCGGCGGTCGAAGTGCGACCGGGTCGCGGTCACCGCCCGCGCCAGCTCCTCGATCCGCAGCTCCGTGGGGCCGGGGCGCTCGCGGCCGACCGCGCGGAGGATCGCCTCGCGGTCGAGGCCGAGCTCGGCGGCCCTCGCCCGCCAGCGCTCGCGCAAGCTCTCGGTGGTGAGGTCGCGCTCCTTCGCCCTGCGGGTGTTGAGCGCGGCGACCTGGCGGGCGCGTGCCGAAGCCCCCGCCCCCGCCGCCTCGAGGATTTCCGCGCGGCGGGTAGAGAAGGCCGCAGGTGCCCGGGATCGAAGCCCTCGATCTCGGCGATCCCGTTTCGGACCTCGCGCCAGCGCACGCCGAGCCGGCGGGTCAGCTCGTCGCGCAGGTGGGCCTCGAACAGGTAGCCGGCGGTCTTCGCGTGCTCGTAGATCGCGGGGTGGTAGAGCCGGGTCCAGCGGCCATCCGGCCCCTTGGTCGCGTTGGCGATCAGGACGTGGGTGTGGAGCTGCGGATCGCCGGCACGGGAGGAGCGGTGCTCGAAGGCGGTGGCGAGGAAGCCGTTGCCGCGGACGAACTCGGCGCCACCGTGACCGCGCCGCGTCCAGCACGCCTCCCGCTGCATGTAGTCGAAGGCACCGGCCAGCGCCTCGCGCTGAGCTTCGCGGACCTGGCCGGCGATCTCGGGGCCGCCGAGCGCCCAAAGCAGCGAGACGGACTTCGGCGACGAGAAGGTGAGATCGAAGCCGGGGACCGGGCCGCGACCACCGACGTGACGCAGGCCGAGCGGCGCCCCGGTCGCGGGGTCGTGGCCGGTCAGCATCGCCGTCAGTTGATCGGCATCGACCTTGCCCTGGAGGCCGAGTTCGACGGCGGCGTCACCGAGCCAGTAGCCCTCGGCCTCGCCCTTTCCGGAGTAGTAGTCCTCCGCGCCTTCGGCGACCTTCGCCGTGTAGTAGCGCTCCTGGCCGGCGCCGAGCTTGCCGATCGAGACCATCTACTCGGCCTCTCCTCGGCGGGGCGGGATCCGTCGCAGCTCGGGTTCATACCCCTGTTGTCCAACCAGAGCGGCGTTTGCACCGGCTGAGTCGCGAATTTCATGCCCTGTTGTCACCGGAGGAGGCCGGTTGTATTGGGCGGATTTGGTCGGCGGGGAAGCAATCCATGCCTCTATGCCGGATTGGGCGCTCTAGTGCCCCGGTGTTTCCGCCTTCGACTATCGACGCCTCGATTACGTGGAGGTCGGGTGTCTACGATCAGCTCATGTCCCGCGCAAACGAAGGATCGGGAGACGTAACGATTAAGGCCCCAGCCGCCGAAGTGCGGATGGTGGCCCCGGCGCCGAGCCTCCGAATGTCTACTGCGATCTGGTCGACCTGGTGGAAGATCGCGGACGAGCACGCCGCGGAGGCGCGGAGGGAGGCCAATCGGAACGGCGAGATGATGGGCGACGTGATGGAGGAGGCGATGGTCGCCATTGCCGCAGCCGCGTCGGCAGTCGGAGGCTTCGCTGCATCGATACGCCTGCATTCCGAAGTCGAACGGTTCGACCAGGCTGAGGAACCATCGGCGTCATGGCTGGTCATGGAAACGCTCAAGCGAGCGTCAAAGTTGGGGCCACGGACCAATCACTTTCAGGCCGAGGTCAAGTGGTTGTTCAACCTGCGTGACCCCCTGGTGCATCCCGGCGAGAAGATGCGCGAGCCGGTGCCTCACATGGACCGTCCCGATGTGCAGGTTTCAGTGGAGAGTAGTAGCTACTCGGCCGCAAACGCAGAGCGGGCTGTACGGCTGGTGCGGGAGCTGGTGACCGCCTGCAGGGCCTCAGCTCGACCCGCCGCCGTCGCATGGTTCGAAAATAGAGCGATCCTTATCTCAATGCGGCTAGGCGAGCCCGAACCGCAGTCCTGAACCCCGATCCGCTGAGCGGCCAACCGCGACCCGCGGATGCATGGGGACCACTTGGTGATAGTGCGTGAGGGGGTCTGCTGTTGGGAGGGTGAGGGGTTCTGATGGCCCTTGACCTACATACAAAAGCCATGGGGGAACATTCCTGGTCTCTTAGGTGAACCTGATGGATCTACTGGCTTCCCTGGGACTTCTTTCGTGCTTCTGGGGTCTGGCTGGGGACCTGGTAGGCAGGTAGGAGTCCGCCCGGGTTGGCAAGCATCTCCCCCCATTAGTGGTAGATCCTTTCCAAGGTCTAGGCGTTGTCTTTTTCTTTTGGTAAGTTCTTATCCAGATGCCGAGGAAAAATTACCAGCGCGATCCCGCAGACGAGGAGCTGATCCTTGACCTCGTGAGGCTTGGCCTCGATCAAGATGCGGGCTCAGTTCGCCAGCTGGGGCGACAGGTCTTGCGAAAAGGTCGAGGGAGCGCGAGCGACGACTTCCGCGAGCGCCTTGGCAAGCTGCTTCTCGACAGCGCCGGGTCCACCCTCCGAGGCGCGGCGACCCAACCGTTGCCGATTGAGGACGAGAGCCTGATGCCGCTCGTAGAACGGCGAGAGAACCCCGTCGCAGAGCAGCCGATTCTCGACCCCCAAACCGAGCAACAACTTCAGCGCCTTGTCGAGGCCAGAACGAAAGCGACCGAATTGCTTGAGGCCGGAATCGAGCCTCCGAGCACTCTTCTGCTGACGGGGCCGCCGGGCGTTGGCAAGACCATGACGGCAACGAGCCTGGCTTCGGTCCTTGGCCTGCCGCTACTGACCGTCGAGCTGTCGGCCCTGATGTCCAGCTTCCTCGGTCGGACGGGTCACAATCTACGCCGCGTTCTCGACCACGCCAGGTCCGAACCTTGCGTCCTCTTTCTGGACGAGTTCGACGCGGTCGCAAAGCGGCGCGATGACGTCACCGACATCGGGGAGTTGAAGCGGCTGGTCAACCTGTTGCTCCTTGAGATAGAGGACTGGCCCATCGCGGGGCTTCTGGTCGCAGCCACGAACCACCCGCAGCTTCTCGATCCGGCGGTCGAGCGTCGCTTCGACGTTGTCGTCGATCTGAAACTGCCAGGTTTCGAGGAGCGGCGATCGATTCTGGAGAGAGCGTCCGAGCGCTATCGCCATGACGAGCCCCCTTCCGACACGGTCTTGAGCGCATGTGCTCTCGCATTCGACGGCCAAAACGGGTCCTTCTTGGAGCGAGCCGTAGCGGAGGCCGCGCGGATCGCCGTCCTTGAGGGTGGATCGTTCGCTCAAGGGTTGAGCCTTCTCGCGATCGCACACTTGGACGATGCAGCGCCGCCCGAATCGCGGGAGCGGCGTTCTGCGTTTGCAGCGCTGGCAAACGAGCAACTTGGGATGAGTCAGCGGGAGATTGCCGAGTTGCTTGAAGTGAGCCACCCGACGGTTGGAAAGCTCATAAAGGAATGGCAGACAGGGAGGAAAAAAGATGCCGGAAAGCAGAAGCAGCGACGATAGACGTCGCCCGCTGTTCGCCGGGGGCGAGCGTCTCAGGGAGAAAGTAGAAACTAGTAGCGGCGGAGGCCCTAAGTGGCATCCACGGACGATGGATCAAGCCGTTGCCCTGCTGTCGCCACAGCTTGAGCGGCTACAGGAGGACGTTGGAGCGACGCCGACCGCATTGCGCGGAAGCCGAGTGGTCTTTGAAGCCACCGTCTCCCCCAACTACCTCGCTAACTCCTACTTCCCGAGCACGCTCTTCCGCGAGGCGGACCTTGTCCCAGTTGGAACGCGCGGAGCGCTTGGCGAGTACCGAACTGCCAAGAAAGTCGAACACGACTGCGAGACGAAGACCTATCTCCTGGCCGCGGACGAGCGCGCCCTTGCGAAGGTAAGCGCTCTCCTGCATGGACGGCTTCCATCAGCTCCCACGCTGAATCGTGCTCGGGACTCGCTGCGGCAGTTCGAGATGCTTCGGCTTCCCCCCGTCGAGGAGACCTTGAGAGCCCCAGCTGAGACGACGAGCCCGCTACTTACCTGGGAGGCCGTTTTCCATCCGCTCTTCGACGGTGGCGGCGTGAGATCGGCCAGCGAGTGGCAATCCGTGCTCGCGAAGTGGCAAACCCTCGTGTCCGAGCTGGGGGGCGAAATCCGCGACAACTACATCCGAACGATCAAGGGCTTGACCTTCATGCCCGTGCGCCTACCTGCCGAGGCAGCGGAGGCAGCAGCTCGCTTCAACCCGCTGCGAACCATGCGCCCCATGCCGGGAGTTCGCCCCAATCCAGTTTCTCCGCTGCGGATCCAAACAACGGAGGACGACCCACCAAACCCTCCCGCCGCGGATCGACCCCAGAGTGATCTTCGCGTTGCCGTCTTCGATGGCGGGATCGACGGTGGGGTCCCGCATCTTTCGCCATTTGTTAGTGCCGTTGACCTCACCACCGAGGCGGCCGACTCTGCGTTCGTGGCGCATGGGACGCTCGTAACCAGCACGGTCTTGTACGGAGCGAGGCATGCAGAGGCGCCGCTAAGGACGCCCGAGGTCGGAGTTGACCACTATCGCGTCCTGCCCGTTCCTCCAGCGGATGTAGACCTCGAGCTTTACTGGATTCTCGATCGGATAGCCGAACTCGTGGAGCAAGGCAATCATCGGATTATCAACCTGAGTCTTGGTCCCGAATTTTGCGTCGACGATGACGACGAGCCGCACGCTTGGACCGCGCGTCTCGACGAGCTTGCAGAGCGGCTCGATGTGCTGTTCGTCTCAGCTGTGGGTAACAACGGCCAGCGCGATCCGGCGACTGGCGCAAACCGGATCCAGGTTCCCTCCGACATGGCGAATGGAATCGGTGTCGGTGCGTGCGATAAACCCGAACCGGACGACGATTGGTCACGGGCGCCATATAGCGCGGTAGGACCCGGCCGTCCTGGGTGCCGGATGCAGCCCACGGGCGTGGCCTTCGGAGGCGTCGGCGACCGGCCATTCCGCGGAATCACCAGCGGCGGGATCGTGGGCGAGGCAGAAGGCACGAGCTTTGCAACTCCTTGCGTCGTCCACGCTCTCGCGGGCCTGTCAGCAACGCTGGGAGCGCCTGGCTTGGACCCTCGCCTCCTCCGCGCCTTCGCAGTCCATGGTGCTTCACCCGCGGACCCTTTTGATCCGGAGAACTCTGGATTCGGGCGAATCCCTGAACGGTTCGACACGATGCTCGAATGCCCGCCCAACGAAGCAACGGTTCTCTACCGAGACTCCATTTCGCGGGGTGAAGCAGTCTCGCTGCCGTTTCCTCTCGATGAGGCGGTCGTCGCGGGACGGACGGTCTCGATGCGATGGACGATCGTGCTCTCAGCCCCCACGGATCCCCGGAATCCAGTGGAGTACACGCAGGCGGGCGTGGAAGTGTCATTCCGGCCACATGCGCAGCGTTTTACCTTTTACAACCGAGACACGAAACACAGCAAAGTCGTCGATGTCGGGACTGAACAGGACGAGGCCGCCCAGTTAATGCGAGAAGGCTACGAATTCAGCGGCTTGCCGGCAACGCGGTCGCCCAACCGGCATCGTCATGAGGCCCAGCGTCGTCGCGACGAGTCAAAGTGGGAGACCATCCTCCACGCACGCAGCCGCATGCGTGCGAGCGGCCTGCTTCGACCGCAGCTCACCGTGACGTATCTGGCTCGCGAGGAGGGAGTCCTGACCGATGCTCCTCCTCTCGATTTCGTGATGCTCCTGACGATGCACGCGCCAAAAGGGGTTGACCTCTACGACGCCGTTCGGGTCAAATATCCCCAGCTCACGCCGCTCCACACGCGTCTGCCCCTTCGACTCAGCATCTGACCACTTTCGGGTGCTGACTGCGTTCGGTGCCACAGTCCACCACAATTTCAGCCGGTTACGCTCGGAATCAGCCGGACGGGATTCCCTCTAGCAAGCCAACTTTGGCTCTCTAACTGGCCAGCCGGCAGCGCCGATGAGGCCGTAGAGCTGGATCCGAAGAAATAGTCCGTGCGAGTTCGGACCTTCACATGGCCAGGCGGAAGCCCGGCGGGCTGCCCGATCGGCGGGACTTCAGTCACCGGATCTCTCCCAAGGTCTTGTCTTTGCCGCTCGCCGTGTAAAAGCCGACTGCAAGGCACCGGCTCCTGCAGGCAACCCCGTTGAGTAGCCCGACGGTCTGACCCGTGGGAGCTTCGACCGACTCGATCGTCCAGCTAGAGCCGTCCCAGAACTGCGCCAGCGGGCGCCACACGCCACTTGAGTCGAGCCAGTCTCCGACGGCGACACAGGGAGAAGCTCCGACACAGGATACGTTCTGCAGCGGAGTGTTGAGGGATCCCGCCGGATTCGGACTCGCTTGCCACGACCAAGTGCTTCCGTTCCAGCGCTCAATGAACGACACCTGGACACTGCTGGAATTCAGGTACCCGCCGACAGCAGTGCATTCGCTTCCCCCTGCGCAGGAGATATCCAGCAAGATGCTTCGTTTCGGGGCTTCCGTCGGTTTTGGCACTGCTTCCGACGACCACGCGCTACCGTTCCAAGTAGACGCCATCGCCCAGTACGTCGTGCTGCTAGCCGTTGGGTAGTACCGTCCTACGGCTCGACAGGAAGTCGTAGACGTACATTCTACCCCGGTCAATTCAGCTCCGACAGCGCCAGATGGCAATGGCACGGTCTGCAGAGACCACGATCCTGAATTCCCAAGGAGTGCGACAGGCTGCGAACCGCTGCCGCTGCCCTTATAGCCCACTGCAATGCAGGCCGATACTTCTTTGCACGAGATGCCATTCAACCGCGTTTCGGTTGCACCCACAGGATTCGGCGTCGTCTGAATGGCCCAGCTAGTGCCGTTCCACGCCTCGACCAAGGAGAACGTACCCGAACTGCTCGTGTATGAGCCAGCCGCCACGCAAGAGGTTTTCGACACGCAGTGGTCAGCCTGCAACTCCGCGGCCGTCGCACCAGCGGGTGACGCCGTCGTCTGACTTGCCCAGGAGATCCCATTCCAATACTGGGCGTAAGGCGTACTCGTTCCGGCACTGGTGGTTTGTCTCCCGACAGCCGTGCAGGAATTCGTACTGGCCGGCTCGCAGGACATATCGTTGAGAACGCTGTGTTCCGCTCCACTGGCATTCGGAGTCGATTGAACGTTCCAGGAGACCGGAGTCGTAAAGGTCCGGTCACCACCAACACTCGTTCCTTTGGCGTTCGAAGCGACTAGCCGATAGTGATACAGAGTGCCCGGCAATAGCTGCCCAATCGCCTGAGACACACTCTGGATCACGTAGAGGTTTGACCCTAGGGTGCCATCTGGAATCGGGCCTTTTTGGCCATAGCTAGTAGTGAGACCATATTCAAAGTGATAACCGCTCGGAAGGCCCCCTGGATTTACACTCCCATTGAGGGATACACCGGTCTTGGTCAGACTAGAAAACCCCAGGGTTTCAACGCTTGGCGAGGAGGAAGATGGCGCTTCTACCAAGAAGGGATCCTCAAATCCACCAGTGTTCCAGTGAGAATTCAAATACTCACCGCTCTCCTCTAAGGCATCGAAGTAAGTATTGTATTCGCAATCGAGCGGTATTCCGCTGGGCGTTCCATAGCCGCTCGTCGCAGGGCATTTGGTCTCGCTGTATAATCCACCTAGCAATCCGCCGTCGTCGTAGCAAAGTATGTCGATTCCATCCCAGCAGTGACCTGCAACGGTGCTGCCGGGAGCACTATCTTGCACAGCGCCTATCGTGTGGAACATCTCATGCAGTGAGACGTCGTACCACCAGTAGGGCGCATAGATGACTGCAGACGCCGACAAAACTCTATTGTTATTCTGGCCAAGAGGAAAGGGGAAGGAGTCAGAGCTGCTCTTATCCTCGTCATCAGCTCGCTCACCGTATCCAGCAGCCACTCCATTAGGATCGGGGCCTTCATAGAACACTATGTTCTTAACGGCATCGGCTCCATATGGAGCGCCAAAAAGGCTATCTACCCAGCCAAAGACTTCGTCAACATCGCCCGAAGATTTGAATCCGGTGATTTTGATTTGCCCTTTTGAGTCGCATTCGACTGGCATCTGAAGACCTCTGGTGTTTCCGCTAGAGCGAAATGACTCACCTAGGATCTTCGAGGCCATCCTGCGAATGGCAGTACGAATCTGATTTTCGATGCTTTCCGACGGGGAACTGCTGCTTGCCGACGAGTAGAAGACTCGAATTCGGTGACCCGCCGTTCGGCAGAGAATCGGCTCTTCCGTGCTAGGGAGCACCGTTTCGGCGGCGCGCGCCGCGGCAGGGCTGTCGACATGAAACCAGAGCGCCGGTGCATTCGGGCCGCGC
>DATKIA010000095.1:0-5616 GCA_035509895.1 Solirubrobacterales bacterium
TCGCCGAGAGCTGCAACTCACCCCTATCGCTGCCCATCGTCAAACGCATGCATCCCTCCGAGAGGTTTTCCCTATAGGCGCCGGCCGCAGCAAGGCACGACAAGAATTCAACGCGTTCCGCCCGATCGACGCCTGGCACAGGACTGTGCTCGTCGTGTGCCGAAAAGTCGGCCGACGGGAAACGCGAGGTTTTTCCGCGGCTTGTCGCTGCTCGTCGCACGCCCTAGTGGATCCCCAGCCGAACCCCGTCATGTGCCGCAAGTCAGCCGGTGGGAAACGCCAGATATCTTCGACCGTTGTCCTTGCCCGTCGCGCGCCGATCTCGATCGTCGGCCGGGCTACCATGGCCCCGCAATGGGCACCGAGGCTGTGCGGTTTCTGGTCCTCTGGATGGCGGGCTGGGTCAACTTCCGCCAGGCTCGAGGTCGTCGATTTTTGCAGGAGGAGAACCGCGTGCTCCGAGTAGCTCGGCGGACGGCGCCTGCGCTTCACCGACGACCAGCGGCGACGCCTGGCCGTCAAGGGCCGGATCGTCGGTCGTCGCCGGCTCGGTGAATTCGCGGGCCTGGTCACACCCGACGGCCGCCGAGTTGCCCGAGGTACAGAAGACCGCCGCGCGGTTCCACGCAAACGGAGGCTGCCAGCACGCGCGACAATCACGAACATCCGGGACGAGCTCATGGTCGCACTCTGCGACGTCGCCGGCTTGAGCTGGGGCCGGATTGAGATGAGCATGCGGAGAACGGCGACTTCATGCGCTTCGATTGCCGGAACACCGCCTTCGGCCACGCCGTCTACGCGAAGGCCGCTCCGCGCCACCGATGAGGTTCCCCATGCTCCAAGCCGCGCCGATCCGCATTGCCGCCGTCTCTTTCGCCTGCGTGCTCGCGGCGAGCTGCACCGCGCAGGCCGACAGCCCAAAGACGCCAGCCAAGGCGCCGCCAGCGAAGTCGTCGCCCATGCCCGAGGAGCGGGCGAAGTCGCTCCTCGAGAAGCAGATGAAGGCGCTGCCGGCCGACAACGCGGCCCTCCTCGCCACCTTCGCCAAGGACGCCGTCGTGATGCTCCCCAGGGTCGCGGCGAAGATCGAGCCGGACCTCGAGCTCGGCGGGCAGATCGCGGGCATGAACCCGCACGCCGAGATGAAGGGCGCGCAGCTCTCCCAACTCGTCGCCGGCGGTGCCTCCTCGATGGCCTGGCTCGCGGCCGACCTCGAGATCACGGTCGTGTCGGCGGAGCCGGGCGAGAAGCCGTCGAGCGCGACTCACACCGTCCGGGCCGTCGAGCTCCTCGACGCGGCATCGGACTGGAAGGTCGTGGCCGCGTCCTTCACCGAGGTGCGCTCCCTCGAGCAACTCCGCGAGTCGCTCGGGCCGATCCCGTCGCCGACGCCCCCGGGGCCGCTCGTGAAGCTCCTCGCCGTGCCTGACGAGCTCGCGGCCTCGCTCAGCGCCGATCCGGTCGTCGTCTTCGGTACCGACAAGGCCGAGCGGGCGGTCGGCCGGGCCGCGGCGAAGGCGCTGCTCGCGAAGTGGCGGAAGCTCCCGCTCGCGATCGAGGAGGCCGACAAGGTCCGCGAGGTGTGCGCGGCGAGTTGGGGCTTCGCCATGGCCGACGTGAACATCCCGAAGCCGGGCGGAGCGCCGTTCCGCATGAGCGCCTTCCTCGTCGCCGTTCCAGGTCCGAGCGGCTCGTGGTCAGTCGTTGCGGTGAACTACGGGGCACGATAGCCGCCGGAGGATGTTGTTGCCGTGATCTTGCTTGCCGCGTGATCTCCTAGTGGTTGAGCGCGCGGTCCAGCGCGGCGCGGGCCTTGTGGGCGCTGTGTGCCTGGCCGAGCGAGGTGACGAGCTCGGTCAGAACGCGCAGGTCGGTGATGGCTGCGATCCTCGCGAGGTCGTCGTCGGACACCGTCTTGAGCTTGGTGCGCGCGAGCGCGACCACCGCGGCTTGCAGGCGCTCCCGGCCTTCTTGTCGACCCTCTTCGCGTCCCTCTTCGAGCCCCTGACCATAGTACTTGCGGGCGAAGTCGCTCTGATACTGGTAGCCCTTGATCATCCGCGCCTCCAGGATCCGCCGGAGCTCGGCCGGCAGTGCCTTCAAGATGACGTCAGTGTATAACCGGAGCAGGTCTTCTGGGAGCTGCGAGATCGCCTCGATGGCCATCTCCGCAGCCTTGAGCGCGGGATGGGCCAGGACGGACAGCACCGCGAGCTGCGGCAGGTGCGATGCTGTCTCGAGGTCGGTGATCCGCGGTACATCGGCGTAGTCGACCACGAGCGGGGTCAGCTGAAACCCGGGGTGGCCAAGCTCGATCGGCCGGCGGGCCCACCGGGCGGTGGCGGGATCCCGGGTGATGACGAGGAGCATCGCCGGGCAGCGCAGTCTGGCGCGCAACGCGGCGACATAGACCGGCCAGGTGCGCAGCTTGTCGTCGTCCTCGTCGAGCTGGACCTCGACGATCACGGCGGTGGTCGCGCTGCTATCGCGGCGAAACAGGACGAGGACATCGTCGGCGCGATATTCGGTCGGCGCGACCTGGGACAGATCGATCGACCGGTGTTCGACGCGGGTATGCTCGACGGAGATCCCGGCGCAGCGGCGCAGGAGCTCGACGGCGAGGCGGCCGTCCTCGCGGAAAAGGTCGACGAGGATCTCGTGATCGAACGACGGCATGGTGTCACACGACCTGGCGACCTAGGCAAGCTGGGGGATCTCGGCGGCGAGATCGGCGAGCGGGTCGACCTCGCGGAAGCCGGCGGCCTCGAGCAGGCAGCCGGCGTCGATGTCGTCCTGGCCGAGCAGGTCTGCGACGGTGCGGGCGACCTTGATCAGCCGGTCGACGCTGCGGGCCGTGACGGTGCGGCGCCGCTCGACCAGCTCGGCGAGGGTGCGCTCGCCCAGGCTGTCGAGCTTGCAGGTGGCGCGCAGGACGGCGCTGGGCATCTCGGCGTTGCAGCGCAGGTTCCACGGCCGGAGCCGGGCGAGCTGGCGGTCGCGGGCGGCCGCGACGCGGGCGCGGATCTGAGCGGACGACTCGCCGGGGTCAGTGCGGCGCAGCTCGCGGAGCGGGACGGGGCGGACGTAGATCTGGAGGTCGATGCGGTCGAGCAGGGGGCCGGACAGGCGGAGGCGGTAGCGCTCGATCGCGCCGGGGCCGCAGGTGCATTGGCGGACGCCGGAGCCGAGCCAGCCGCACGGGCAGGGGTTGGCGGCGGCGACCAGGAGGAACGAGGCGGGGAGGCGGAGCGCGCCGTGGACGCGGTCGATCGAGACACATCGCTCCTCGAGCGGCTGGCGGAGGCCCTCGACCGCGGCGCGCGGAAACTCGGGGAACTCGTCGAGGAACAGCACGCCGTTGTGGGCGAGCGAGATCTCGCCAGGCCTGGGCGAGCTGCCGCCGCCGATCAGGGCGGCGGTGGAGATCGTGTGGTGGGGGGCGCGGAACGGGCGGGTGTCGATCAGGCCGTGGGCGAGGCCCATGGCGGAGTAGATCTTGGTGGTCTCGAGGGCCTCGGCGGGGGTCATGTCGGGGAGCAGGGTCGGGATCCGGCGCGCGACCATGGTCTTGCCGGTGCCGGGCGGGCCGGCGAGCAGGATGTTGTGGCCGCCGGCGACGGCGATCTCGACCGCGGCGCGGGCCAGGCTCTGGCCGCGGACCTCGGCCATGTCGACGGCGGCGGCGCGGAGCGAGGGGCGGCCGCCGGGCCCCGGGGCGCGCAGCGGGCGCTCGCCGCGCAGCGCGGCGACGATCTCGGCGAGGTCGGCGACCGGGTGCACGGCGACGTCGTCGACCACCGCGGCCTCGGCGGCACACGGCTCGGGGACGATGATGCCGCGCAGGCCGGCGGCGCGGGCGCGCAGGGCGGCGGCGAGCACGCCGCGCACGGAGCGGACGGCGCCGTCGAGGCCGAGCTCGCCGAGCACGAGGCGGCCGGCGAGGGCGTCGTCGGGGACGATGCCGTCGGCGGCGAGCACGGCGAGCGCGATCGGCAGGTCGAGGCCGCAGCCCGGCTTGCGCAGGTCGGCGGGCGCGAGGTTGATGGTCACCTTCTTGAGCGGCAGATCGTGGCCGATGGTCTTGAGCGCGCTCTGGATCCGGGTCGCGCCCTCCTTGACCGAGGGCGCGGCGAGGCCGACGACGCTGTACTGGGGCAGGCCGCGATCGATCGTGCACTCGACATCGACCAGCTCGGCGTCGATGCCGACCAGGGTGCAGGACTGGACGGTGGTGATCATGGCGCCGTCACCAGCACATCGCGGGCCAGCGCTCCGCGACGGCGGATCAGCGAGTTCGGCGAAAACGTGGCCGGATGGCGGACAGCGCGTGGCTTTGCCTGCAAATAGCCCACTGCCTACAAATTCATCTCGCTGCCTATAAAAGAGATCTCCAGTCCGGAAACCGGACAATCATCTTGTGTTGGCCGCTGTCACACGGTCGCGATATCGTCGTCGGCATCGTCGCCACGTTGGCGACATCTGAACCCATAGCGGCCCGAACGACGGCTGAACCCCGCCGCCCGGGCCTTGGAGTCACGATGCCGAAACATCGCAACCCCCGCCCGAAGGTATCGAAGCAACCACCCACCCACAACCTCAACCCCGGCGACCTGATCATCCGGGCACGGACGGCCGAGCTGTTGTGGGCCGTTGCGCACGCGGCCCGGGCCACGACGTGGGCGCCCGAAACGTCGGACTGCGGCGCGACGGTGTACGCCGTCCTTGACGATGCGCTCGACAATCTCGACGCGCACGTCCGGTCAGGAGGCGCGTGACGATAGCGACAGCGGCGGCCCGCACGGGCAAGCGCTTGGCGCGCTGAACTGCGCCTTGGGGCGGCCCGGCGGCGCTAGTCGGTGAACGCCTCGATGGGGATGTCCATGTTGCGGCACAGCCCCTGGATGTACTTCCAGCTGACCTCTTCCTTCAGTCCGTTGTGCGCGGGAACGGGGTATGGCCGTTTCCCGGGCTTCGTGAACCGCCAGTTGTGCTTCCCGCCGCCTTCCTCAAGGACGCACCCGTGTCGCCGCGCGACGCTCGCGACGTCGCTTAGGCGCCGGGGGCTCCTTCCACCCAAGCGACACCTACGCTGCTGCTTGCTGGTTGATGAGAGCCGTATCGGACGGCATGGTGAACGGCTTGAAGCCGTCGTGGTCCTGCATCGGGTGCTCGAAAACGAACGTCGCTTGCGTAGCGAGCACCACGTTGCGGCTGTCGGCCTTGACGTCCGACAGCCTCACTTTCTGACCATGCTTCATTGCATCGACCAGGAGCGCCCAGTCCTCGGCAGGAGCCGAAGGCCGTTCACGTGGGTCGAGACCAGCGTCCAGATCATCCAGCACTGCCATGGCGACCGCCTCGATGACGGCCTCGAACGCCTCATTCGGGTTGCTGCCCTGCGAGATAACATCAAAGTTGAGGCAATGCCCCACCCACATCCCCGCGATGTCCTCAGCAGGAGCGACAACAATCGAGCTGGTAAATACCAGCGACTTGTCGAGCTTCTCCATGCGCACATCATGGTCATGTAATACACGGGAAGCAAGCGAAAATGCTGCGCAAATCTGTGAGATCCTTACGTTAATTGTCCGTAACGTGCGAAGAACACTTGACATT
>DATKIA010000096.1:0-31791 GCA_035509895.1 Solirubrobacterales bacterium
CCATCCCGACCTCGTCGATCGTCAGCGCGATCAGCGCCGAGCCGTGTGCCAGGGCCATCGGCACCACGCGGTCGAGCTTCTCGCGTCCGGCCTCGAGGTTGATCGAGTTGACGATCGCCCGCCCGGGGATCGTCTCCAGCGCCGCTTCGATCACCTCGGGCTCGGTCGAGTCGACCTGGATCGGCGCCGGCTGGGTCAGCGAGACCCGCTTGACGACCGCGCTCATCTGCTCGTCCTCGTCTTGGCGCTCGGTCAGGGCGACACACACGTCGAGCACGTGGGCTCCGCCTTCGACCTGGTCTTCGGCGACCTGGACGAGGCCGTCATAGTCGTCGGCGAGCAGTAGTTCCTTCGCTTTTTTCGAGCCCTGTGAGTTGACCCGCTCGCCGACCAGGGTCGGGCGCGGCTCCTGGACCAGCGGCGTCGAGGTCATCATCGAGGAGACCTCGATCGGTCCCGGCGCCGGCCGCTCGGAGGTGGCGCGGCCGCCGACCTGCTCGCGGATCGCGGCGATGTGTTCGGGGGTGGTGCCGCAGCAGCCGCCGACGATGCCGACGCCGTAGCGCTCGACGAATTCACCCAGCGTTGCCCCCAGCGGACCCGGCTTTTCGGGGAAGATCGTCTCGCCTTCGGGACCCTGCAGCGGCAGTCCCGCGTTGGGGATGCAGTGGACCGGCAGCGGGCTGGTCTCGCCGAGGAAGCGGATCGCGTCGCGCATGTCCTCGGGGCCGGTCGAGCAGTTGAGTCCGACGACGTCGACGTCGAGTGCGGTCAGCGTCGTCAGCACCGACTGGATGTCGGTGCCGAGCAGCATCTTGCCGCCGTTCGGCAACAGCGAGACGCTGATCTGCAGCGGCAGCGTGCGGCCGGTCTGCTTGAAGGCCTCGCGGGCGCCGAAGATCGCCGCCTTCACCTCGAGGATGTCCTGCGCGGTCTCGATGATGATCAGGTCGGCGCCGCCTACGACCAGGCCCTGGGCCTGCTCGGCAAACACTGAGACAAGTCGGGCGAAGGAGATGTCACCGAGGGTCGGGTCGGTGGAGGCGGGGAGGAACCCGGTCGGACCGATCGAGCCGGCGACGAAACGGTCCTCGCCCGCCGCCTTGCGGGCGATCTCGGCCGCCTTCGTGTTGATCTCCAAGGTGTGCTCGCCGAGACCCCACTCCTCGAGCTTCAACCGCGAGCCCTGGAAGGTGTCGGTCTCGACCACTTCGGCGCCGGCTTCGAGCATCGAGGTATGGACGCCCTCGATCACGTCGGGGCGGTTCAGGACCAGCGCCTCGTGGCATTTGCCGAGCAGGCCGCCGTAGTCCTCCTGGGTCAGCTCGAACTGCTCCAGGGTCGCGCCCATGCCGCCGTCGAAGACGACGACACGCTCGCGCACCGCGGCTATGTAGTCACGCTCGGCCATGAACCTAAAGAGGCTACCGGGGAGCGGAAACGCCCCGCACGGGTGTCGGCGTGGTGGGCCGGCTCAGCCGCGCATGCCGAGGCGGCGCTTGACGTCGCGGGCGTTGAACGCCCGGGCGATGCGGCCGACCAGGCCACGGCGCGCCTTCGTGTACGGGTACCAGGTCGGTTCGCGTTTGCCGGCGAAACGGGTGGCGACGATCGACTCGGTCCGGCAGAACTTCTTGATCCCGGGTTCGCCGTGGCGGTAGCCGATTCCCGACTCCTTCCAACCGCCCATCGGCACGTCGGAGGCGAAGTAGTTGACGAGCACGTCGTTGACGTTGATCGCTCCGCACTCGACCCGGCGCGCGACCTGCTCGGCCCGGTTCTTCTCACCGAAGACCGAGCCGGAGAGCCCGTAGCGGGTGTCGTTGGCGAGCCGCAGCGCCTCCTCGGCGTCGCGCACCTTCATCACGCCGACGACGGGGCCGAAGGTCTCGTCGCGCATCACCTTCATCGAGTGATCGACGTCGACCAGGACCGTCGGTTCGAAGTAGTCACCGGGACCGGGCACTTTCTTCCCGCCGGTGAGCGCCTGGGCGCCGTTGGCGAGAGCGTCGTTGACGTGGTCCTCGACGATCGCGCTCTGCCGCGGCGAGGTCATCGCGCCGACGTCGGCGTCGTGGCCGGTCGCGTCGGAGCCCTGGCGGAGCTTGCCGACTTCCGCCGTCAGCTTGGCGACGAAGGTGTCGTAGGCCGGCTCCTCGACGTAGATCCGCTCGACCGACATGCAGATCTGACCCGAGTTCATCATCCCGCCCCAGGCCGCGGCGTTGGCGGCGCGGTCGAGGTCGGCGTCGGCGAGCACGATCATCGGGTCCTTGCCGCCGAGCTCGAGGCTGACCGGGGTCAGCGTCTCCGCCGCCCGTGCCATCACCTTGCGGCCGGTGCGGTCGGAGCCGGTGAACTGGATGAAGTCGACGTTGTCGACAAGGGCGCCGCCGGTCTCGCCGATCCCCTGCACGCAGTCGAGCACGTCGGGGCCGCCGATCTCCCTCTTCCAGGCCTCGATCAACTCGGCCAGGCCGAGCGGGGTGAACTCGGAGGGCTTGATCACGACCGCGGCACCGGCCTGCAGAGCCGGGATCGCGTCGCCAATCGAGAGGATCAGCGGAAAGTTCCAGGGGCTGATGATGCCGACCACCGGGTGGGGTCGGTACTGGACACGGAGCTTCTTCGAAGCGAGCAGCGGCGAGTGGGCGCGGACCGCGTCCTCGCCGATGAACTTCGAGGCCTTGGCCCCGTAGAAGTTGATGATGTCCGCCAGGTAGACCGGCTCGTTCGAGGCGTCGGCGCGGACCTTGCCGGTCTCGCGCTGCATCGTGTCGAGGATCCGGTCCTGGTTGTCGAGGATCCAGTCGCGCAGCTTGCCGAGCCAGTGGTAGCGGCCCTCGATCCCCATCGCCTCCCAGTCGGCCTGGTTGGCGCGGACGCGGGCGACGGTTTCGGCGACCTGCGCCGGGGTGTCGACGGGGACCTGGGCGATCGTCTCGCCCGTCGCCGGGTTGCGGACCTCGATCGTCTCCGCGGCCGGGGCGCCGTTGGCACTCCCGTTCTCGCTAGTCGCCGTCACGGTTGCCTTCGCTGCGGTCCCGCTCTCCACCGGATGCTCCCTTCGTCGCCCGTCAGCCCCTGGTTTGGCTGCTCAGCCAAGAGTAGCCGCTGAAGGCAAATGCGGCTCAAGAATGCGTGACGAAGACCCCGAGGAAGCCGATCAGCATCGTGCCGAAGAGCCCAGCCGAGTACCTGACGATCATGTGCTGCACGGTGTCAAACCGCACGTCGTAGGAAGTGAATTTGGCATCGACGCTGTTGAATCTGGCATCGACGGCGTTGAATTTCATGTCGACGGAATTGAACTTCATGTCGACGGAATTGAACCTGGCGTCGACGGCATCGAAGCGGGTGTTGATTTCGGACCTGAGCTGCCCCATCTCCTCTCGATATTCGCTGCGGAGCTGCCCCATCTCCTCCCGGTGTTCGTTGCGAAGCTGTCGCATCTCCTCTCGGTGTTCGCGGAGGCCTTCGTCCACTTTCCGGAAGCCTTCGTCCACTTTCCGGAAGCCTTCGTCGACCTTGCGATTGAGGTCGTCGAGACGTTTGTCGGTGGAGGTGTCGGGTGCCATCACGGCCATGGTGGCACTGTAGACAGAAAGTTGCAACGAGATTCGCGCAAGGAGTGGAAATTTCAGCTCGAGAGAAGAGCGAGATCAGCGCGGGACGAGGCGGTAGACCGGCCCGTCGAGCGAGGCGACGTAGAGGCGGTGGAGGTCGTCTTCGCCGAAGGAGGTGGGAGAGGAGACCCGGAGGCCGAGCTTGTGGTCGCCGCCGGCCCGTTTCAGGTGCGGGGTCAGGGCTCGCAGCTGGCCCTCGCAGAGGTCGGCGTAGACGTAGCGCTTATAGAGCGAGCGCAGGTGGGGGTCGGCGACCACGTAGCCGCCGATGATCGAGCAGCTGCCGGCGCGGCTGTGGGGATAGGCAAAGACCGGCTTCGTCGTTCCCCCGGGGTCGGGCGTGCCGCTGTTTTCGTCCTCGTACTGGGAGAAGCCCTCGAAGGCGTCCCAGCCGAAGTTGGCGCCGCTCACCGCGGCGACGGTCGTGTAATCGAGCTCCTCGAAGCGGTTCTGGCCGACGTCGCCGATCGCGATTCGCGGCTGCGGGGCGCTGACCGTGTCGAAGGAGAAGCGGAAGGGGTTCCGCAGGCCGTAGCTGTAGATCTCGTCGCGGCCGGGCTTGCCGACGAACGGATTGCTGGACGGCACCGTGTAGGGCTTGCCGTCGGCGGGCCGCGGGTCGATCCGCGCCAGCTTGCCGAGCAGCACGTCCTTGTTCTGGGCGTTGTTCGGCGGGTCGCCGCCGGAGCCGCCGTCGCCGGTGCCGAAGTAGAGCAAGTCACCGAGAAACTGCAGCTGGCCGCCGTTGTGGTTCGAGTTGACCGGATGGGGGATGCGGATCACCAGGCGGTCGGAGCCGGGGTCGGCGCGGGTCGCGCTGGCGCGCTGGAATTCGTCGATCCGGATGTTGCCGGCGTTGTCGACGAAATAGACGTAGAAGCGGCCGCTCTTCTTGTAGTCGGGCGGGAAGGCGATCGAGAGCAGGCCGCGCTCGCCGCCGTCGTTGCTGACCCGCGGGTCGACGTCGAGGAACGGGTGCGGCAGCCGGCGGCCGTCGCGCAGCACCTCGACTCGGCCGGGTTGCTCGACGACGAAGAGGAGTTGCGGAAAGCCAGGCGCACTCGCGATGTCCACCGGGCTGTCGAAGTTGCCGACCTTCTTCAGGGCGACCCCGTCCTTGGCGCGCGCCGCGCCGGAGGATTCGCCGCCCCTCTGTGCGTTTGCTTTCGCCCCGGAGGTGTCGTCGGCGGAGCCGCAGGCGGGCAGGGCAAGCGCCAGCGCCAGTGCGGTCAGCAGCGCGAGTGTGGAACGGCGCATGCCGTCACGCTACCCGGCCGTTTACTTCTTTATTTCGACCACTTCTCCGTCGTCGGTGACTTCGACGTCCGGCGTCGCGCTGCTGATCTCGGTCGCGAACGAGCCGCCCGGGGCGACTTCGTCCTTGCCCGTCACCGCCTTCGCTTCGCCGCTGAGACCAGCGTCGATCCGGTAGAGCAGCGTGAATTTGCCGGCTTTGACCGCGCTCACCTTCCAGACCGCGTCTGCCGATTCGCCCGGCTTTAGTTCGCCGAAAGCGAAGGTCTTGCGGTTCGAGGTGCTGGCGCCGCCAGGTTCCTCGGAGCCGACGAATTTCGGATAGCCCTGAGCCAGGACCCAAACCGGGCGGTCGGCTTGGGCCAGGCCCGCCGTCGGATCGCGGATTCCGAACGGGAGCGAGGAGTTGCTGCCCTCCTTACCGGCGACCGTGATCGTCACCGTCAACGACGGCACGGTCCTGTCGCCGTTGTTTTCGACCCCGAGCGCCAGCAGCGAGGTCTGGCCGAGCTTCTGCTCGGTCGGGAAGGTCGCTTCGGTGACCTTCACCTCGTACTTGCCGGCCGGCTCGTTCGAGTCCGAGGAGGATTCGCCGCAGGCGGCGAGCAGCGCCGCCACCGCCACCGTCGCGAACCCGGTCGCGGTGACACGGAGGCGGGTGCGCCGGGAATGTCTTCCGGTACCCCGCAAAGCGGCTCGAACATAGCACGGGGTTTCCCCGCATTCGCGGCCCTTTCAGGCCCTCGGAAAGGGTTAGCCAGATCTCAACACTGGGCTAACGGAAGGGGCTGGACCATCCCATAGACTCAGTCGGGCGAGTGGGGGCGTCGCGGGACTGTGACGCAGCTCGCGGAGGAGCAGATGGTCGGATCCGCGGTCAACAGGGCTTTCTTGCCCGCCAAGTCGGTGTTCGAACAGGTGGGGGAGATGATCCTCCTGACCGCGCGCACGATCGTTTCCGCGGTCAAACCCCCGTATCCCTACGGCGAGGAGTTCATCGGCCAGTTCCTCTTCGCCCTGCAGCTCTGCTGGTTCCCGCTGCTGGTCTCGACGGTTGCCTTCGGCTTCGGCGCCCCCGGCCTGCAGGCCGCCAACTTCCTCTCGCTGTTCGGGGCACTCGACCGCCTCGGCGGCTTCTTCGTCCTCGCCTCGATCCGCGAGTTCGCGCCATTCGTGACCGCGGTCGTCGTCGCCGGCGTCGCCGGCACCGCGATCACCGCCGACCTCGGCGCCCGCAAAATCCGTGAGGAGCTCGACGCCCTGCAGGTGCTCGGGGTCGACCCGATCAAGAACCTGGTCGTGCCGCGCTTCCTGGCGCTGATGTTGATCACCGGCCTGCTCGACATCTACGCGCTGGTCTTCGGGATCAGCGGCGGCATCCTCACCGAGCTTCTCTACAACCAGCCGCTCGGCGGCTTCTTCGCCACCCTCTTCTCGAACGCTTCGATCACCGACCTCTGGGGCTCGGTGATCAAGTGCACCCTGTTCGGGGCGCTGATCTCGGTCGTCTGTTGTTACAAAGGGATGACTGCGTCCGGCGGGGCCGCCGGCGTCGGCCGGGCAGTCAACGAGGCCGTCGTCATCTCCTTCATGGGCGTCTTCGCCTTCAACTACGTCTTCACCCAGACCCTGCTCGCCACCAACCCGGAGCTGCAGACGATCCGATGACCGGGGCTCGCGCATGAACGCCTGGCTCGAAGTCCCGCGCGGCTGGCTCGACTCGTTCGGCGAGATCGCCCGCTTCGGCTCGCGCGTCGCCGGCCTCGTCTACTCCGGTCGGGTCTTCCGCTTCTTCGGCGAGGCTTTGCGCCAGGCCGGGATCCTGATCCTCGGCTCGGCCCTGATCATCTGGGGCCTCGTCTTCACTCTCGGTCTCCAGTGCGGGATCGAGGGCGCCTACCTGCTCCGCGCCCAGGGCGCGCCTGCCTACGCCGGCGTCTTCTCCGCCTGGTGTGACCTGCGCGAGATCATGCCCTACGCCTTCGGCTACATGCTGGCGGCCAAGGTCGGGACCGGGATCGTCGCCGAGCTCGGGGCGATGCGGATCTCCGACGAGATCGATGCGCTCGAGGTGATGGGGGTGCCGCCCGTCACCTTCCTCTGCGCGACCCGGCTGCTCGCGGCCTGGATCACCTTCCCGTTCATGTACCTGGTCGGGATCGGGATCATGTACCTGGCCAGCTACCTGGCGGTGGTCAAACAGATCGGCGACGTCTCCAGCGGCGGCTACTTCCTGATCTTCTGGATGTTCCAGAACCCACCCGACCTGATCTTCAGCTTGATCAAGGGCATGGTGATGGCGACTGCGATCGTCTTGGTCGGCTGTTATTACGGCTACACCGCATCGGGAGGCCCGGTGGGGGTGGGTACCGCGACCGCCAAGTCGATGGTCTTGAACATCGTCTTAGTTCACATCATCGGGATGCTTGGAACCCTTGTCTTCTGGGGGGCCAACCCGAGGGCGCCAATAGGAGGCTGACGTGCCGAACGACGAGGACAAACGCTTCGAGGAGGCCCAAGAGGCTCAGTTCGAGGCCCAGGACGAGACCAGCGCCGAGCTGGCCCCGCCGCTCGAGGTCGCGGACGCTGCGACCCCGGGGCATCCGGAAAGTGCCACCGGCAGCGGCCCTTACGTCAGCGAGGACGGGGCGACGATGGGGCGCGACTTCGTCATCCCCGGCGTCGACCCCTCCGAGCACGATCCCTACCGCTTCCACACCGGCCGCAAGCGCGACCACGGCGGCGAGGACGCGATCGAGATCATCGACCTGGTCAAACAGTTCGGCCGGGCGCGGATCCTCAACGGCCTCAACCTCGGTCTGCCCGAGGACCAGGTCTCGATGGTGCTCGGTCCCTCCGGGACCGGCAAGAGCGTGCTGATCAAGCACATCGTCGGCCTTCTTTATCCGGACTCTGGCGACGTCCTCGTCCACGGCGAGTCGATCCCGAACATGACCGACGACGAACTGTTCGAGGTCCGCAAAAAGTTCGGCCTGCTGTTCCAGGACGGTGCCCTCTTCGGCTCGATGAACATCTACGACAACGTCGCCTTCCCGCTGCGCCAGCACACCGACAAAGGCGAGGAGGAGATCGGCGAGATCGTCAACCGCCGGCTCAAAGAGGTCGGTCTCTCCGAGGCGACCTACAAGATGCCGAACGAGCTCTCGGGCGGGATGCGCAAGCGCGCCGGCTTTGCCCGGGCGCTGGTGCTGGAGCCGGCGATCGTGATGTTCGACGAGCCCGACTCCGGCCTCGACCCGGTGCGGACGGCGCTGCTCTGCGAGTTGATCCGCGAGGTCCACGCCGAGAACGGCGGTTGCTACCTGGTGATCAGCCACGACCTCGGCACGGCACGGCGGATTGCCGACTTCATCGCCGTGCTGTGGAGCGGCAAGATCGTCGAGTCGGGTCCGAAAGAAGAACTCTTCGACTCCAGTAACCCGTTCGTCAGCCAGTTCCTCAACGCGGACATCAGCGGCCCGCTCTCGATGGATTGAACATCCCGCGCCGCCTCGGCAGCGTCGCCGCCTGGGCGGCTGCCCACGCGCGCGCTGTCCTTGTCGTCTGCGGCTTGGCCGCGATCGGCGCCGCGATCGGCGCCACCCAGGTCCCGACCGATGCCGGCATCGGCACCCTGGTCGACAGCGACACCGGTAGCTACCAGGCGACCCAGAAGGTGCGCGAAGAGTTCGGCGAAGAACCGGTCGTGGTCCTGGCCGAGGGCGACCTGCAGCGGCTGATCTTGACCAACAACATCTTCCGCCTGTTGCGGCTCGAGGGTTGTCTCTCGGGCAAGGTGCCGAAAGGGGCGAAGCCGCTGCCCGGGCCGTGCACGGAACTGGCTGAGCTCGACCCGGTCGAGTTCCTCTCCGGCCCCGCCACCTTCCTCAACGAGGCGGTGGTCCAAATCGAGACCCAGCTGGAACGGCTGGCCAAACACGTGCCGGCGAGCCAGCTCAAGGAATACCTGCTCGCGGTCGCCACTCGCTACGGGATCACCAGCGTCCCCAGTATCGACAACGAACCGTTCGTCGCCACCGTCGTCTTCGACCTCTCGCGCGCCCGAGGCACGCCGAAGGCACGGCTCTCATACCTCTTCCCCAACAACCACTCGGCTCAGATCGTGATCCGACTGAAGCCCGCCCTGAGTGCCGCCGAACGACGACGGGCGATCGACCTGATCGAAGCCGCGGTGGCCGAAACGACCCCGCGCAAGGCCTGCGCCGAGAACGGTGAGCCGGCGCCTTGCTTCGAGCTCAAAGGAGGCCACTACGTCGTCTCCGGTGCCCCCGTCGTCGTCGACGGCGTCGCCGCCGCCCTCAAGGACGCCCTTCTAGTCCTCCTCGGGCTCGCAATCGTCGTCATGGCCCTGACCCTGCTCCTGGTCTTCCGCTCCCGCCTCCGCCTGCTTCCGCTCGCCCTGGCCCTCGCCTCAGCCGCCATCGTCTTCGGCCTCCTGGCGCTCGTCGGCGGCAAGCTGACGATGGCGTCGATCGCCGTCCTCCCGATCCTGATCGGCCTCGCCGTCGACTACGCGATCCAGTTCCAGGCGAGATTCGACGAGGCCGAGGAATCTGGCCTTTCGGGCATCGAAGCGGCCCGAACCGCCGCAAGCTCCGGCGGCCCCACGATCGCCATCGCAGCTTTGGCAACCGCAGGCGGTTTCCTCGCCCTGCTGATCTCACCGACCCCGATGATCCGCAGCTTCGGCCTGCTTCTCGTCGTCGGCATCCTGATCGCCTTCGTCTTGGCCCTGACGGCCGGATTCGCCGCCCTCGGCCTGCATCGCCAGCAAAAAGACGATCCGCCGGGCGGGTGGCACTGGTGGAGGGGCCGAGAACGGAGGCCCCCGCTCCCGCCCGCAGGCCCCTCCACCAGTGACAGGACCCGCCCGCTGGAGCGCCTCTTGTCCCTGACGATCGAACGCCGAGTAGCCGTCATCGCAGTCGGCGCCGTCCTGGCTGTAGCCGGCTGGGCTCTGGGAACCCAGGTCGAAACCGTCTCGGACGTGCGCGAGCTTGCACCGCAAAGCATCAAGGCGGTCCACGACCTGAACGAATTGCAGGAGACCACCGGCGTCTCCGGGGAGCTCGACGTCAGCATCGAAGCTCCGGATCTCACCGATCCGGCGACGATCGAGTGGATGGCTGGCTTCAAGCGCCGGGTGCTGGAAGAGAACGGGTTCACGGGCAAAGACGCCAGCTGCCTGGACGCTGAAATCTGCCCAGGGCCGGCGCTTTCGGACTTCCTCGTGCGCGGCAACGAACAACCGACCCAGGCGCGGATCAAGGCGACGCTGGCCGCTCTCTCGCCCTACGCGCTGCGCGGGATCGCGCCGCTCGACCCGAAGACCGGCGAAGTCGGGCAGCAGGCGTTGATCTCGTTCGGGATCCGGGCGCAATCGCTCGATGACCAGCAGGCGCTGATCGACCGAGTGCGGGGCGAGATCGGGACGCCGGGTGAGGCGGGCGGTCCACCACCTGGCGTCACGGTCGAGCTCGCCGGCCTGCCAGTGATCGCGGCAGAAGCCGCCACCGAACTCGACCGCAGTCGCTACCTGCTGACGATCGCAGGACTGCTGCTCGTCGCGCTGGTTCTCCTCGTTGCCTACCGCTCGCTCTCGCGTGCTCTCGTGCCCTTGGTGCCGACGATCCTCGCCACCGGCTGGGCCTCGTTGGTGCTGTGGGCGACTGGGATCCCGCTCAACCCGATGTCGGCGGCGCTGGGGGCGCTGACGATTGCGATCGCGACCGAGTTCGGGGTGATCCTCACCGCCCGCTTCCACGAGCAGGGCGGTGGTGTCGAGGCGGGGCTGCGCGGCGCCTACGCCCGCACCGGCGCCGCCGTCCTTGCCTCCGGGCTGACGGCGATCGCCGGCTTCGCCGTCCTCATCGTCAGTGAAATCCAGATGCTGCGCGACTTCGGCGTCGTCACCGTCGTCGACCTCGCGGCTGCCCTGCTCGGAGTGATGGTCGTGCTGCCTGCCGTGCTTGCCTGGAGCGAGGAGCGATGAAAGACCGCTACTCGATCTTCGTCGGGCTCGCCTTCCTCGTCCTGATCGTGATCGCCTCGATCAGTACGCTCAGCAGCGGTGGCGGCGAGGGCATTCTCGGGCTCGACAAGCAGCCGCCGCGCTGGCCGCTGCCGGAGTTCGCCGTGCCCGACGCCGCCGGCTCACTCGAAGGCGATGCCAACGTCGCCCAGGACGACTGCGAAGCCGGCGCTCTTCCCTGCCCCGCCGACGATCGGCGCCACCCCGCCTGCGAGATCACGACCCCGGGGGCGATCCGCGTCTGCGACCTCTTCGACCGGCCGCTGGTGCTCTCGTTCTGGTTCACCAAAGGCGGCGACTGCGACGAGCAACAGGATGCAGTCAGCAGCGTCTACCAGCGCTACCGTGGACGGGTGAACTTTCTCTCGCTGGACGTGCGCGACGATCGCGACACCGTTCGCGAACTGATTCGCACTCATCGCTGGCAGATGCCGGTCGGCTACGACCGCGACGGCGCCGTCGCCAGCCTCTACGGGGTGGGCGGCTGCCCGACCTTCGCCTACGTCTACCCCGGGGGGACGCTGGAGAGCGCCGGCATCGGCGACCTCACCGCGACCCAGCTCGGCGACCGGGTCCGGAACTTGTTGGCGGCGACGCGGGCGGCGGAAGCGAGTTGAGATGCCCACCGTCGATCCCGATCCGCGGTTGGGCTGGGACCCGGCGCCGCAGCGGGGCTGGGTCGCGCCCCATGTCGCCTCCGAGTTCCCGGGTCTCGGGATCGCCTGGGTCGAGGTCGACGCCCACCCCGGCCGCAGCAGCGACTCGGTCCGCCGCCGCCTGCGCCAGCTCTCCGATCGCTTCTACGGAGCCCACGCGATCCGGTTGCGGGAGCGGCCGATCCCCTGGGCCTACCGCGTCTTCTTTCGCCACATCGGCCTCGACCCTGACCGCACCCGGACGCCAGTCGAGCAGCTCGCGCTCGACCGCCTCCACGACGGCGCCTTTCGCAGCCGCGGCCTGCCGGCCGACGCGCTGACGATCGCGACCGTCGAGACCGGCGTCGCCCTGCGCGCCTTCGACGCCGACCAGCTCGAGGGCAGGCTCTGCATCCGCGACTCGGGGCCGGGCGAGTCGCTCGGCGGCGCTCCGGGCGAGCTGGCCCAGGGAACGCTCACCGTCGCCGACGAAATCGCGCCGGTCGGCCTCCTCTTCGGGGCCACCGCCGAGGGCTACGCGGTGGGGCCGCAAAGCCGCCGGATCGCGATCACCGCGATCGAGGTCGCGGGGGTGCCGCGGATCGCGATCGAGGAGGCGCTCTGGATGGCTGCCGCGGAACTTTCGCACGGGTGATCGCGTGCCATTCGCGACGTTGACCTCACTCTGGTGTGGTCAATGTCGCAAGCGCGGCAGAAAGACCACACTAGGGTGGGGTGGTGGCCAGTGCCGAGAGCGGGATCGTCGAAGGGGAGGACGGGGTTCGGCGCTGCTGGTGGTGCGACTCGACTCCGGAGTACCGGGCCTACCACGACGACGAGTGGGGCCTGCCGATCAGCGATGACATCGCGCTGTTCGAGAACCTCAGCCTCGAGGGGTTTCAGGCAGGTCTTTCCTGGTGGACCATCCTGCGCAAGCGGGAGGCGTTCCGCAGCGCCTTCGCCGGCTTCGACCTCGAGCGTGTCGCGGCCTTCGGCGAGGAGGACGTCGAGCGGATGCTCGGCGACGCCGGCATCGTTCGCCACCGCGGCAAGATCGAGGCGGTGATCGGCAACGCCGGGCGGGTGCTGGAGCTGATCGAGGCGCAGGGGTCGCTGGCGGCTCACGTCTGGAGCTTCGAGCCGGCCGATCCGGTCTGGGCGCGAAGCCGGTCCGAGTTGGCGGAGCGACCGCTTCCGGACGAGGCGAAGGCGCTCTCGCGCGATCTCAAACGTCGTGGCTGGCGCTTCGTCGGGCCGGCGACCGTCTACGCCTTCATGCAGGCGGTCGGCATGGTCGACGACCACCTCGATGGCTGTGCGGCCCGCGCGGGCTCGGAGCAGGCGCGGGCGGCGTTCGAGCGCCCGGTCGCTCGCTAATTTGCTAAATATACGCTGAGCGGTTTGAACCGGGACCCGAGCGGGGAACGGTGCGCAGAGAAATCGAGGGTTGGGAGGCCCCTATGTCTGCTGGTTTCGTGGTGCGGAAGTCAGGCCGGGTCGGACGCCTGTCGCTGGCGCTTTGGCTTGCCCTGCTGGCGTCGATCGTGATTGCTGCACCGGCCGCGCGGGCGGTGCCGACGCCGGAAGAAGATCCCTTCTACACCTACACCGGCAGCACGCCGCTGGCGAGTATCGCGCCTGGCACGGTGCTCAAAACCCGGACCAGCCTGTACCACGTCGTCGGCATCCCGCTGCCCGTCAAAGCCGTCCAGTTGCTGTACCGGGCGACCGGGCAGACCGGCGAGCCGACCGTCAACGTGACCTCGGTTCTGGTGCCGCCGATCGTGATCGGCACGCCGCGGATCGTCGCCTACCAGTCCTTCTACGACTCGCTCAACCCGGTCGACGAGCCCTCCTACGCGATCTCGGGCGGGCTCAGCCTCGGTGGCGTCATTGCCAACGTCGAGTCCGTCCTCTTCGGCCCCGAGCTGCTGGCCGGCAACGCCGTCGTCATCGCTGACACCGAGGGGGAGAAGGCCGACTTCGCGGCCGGTCCCGAGTACGGGACGAACACGCTCGACGCGCTGCGGGCGGCGATCGCCTCGCCGGCCACCGGCCTCGCCAAAGCCCAGAAGATCGGGATGATCGGCTACTCGGGCGGCGCGATCGCCACCGAGTGGGCGGCCGAGCTGGCCCCGACCTACGCGCCGGACATCAACAAACGTCTCGTCGGCGCCGCCTTCGCCGGCGTCCTCGTCGACCCGGCCCACAATCTCCACTACGTCGACGGCAGCATCCTCTGGGCCGGGGTGATGCCGATGGCGATCATCGGCGTCTCGCGCGCCTTCCACATCGACCTGACTCCGTACTTGAGCGCCTACGGCTTGCAGATCTACAACAAACTGCAGAAAGCCTCGATCGCCGAAGTGCTTGGTCAATACCCGGGCCTGACCTGGGCGCAGATGGCGAAACCGGAATACGCGACCCCGGAGAGCGTCCCGCTCTACGTCGAAGTCGTCAACAAACTGATCATGGGGACGGGCGGTACGCCGACGGTGCCGCTGTTGATCGCCCAGGGCGCCAACGGTGAGCTCGAGGGAACCCCGGGCAACAAGCCCGGGATCGGCAGAGGCGACGGGGTGATGATCGCCGGCGACGTGCGTACCTTGGCCCGCGAATACTGCGCCCGCGGAGTCAAGGTCAAGTACGACCAGTACGACCTGTTGGCGCACATCGAAACCGCGGTGCCGTGGCTGACGAGCGCGATGGCGTGGCTGAACGACCGCTTCATTGGCTTTGCCGCGCCGCAGAACTGCGCCAGCATCGCTCCCGGCAACCCGCTCACCCCGATCCCTTAACCAACCCTCATTTCCCTGCACGAAATCGTGATTTAGACTCGGACGACGATGCCCGATCTGCTCTCGAGAAGGAGCTTCGAGGCGTTTGACGCCAGCGTCGACGAGCGCCACGCGCGGGTGGAGCTGCGGCGCCAGGTGGCCCGGTTCGAGCGCGAGCTGGCCGGCCTCGTCGGCGAGGCCTTCGGGCGAATTGAGCTCGACCACCGGATCGCCGGCGTCGGCGGCCCGCCCCGGCTGCTCGACCTCGGTGAGCTCGAGCAACTGCGCGACGAGCTGGCCGAGCGGATCGGGGCGGCGCGGGTCGTTGTCCACGAGCAGACGGAGGTCGAGACTGCGAACCGGGATCTGCTGCGGCGCATGCTCGATGCGCCCGCCGAGTTCAAGTGGGTCCGGATCTCGCGCGCCGACGTCGGCGAGCCCGGCTGCGGCGGCTGGCATTCGCGCCCGCGTCTCGGCCCGCTCGGCATGCTGATGGGCTGGTGGCAGGTCAAGGTTTCGTCTGGATGCCCGTTACCCGGGCGGCTTGCGGCCGTTGAGCAAGAAGCGCAAGCAGCGCAGCCGGGGCGGTAAACGGCCGCCGCAGGATAAGGGGGCCGCTTCGAAGGCCGTGGCCGTGGCCTCGGGGCCGAAGCGCACCCCGGCTCGCAAGCCCGACGAGCGCCCGCCTGCCCCCTGGGGCAAAGCCCCCCTGGCCGAGCTGGTGATCCTGGCCGGGATCGTCGCGCTCGGCTACGGGGTGATCGCTGGCCACACGACCGCGATCGGAATCGGGGTGGCGCTGGCCGGGCTGGGCGGCATGGAGGTCGCGATCCGTGAGCACTTCGCCGGCTACCGCTCCCACACCACCTTGCTGGCGGGGGCGGTCTTCGTCTTTACGGTGGGCGGCGTCTACTACCTCGCTCACGAGATCCTGGCGGTCAGCCTGGCGATCGGGGCGGTTGCCTTCCTGATCGCCCTCTACCTAGCTCGCCGCGCATTCCAGCGCGCATCCGGGGGGCTGAGCTACCGGATCGGCGGAATGCGCGGCTGAACCTCAGCTAGGCGGTGGCGTGGGCGTGATCGCGGTCATGCGGCGATCGCTGGGCAAGCTCGGTCGAGAGCAACTGGCGCTGGCGGGAGGTGAGGGTCCCGAGCTGCTTGTTCTCGTTCAGGGAGAGCGGCATCAGGAACTTGCGGGCCCGGGTCCGGCCCCAGCGGCGCTGGCTGGTCAACAGCTCGGAGATCGTCATGCTCTCCGTCTCCCACGGACAGTCGCGGACCACCTCCGAGGCATCCATGTCCCCGCGCGCAATCGCGCGCTTCAGCTCGGCGCGGGCCAGCCGAACCAGGTTTGCTCGTTCGAGTGCCCTCATGTGTTGGGGGGCCTCCGAAGATGCCGAGATTGCGCTAGTCGTTGCGGGTGCCGTTGAGGCAGCGTCCACTAGGACTCCTCCCTTCAAGGAATCGGTTAACTGGGTGGTCTCGCCGCGACCGGTCGGTCCGAGCCGTGCCCTGAACCCACAGACCGAACTCTGTTTCTACGGCCCGCCCGGGTCGATCGGCGAGGAGGCCAAGCTACGTTGAACGGGTGCCGGCCGTCAACCCGCTTTGGGCGAAAGAGAACGTGACCCGGTCGCTAAGAGCAACAATTTCGGGCGTCCCCGCCGCTTGTCCCGATCCGCTCAAGACTGAAACTACCCACAAGGGGGGATGTCAAGATCCCGTTACCTGCGGATTAGGATCGCGGCAGCTTCGGGAAGTCCTCGATCACCCGGGCGATCGTCCCCAGTGCCCCGTCGAGGTGCTCGCGCTCGTGGGTTGCCATCAGGCTCGTCCGCAGCAGCGCGCCACCCGGCGGAACCGCTGGGTGGATGGCGACGTTGGTGTAGACGCCGGCGTCGAACAGCGCCTTCCAGAGCAGCACCGCCTGCCAGTCGTCGCCGACCATCACCGGCACCACCGGCGTCGTCGCGACGGTGCCGTCGGGGAGGGTCCCCGGCTCGATCACCTTGAGGCCGAGGTGGCGCAGGCCCTCGCGCAGGTACTCGGCGTTGTCGAGCAGGCGCTCGAACAGCTCGGGACCCTCGGCGCGAATCACGCGCAGCGCCGCCAGCGCCGCCCCGACCGCGGCCGGTACCGCCGAGGCGCTGAAGATGAAGGAGCGCGAGGAGATCCGCAGGTACTCGATCACGTCGGCGGGGCCGGCGATGAAGCCGCCGCAGGAGGCGAGGCTCTTGGAGAAGGTTCCCATCCGCAGGTCGACCTCGTCCTCGAGCCCGAACAGCTCGCTGGCGCCGGCGCCGCGGGCGCCGAGGACGCCGGCGCCGTGGGCCTCGTCGACCATCAGCCGCGCCCCGTGGGCCCGGCAGAGCTCGGTGATGCGGGGCAGGTCGCAGACGTCGCCCTCCATCGAGAAGACGCCATCGACGATGACGAGGACGCCGCCGCCGTCCTCCGCTGCGCGCTGCAGCATCCTCTCCAGCTTGTCCATCCGGTTGTGGCGGAAGGGGCGCAGCTTGGCGCCGGCGAGGCGGCAGCCGTCGAGGATCGAAGCGTGGTCGCCGGAGTCGCAGATCACCGTGTCCTGGGGGCCGAGGATGGTGCCGATGCAGCCGACGTTCGACTGGTAGCCGGTGGTGTAGACGATCGCGTCCTCGGTCTGCATCCACTCGGCCAGCTCGCGCTCGAGGTCGAGGTGCAGAGGCGTCGTCCCGTTCAGCAACCGGGAGCCGGTGACGCCGGTGCCGTAGTCGTCGAGCGCCTGGCGGGCGCCGGCCTTGACCCGCTCGTCGCCGGTCAGGCCGAGGTAGTTGTTGGAGCCGAGCATGATCGTCTCCCGCCCCTCCATCTCGACCACCGGGCCGGCCTGCGAGGTCAGCAGGCGGAAGTAGGGGAGGAGATCGTGCTCTTTGGCCGCTTCGAGCTGCTCCAGCCGGTCGTGGCTGCGGGCCTTCTCGAAGACGTCGACCGGTGCCTTCGCGGTCTCGCTCATCTCCGGAGAGTGTAGGTTGCGACCTCGATGGGAAGCGTGACGATCCGGCCGGTGAGGAACCGGCGCGAGCTGAAGGGCTTCGTCAAGGTCCCCTTCCACCTGCACCGTGACCATCCGCTCTGGGTGGCGCCCCTGATCTTCGAGCGGATGCAGTTCCTCGACCGCAAGAAGAACCCCTGGTTCGAACATGGCGAAGCGGAGTTCTTCGTCGCCGAGCGCGACGGCGAGCCGGTCGGGCGGATCAGCGCCCACCTCGACCACCGCTGGGACGAGTACCAGGGCGGCAAGGACGCGATGTTCGGCTTCTTCGAGACCAGTGAGGACGCCGAGGTGACGCGGGCGCTGCTGGAGACCGCTGCCGAGTGGGCGAAGGCCAAGGGGCGGCAGCGGATCCTCGGGCCGATGGACTTCACCACCAACGACGAGATCGGAATCCTGATCGACGGCTACGAGCGGCGGCCGATGATCCTCGAGCCCTGGCATCCGCCCTTCTACCGCGAGTTGATCGAGGCCGAGGGCTTCGGGAAGGCGATGGACTTGCAGATGTGGGAACTGCAGTTCGGCGACCTCAAAGAGGGGGAGGCCTTCGATCCCCAGATCCACGTCGCGGCGAAGAAAGCGCTCGAGGACGAAGGCATCGTGATCCGCAACATGAACAAGCGCGACATGGCCGGCGAGGTCAAACGGTTCATGGATGTGTACAACGAGGCCTGGGGGAAAAACTGGGGCTTCGTCCCGATCACCGACGCCGAGGTCGAGTTCCAGGCCAAGAACCTGAAGCAGGTGCTCGAGGAGGAATGGGCCTACATCGCCGAAAAAGGCGACGAGGTCGTCGGCGCGGCGCTGACCCTGCCCGACATCAATCAGGTGATGGCGAAGCTGAACGGCCGGCTGTTCCCCTCCGGCTGGTTCAAGTTCCTGCGCGGCAAGCCGAAGATCGACCAGCTGCGCGTCTTCGCCCTCGGCGTCACCCACGCCTACCGCCACACCGGCGTCGCCGCCGGCCTCTACCTGCGCCACCTCGAGCAGGCTGCCAAACCGGGCGAGATCGGCGGCGGCGAGATGGGCTGGATCCTGGAGACGAACGAGCCGATGAACCGGGCGATGGAAGGGATGGGGGGGACCGTTGTGAAGAAGTACCGGTTGTACGAGCGGGGCTTGGCGTAGCGAACTTCTTGATTAGGGATCAGGGTTTGGGGGAGGGTCGGGTGGCCCTCTACCTTCGCTGGGATTTCTGCCTTTAAGTGCTCAGCTCTCGCTGACGGACACTGCAGAAATCAGGACGCCGCTCGTACGAGGGCCACCCGACCCTCCAACCGAAATCCAGGTTCCGATTCAAGGGCTTTCAAGGCGGGGCCGCCCGAACTTCGGAAGCGCTCGCCAGGGTTAGCTTCTGAGGGACGGTGAGAAGTTCGGAAGGTCCGGGCTTTCCTCGGTGGGGGCCGGGTGTTGACTGGGGGCGTCGCTAGAGTCGCCGGGGTGAGTCAGGTTGATGTAGAGGGCGAGGTTTTGGCGGAGGAAGACGCCGCGCCGCAGGACGCGACCGACCCGGTTCGGGCGCTGCCGGCGGCCTACGAGGAGCAGCCGTCGGCGTTGGCGGTGTTGCGCCCGGAGGTGAAGACTGCTGCCCTCGCTGCCGCCGGCGGGGTTCTGGCCGGGGCTGCGACTGTGGCCGCGGTGAGGGCCGTGTCCGCCGTCGGCTCGCGCCAGCGGGCGCCGCGCCGGATCGCCGGGCGGCGTCAACGTCCGGCCAAGGTCGTCGCCAGCCGCTCCTTCCTCGTCGACGTCCACCTGCTCGGCCGCTGACCGCTCCGGTCCAGGTTGCGGTGCGGGTGCCGGGGCCATACCGGCTGCCGCGCAGCAGCACCGACCGCACGCTCCAGGTCCGCAGCGGCGTCGCCACCCGCTTTCTCCATGTCGGCGCCTGCCCTGTGCTGGTGCGCGCCTGGCAGCCCGCCCGGGATCGGGTCATCCTGCGGGCCGAGGCGATCGAGCCGGCGGCGGTCTCGCTGCCGCGAGCGGGGGCGGTGACGCCCGAGCGCGCCGGTCGCCAGCAACTCGAGCTGGCGGTCGAGCGGATGCGGTTCGCGCTCGCCGTCGACCTCGACCTCGGCGAGTTCCAGCGCCGCTTCCGCCGCGACGGCCTGCTCGGTCCCTTGATCCGCCGCAGGCCGGACTACCGGCCCGCCCGTACCCCTTGGCCCTGGGAAGCATTGGCCTCGGCGGTCGTCGGTCAACTGATCGAGGCTGAGCGGGCGGCGCGGATCGAGCGCCGCATCGTCGGCCGCTGGGGGGCACGTCTCGGTGCCGGGCCGATGGAGCTGCGCGACGTGCCGGGGCCGGTGACGATCTCCGGTCGGGCGCCGGCCGAGCTGCAGTCGATGGACCTCTCCGGCGCCCGCTCGCTCGCCCTCTGCAAACTCGCTCGCTACGTGGCCTCCGAGCGCTGTCCGATCGAGACCGAGGAGGGCGATCGGAGGTTGTTGGCGACCCCGGAAATCGGTCCCTGGACCGTCCAGCGCCTCGCCCTCTACGGCCGCGGCGATCTCGACTCGCTGCCGGCCGGCGACCTCGCGTACATCAAGCTGGTCGGCCGCCTCGCCGGCCTCGGCCGTCGCGCGACCGTGCCCGAGGTCGAAGAGTTCTACGCGCCGTATGCGCCCTACCGAGGCCTCGTCGGCTGCCTCACGCTGGTCGGCCTGCACCGCAAGATCGCCCAGGGCCCGCCGCTCCGCTACGCGGCCTGAGCCCGACATGAACCGACCGCAACCGTGGCCCCGTTAGCGCCTTGAAGAGGATGAACTGCGATGCAGGAGTTCGTGCCCAGTCAGGCACGGGGTCAAGCGGATCGACCATCTGTCGATAGAGGACGCGATGCCGGACGCCGCGGACAAAAAATGGCCTGAACACGCGGTCGACGAATTTCTCGACCAGATCGCCGCTGGCGGGCAGGATTACCGCCGCCTGGTTGAGCGCCTGCCGGTCATCGTCTACGCCGCCGAGCTCGGCGAGCACGGCAAATGGCGCTACGTCAGCCCCCAGGTCGAGGAGATCCTCGGCTACACCGCCGAGGAGTTCAAGCGCGACCCCGGCCTCTGGGCCCGTCTGCTGCACCCCGACGACCGTCTCCACGCGCTGGAGATGGAAAGCAAGGACTTCCTCGGCAACCGCAACACCAGCCCGGTCGAATACCGGATGCGAACCCGCAGTGGCGCCGTCGTCTGGATGATCGACGAGGCGGTGCTGGAGGCCGACGAGGCCGGGATCCCGGTCTGGCACGGCGTCCTCTACGACATCAGCGAGCGCAAGAACGCCGAGGCCGACCTGCAGCGCGCCCTCTCCCAGCAGGCCGTCGTCGCCAGGCTCGGCGAGCTGGCGCTGCAGAACGGCGACCCCGACTCGCTGATGCACGCCGCCGCCGGCCTGATCGGCGAAATCGAAGGCGTCGCCGAGGCCTGCATCTGGGAGGTCGGCCGCGACGGCCGCCGTCTCAACCTGCGCGCCGGGCTCGAGGACCAGGTCGTCGGCGCCGGCCGCCGCGTCTCCGCCGCCCGCGATTCCCACGCCGGCGCCGCCCTCGACTCCGGCGCGGCGACGATCGTCCCCGACTGGTCGAAAGAGGAGCGCTTCACGATGCCGCCGGTGCTGCGCGCCTTCGGCGCCGCCAGCAGCCTGGCGGTGATGATCGACGGCAAAGACCACCCTTTCGGCGTCCTCGACGTCCACGCCACCGAGTCCGAGCGCTTCACCCCCAAGGACGTGCCCTTCCTGCAGGCCGCCGCCAACGTCCTCGCCGACTCCTTCGAGCGCCACGCCGCCGACCAGGCGCTGCGCCACCGCGTCCTCCACGACGCCCTTACCGGCCTCCCCAACCGGCTCAGCTTCGTCGACGCCCTGACCGAGGCACTGAAGCGGGCGACCGGGTCGGGCTCGCCAGTCGGGATCCTCTTCCTCGACCTCGACCACTTCAAGCTCATCAACGACAGCCTCGGCCACCACGCCGGCGACGCCCTGCTGCGGGCGGTGGCGCCGCGGCTGCGCGCCCACCTGCGCCCGGGCGACGTCGTCGCCCGCTTCGGCGGCGACGAGTTCGGGATCCTGATCGACCGCCTCGCCGACGAAGAGGAGGCGATCGCGATTGCCGACCGCGTCTCGACCGCCTTCGCGCAGCCGTTCTCGATGGAGGGCGTCGAGCACTTCGTCAGCGCCAGCATCGGCGTCGCCGTCGCCCGTGCCTCCGACCAGCGCACGGTCAACGCCGAACTCCTGATCCGCGACGCCGACGCGGCGATGTACCGGGCGAAGGAGAGCGGCCGCAACCGCTGCGTCCTCTTCGACGAAGAGATGCGGGCGGGGGCGGTGCTGCGGCTCGAGGTCGAACGCGAGCTGCGCCATGCGCTCGACCGTGAGGAGCTGGCCCTCCACTACCAGCCGGTGATCAACCTGAAGACCGGCGACGTCACCGGCCTCGAGGCCCTGGTCCGCTGGCAGCACCCCAAGCGCGGCCTGCTCGACCCGGCCGAATTCGTCTCGATCGCCGAGGACAGCGGCCTGATCGAGCCGATCGGGCGCTGGGTCCAGGAACGGGCCTGCCTGCAGGCGCTGGCCTGGCACGACCTGCGGCCGGACGCCCGTCCGCTAGACGTCGCCGTCAACCTCTCCGCCCGCCAGGTCGCCCACCGCGACCTGCCGGCGACCGTCGCCGAGATCATCGCCCGCACCGGGATGGACCCCGTCCACCTGCGGCTGGAGATCACCGAGAGCGTCCTCGTCGAGGAGTCGGCGACGGCGATCGCCTCGCTCGAGGCGCTGAACGAGATCGGCGTCCGCCTCGTCCTCGACGACTTCGGCACCGGCTACTCCTCGCTCGCCTACCTCAACCGCTTCCCCTTCCACGCCCTCAAGATCGACCGCTCCTTCGTCGACGCGCTCGGCATCGAGCAGGAGCGGACGGCGATCGTCGAGGCGATCATCGGCATGGCCCGCGCCCTCTCCCTCGACGTCATCGCCGAGGGGGTCGAGAACGAGATCCAGCTGGCGGAGCTGCGCCGCCTCGGCTGCGACTACGCCCAGGGCCACCTCTTCCACGCGGCGATGCCGGAGGACGAGGTCTCGCGCCTGCTCGGCGAAGGGGCGCTGCGCTATTCCGGGATTTCGCCCGGCAGGTAGGCGTTGCTCAGCAGTTCCGGGGCTTGCGGCAGCCCCTCGATCAGTTCGTTGTCGCGCATCCAGCCGGCGAAGGTGTCCCAGTCGTCGGGGTTCATGAAGCCGAATGGCTGCCCGGGCGGCACGCTCGGCGCCAGCAGCGGCAGCGTTGCTTCGACCTCCGCTTGAGTCAGTTTCGGTTCCAGCGCCGCGTTGGCTTCGAGGATCGCCTCGGTCGCTTGCGCCGGTTTTTCGGCGGCGGCGGCGGTGCCGCGGGCCAGCGCCGCGATGAAGAGGCGGATCGCTTCCGGATCTTCTTCCAGCTTCTTGCGGTTGGCGACCAGCACCAGCTCGTCGTAGGTCGGGACGCCGAGTTTGTCGACCGGAGTAACGACCGGCTGTTTGCCGCGTTCGCGGAGGTCGACGCCCTCGACGTTGCTGTAGCCGCCGAGCATCGCCTGGGCCGAGCCGCCGACCAGGGCGGGGAGGAGGCCGAAGCCGACGTTGACCGCTTTGACGTCGGAGAGCGAGAGCTGGGCGCGGGAGAGGATCGTCTTCAGGAAGGCTTCCTGGTAGGGGATGCCGGCGTAGGCGACGGTTTTGCCTTTGAGGTCGCCGACCCCTTTGATCCCCGATTTCGCCAGCCAGATCATCGAGGTCAGCGGCCGGTTGACGATCGCGGCGACGGCGACTACCGGCAGTTCCTCTTCGTGCGCCAGCACGACCTCAGGCTCATAAGAGATCGCCAGATCCGTTTTGCCGGCGGCGAGGAGTTTGAGCGGTGCCGCCGGGTCCGAGGGGGCGTTGATGCTGACGTCAAGCCCCGCTTCTTCGAAGTAGCCGAGCTTCTGCGCCATGTAGATCCCGGCGTGGTCTGGGTTGGGGTAGAAGTCGAGCGTCAGCGAGAGCGGCTGCGTTTCGCCGCCGGTCGTGTCCTCTGACTTTTCACCGCAAGCGGCGAGGCCAAGGACGAGTGCGAGGAGCGCGACGACGACCGCGATCGCCGGGGTGCGGGGTGGCTTCATCCCCTGTGTTCTACCGCCAAGTGACGACGCGCCGCTCGGCGAGGGCCAGGAGGCCGAAGAGAGCCATCGCCATCACGGCGAGAACGAAGGCCGTCGCGAAGACCTCGGCGCTGCGCAGATTGTTGTTGTACTGGAACACGAGCCAGCCCAGCCCGCCCGAGCTGGAGCCGGCCCACTCGGCGAAGACGACGCCGATCACCGCGACCGCGATCGAGATCTTTGCGCCGCTGAACACGTAGGGCAGCGCGGTCGGCGCTTCGACCCGCTGGAACGTCTGCCAGCGTGAGGCGTCGAGGGTGCGCATCATCTTCACGGCGTCCGCATCGACCGAGCGCAGGCCGTCGAGGGCGTTGACGGTAATCGGGAAGAAGCAGATGATCGCGACGATCATCAGCTTAGGGCCGATCCCGTAGCCGAAGAGGACGATCAGGACCGGTGCGAAGACGAGGATCGGGATCGCCTGGGAGCCGACGAGGAGGGGATAGAAGGCGGTCCGCAGCGTCTCGGACAAGTGCAGGCAGACGGCGAAGGCAAGGCCGGCGACCAGCGCGCAGCCGAAACCGAGGAGGATCTCCTTCAGCGTCACCCAGCCGTTTTCGACGATCAGCGTGCGGTTGTCCCAAAGGGCGCTGGCGACTTCGGAGGGTGACGGCACCAGGAAGCTTTCGATGTTGAAGACGTCGGCCAGCGCGCCGGTGTCGGCGAGGACCTGCCAGAGCCCGATCAGCGCCGCCAGCAGCAGCGTCGGGTAGAGCCAGCGCTTCATCGCGATCCCTCGTGCAGCGCCTTCATCGCCTCCTCGCGGACGGCGACGAAGGCGGGGTCGGTGACGGCGGCGTCGCGGTCGGCGGCGCGCGGGTCCGGCGCCCTCAGCTCGGCGACGATCCGGGCCGGGCGGGCAGAGAGGATCGCGACCCGGTCGGAGAGATAGAGCGCCTCCTCGACGTCGTGGGTGACGAGGACGACGGTGCGCGGGTCCTCGCCCAGCGCCCCCGCCAGCCACTCCTGCATCTCCGCCCGGGTGATCGCGTCGAGGGCCGCGAACGGCTCGTCGAGGGCGAGCAGCGGCTTGCCGGCGAGCAGCGTGCGCAGGAAGGCGACCCGCTGGCGCATGCCGCCGGAGAGCTCGTTCGGGGCGCTGCCCTCGAAGCCGGCGAGGCCAAAGCGCTCGAACAGCGCCGCCGCCTGGCGCCGCGCCGCCGCCTTGCCGGCGCCGTGGTTGCGCAGTGCCAGCGCCGCGTTGTCGAGCGCCGAGTACCAGGGCAGCAGCAGGTCGCGCTGGGGCATGAAGGCGGAGCGCGCCAGGCGCCCGGCAGCGTCGCCGACCGCGCCGACCGCGATCGTCCCGGCGTCCGGGTCTCGCAGCCCACAGACCAGTTCCAGCAGCGTCGACTTGCCGCAGCCCGAGGGGCCGACCAGGCCGAGCACGGTATGGGGATCGACCTCGAGGTCGATCCGCTCGAGGGTCCGCAGTTGACCGAAGGAGTGCTCGACGCCGGCCACGCTCAGCTCTGCTCCGGCGGGGTGAGAGGGGGACTTAGGCGGCGCTTCGACGGCGCTGTTTGCGCCGGAATCCGGGGGCATCTTGGTATCCTGGCGCACTCGGCACTCCTGACCAAAGCAGTCAGGAAAGTCAGGAGGTCGAGAAAGTCGAGAGTGGCGCCGTCGAGGGCGCCGCAGTCAATTTATGGACCCGGCAATCGTCCTATTCGGATTGGGCATCGGCCTGCTGGTCGGCATGACCGGCATGGGCGGGGGATCGCTGATGACCCCGCTCCTGATCCTGATCTTCGGCACCAACCCGTCGACCGCGATCGGGACCGACATCTTCTACTCGGCGATCACGAAGATGTTCGGCAGTTGGCGCCACCTGAAGCTCGGCACGGTCAACCTGGAGCTGGTCCGCTGGCTCGCCTTCGGCAGCGTCCCGGCCGCCGTCGCCGGCGTCGCCCTGATCTCGCTGGTCGAGCAGCAGGTCTCCGAAGACCGCCTCAACGAACTGCTCTACGCGGTGCTCGGCGGCACCCTGCTGATGGTCGGGATCATCACCCTGACCCGGGCCCTGATCCTGCGCAGCCTGATCGACGAGCGCGAGCGCTTCGACGTCGAAAAACGTCACAAGGTCGCGGCGGTCGTGATCGGCGCCACCACCGGCTTCGTGATCGGGATCACCTCGGCCGGCTCGGGCACCGTGATCGCGATCCTCCTGATCGCCGTCTACCGGCTTTCGCCGAAGAAGGTGGTCGGCACCGACATCGTCCACGCCGCCGTCCTGCTCAGCGCCGCCGCGATCGCCCACTGGGTCGGCGGCAACATCGACTTCGGCCTCGCCGGCAACATCCTCGTCGGCTCGATCCCGGGCGTGATCATCGGCGCCTCGCTCTCGGGCAAAGCACCGCAGGGCCTGATCCGCGTCGCCCTCGGTCTCGTCCTGATCGGCTCCGGTGTCGTCACGATCCTCAAGGGCGACCCCAACGTCTGGCCGATTGCCGCCGGCATCGCCGCGATCGGCCTCGGCGGGGTCCTCTACGCGCCCCACTACATGAACAAACGACGCCTGCGTCAACTGGAGCAAGACGACGCTCAGGTGGAGGCGATGGCGCGGACGCTCCCCGTCGATTGATTTACTAGGTCCATGCGTGTCTCAGCCAAGGCCGACTACGCGGTGCGTGCCGCCGCGGAGCTGGCAGCCGCCGACGAGGGGCCGGTCAAGGGCGAGCGCCTGGCCGAAGCCCAGGAGATCCCCCTTCAGTTCCTCGAGCACATCCTGCTCGAGCTCAAGCACCACGGCATCGTTCGCGCCCGCCGCGGCGCCAAAGGCGGCTACTGGCTCGCCCGTCCCGCCGACGAGGTGACGATCGCCGACGTCGTCCGCGCCGTCGAGGGCCCGATCGCCGATGTCCAGTCGACCCCGCCCGAGGCGATCGAGTACCGCGGCAACTCCGAGCACCTGCGCGAGGTCTGGGTCGCGGTGCGGGCGAGTTTGCGGTCGGTCTTGGAGGAGGTGACTCTCGCCAATCTGGTGTCAGGCGAGTTGCCGCCGGTGGTCGAGGAATTGATCTCTCAGCCCGACGCCTGGCATGCCAGCACCTCGACCAAGGAAATGACCAGCTAGCTGGTCGTGGCTTCCTGGCGCTCACTGAAGCATTGACCGGGCTATAGGCCCGTCGATCCTTCAGTGATGCTCTGTCAGTCCGCCGCGGGGACGCCGCCGGCGACGACGTTGACGAAGTTCTCCAGGTGCCGGGTCGTCCAGCACTCGAAGGCTCCGTCGCAGTAGCGCTCGTAGGCGGCCATCACCGAGTCGCCGTAGTTCCAGTACAGCTTCGGCTCCGGGTTGAGCCAGAACAGGCGGCCGGCTTTTTCGGAGATCTGGGCGAAGACCTCGGCGTGGGGGGCGCGGCCGTTGGTGCGGGCGTCACCGAGCACGATCACGGTCGAGCGCGGGTCGAGTTCGTCGGAGATCTCGGTCAGGAACTCGAGCCAGACGCGGCCGTAGTCGGTGTAGCCGGAGATGTCGGCGACGCCGCCTTCGCTGGAGATTTTCTGGGCGACGGCGGCGAAGTCACGCTCGTGCTCGAAGACGTCCGTTACCTCGGAGATCCGCTCGATGAAGACGAAGCTGCGCAGTTTGCGGAAAGAGTCGTGGAGGGCGTGGAGGACCGAGAGGAAGAAGACCGAAGCCGAGGTGACCGAGGTCGAGACGTCGCAGAGGACGTAGATCTCCGGTCGCCGCGGCCGTTTCGGCCGGTAGTGCAAGCGCATCGGCACGCCGCCGGTCTCCAGCGAGGCCCGCATCGTCCGCCGCACGTCGACGTGGGAGCCGCGGTTGCGGCCGCGCTGCTCGTGGCCGAGCGTCGCCAGCCGCCGCTTCATCTGCGAAACGGCGCGGTGGACCGCCGCCAGGTCCTGCGTCGGGCTGGTTGGCAGCGCCCGGTCGAGCTCGGCCAGCGGCCGCGAGGGGGGCAGGGTTTCGGTCCGCTCGATCAGGTCGCGTTCGAGCTCGCGCCTCAGGTGGCGCTCGAACCGGTTCAGTTGCGAGCGGTCGATCGGCGGTCGCTCGCCGCCGTCCTCGGTCTGCGGCTGCTGGCCTGCGGTGAGGCCGAGGGTGCGGCGGATCCTCTGCACGTCGACGCCGACCACGCCTGAGCCCTCGCCGCGGCCAAAGGCGGCGATCGCCAGCCGGGCGAGGTCGCGCAGGGCATCCTCGTCGCCGGCCTCGAGCGCCTCGCGGATCTGCTCGCGCAGCTCGTCGATGTCGATCTGGTCGCCGCCGGTTTGTCCCTCACCGGCGCCGCCTTCGCCTTCACCGCCCTCAGCGCCGTCACCCTCGGTGATCCCGCGCTGCACCGCCTCCGCCTCGGCGGCGCGGAAGAAGTAGCGGTCGAACAGCAGCTCGAAGACGCGGCGGTCGTCCTGGGACTTGGCGATCGTCGCCGCCAACGCCTCGCGGAAGTCGGCGGCCGAAGTCCACTCGACCTGCTCCAGCGCCGCGAAGGCGTCGAGGATCTCCGAAGTGCCGACGGCGACGCCCTCGCCGCGCAGCTCCTCGCAGAAGCCAAGCAGCTTCGCCGCCATCCCCGGCGGGCCCGGGTCCGCTTTCGGGCCGTACGGGCCCCCGCTGGGGCCGGAGGTCATCCCGCGGCCGGGCTCGAGGGCTCGGCCAGTTTCATCCCGACCCGCTCGGCGACGAGGGCGATGTCGTTGCGGTGCTTGACGATGATCGACATCGACTGGTTGAAGGTCTCGCGGTCGATGTCCTCGGCGCCCATCAGCAGCAGCGTCCGCGCCCAGTCGATCGACTCGGCGATCGAGGGCGGCTTCTTCAGGTCGAGCGCCCTGACCATCTCGATCACCTCGACCAGCCGCCGCGCCAGCGTCTCCGAGAGCTCGGGCGCGTGCAGGCGGACGATTTCCATCTCGCGCTCGATCCCCGGGTAGTCGAGCCAGAGGTAGAGGCAGCGCCGCTTCAGCGCCTCGGTCAGCTCGCGGGAGTCGTTTGAGGTGAGGACGACGATCGGCATCGTCGTCGCTGAGATCTGACCGAGCTCGGGGATCGTGATCTGGAAGTCGGAGAGCAGCTCGAGCAGCATCGCCTCGAACTCCTGGTCGGTCTTGTCGATCTCGTCGATCAGCAGGACCACCGGCTCGGGGCTGGAGATCGCCTGCATCAGCGGCCGCGTCAGCAGGAACTCCTCGCCGAAGATGTCCTCCTGGACATCCGACCAGCCAGCCTCGCCGCCGGCCTGGATCCGCAGCAGCTGCTTGCGGTAGTTCCACTCGTACATCGCCTTCGCCTCGTCGAGCCCCTCGTAGCACTGCAACCGCACCAGCTCGCGGCCGGTAGCGCGCGAGAGTGCCTTCGCCAGCTCGGTCTTGCCGACCCCCGCCGGACCCTCGACCAGAACCGGCTTGCCCAGCTTCTGAGCCAGGAAGGAGACCAGTGCCGCGGGCTCGTCGGCGAGGTAGCCGACCTGCGCCAACCCGTCCTTAACCTCTGCCACAGAGTCATTCGCCATGGGGGCGATGATAATCAGCCCCCTGTGCCCGACCTCGGCCCGCTGCCCGCCGCGCTGCTTTCGCACAGCCCCGGCCCCTACATCGCGCTGATGCTGGCGGGGTTCGTGATCGGCATCTTCGGCCACCTGATCAAGCAGCGCTTCCTGGTCCTCGCCGGCATCGTCCTGATCAGCCTCGGCGCCCTGCTCCTGCCGCTCGCCGCCAACCTGACTACCGAGCACCGGCCGCCGCCAATCGACGAATCGCGCGGCGACTCGGGCGAATAGCTTCTACGATCTGCCTTCGAGCCCGTTCCCGATTCCGAGGAGCTGCATGACTTTGAGCAGGATTCGCATCGCCGTGCTGTTCGCGACCATGGCTGCCCTGGCGGCCGTCTTCGCCGCCTGCGGGGGCGGGGGGAGCAGCGACGAAGATCCGCAGTCGGTAATCGACAACGCCACCCTGGCCGGTGTCGAAAGCGGCACGGTCGATCTCCAGCTCGGGATCAAATCGACCGGTGACGAAGGCGGCGACATCAAAGCCAGCCTCTCCGGCCCCTTCCAGGCCGGCGAAAAAGGCGAGCTGCCGCAGCTCGCCTTCGACGTCAAAGCCAACGGCGAAGCCGGCGGCGAATCGATCGACTTCGAAGGCGGCCTGACGCTGCTCTCAGACCGCGCCTTCGTCGCCTACAAGGGGACCGAGTACGAAGTCGACCCGACCACCTTCGGCTTCGTCAAGTCCGCCTTCGAACAGGCTCAGCAGGCGGGCGGTGGCGAATCCGGCGATACCACCGGCTGCCAGGAAGCCGCGGCCGACCTCGAAGTCGGCCAGTTCGTCGACAACCTGACCAACGAAGGCAGCGCCGACGTCGACGGCACCGGCACGACCAAAGTCAGCGGCGACCTCAAAGTCGACGGCGCGCTCGACGCGATCATCGAACTGACCAAGGACCCGGCCTGCAGTTCGCAGCTCGAAGCCGCCGGTGACCTGCCGCTCGACGAACTCGAAAGTGCCAAGGACGAGGTTTCCGGGGCCGTCAAGAAAGCCCACGCCGACGTCTACGTCGGCGACGACGACATCGTCCGCAAACTCGGCGCCGAACTGACGGTCGAACCGCAGGACAGCAACGAAAAAGTCGAAATCGAATTCGAACTGACGCTGGGCGAAGTCAACGAGGAACAGGAAATCTCGGCGCCGGCCAACGCAAAGCCGCTCGAAGGCCTCTTCCAGGAACTCGGGGTCAACCCGCTCGAACTGCTCGAAGCAGGCAGCAGCGGTGACCTCGGCGGCCTGCTCGAAGGCCTCACCGGCGGTGACGAAGGCGGTTCCTCGGAAGGCTCGGGCGGCGGCTCCAGCCAGCAGGAATACGTTGAATGCCTGCAGGAAGCGGAAACGCCGACCGACCTGCAGAAGTGCGCCAACCTGCTTCAGTAAGCGCCTTCCTGCGGACGCCGCAGGGCTATCCCTATCTGCTGACGCCGCTGATCCCGCTCGCGGTGGCGCTGGAGCTGGCCGGCGTCTCGGCGACGGTCGTCTTCGCTGCCTCGGCGTTCGGGATCATTCCCACGGCGGCGCTGATGGGGCGGGCGACGGAGGAGCTGGCGGCGCGCTCAGGGCCGGGCATCGGCGGCCTCCTCAACGTCACCTTCGGCAACGCGCCGGAGCTGATCATCGCCCTCTTCGCGCTCGGCAAAGGGCTGCAGGAGGTGGTCAAGGCCTCGATCGTCGGCTCGATCATCGGCAACATCCTGCTCGTCCTCGGCGCCGCGATGCTGGCCGGCGGGATCGGCCGCGACAAACAGCACTTCAGCAAGACCGGCGCCAGCATCCAGACCTCGATGCTGATGCTCGCCGCCGCGGCGCTGATCATGCCGGCGATCTTCGAGCTGGTCGAGGGCCAGGGCCTGCCCGACCCGGGGGCGGAGTCGGTCCACTACGGCGGCACCGTCGAGCACCTCTCGCTGGCGGTCGCGATCGTGCTGATGGCCACCTACGTGATCGGCCTCTTCTTCTCGCTCAGGACCCACCGCGACATCTTCAACCCCGAGTACGAGGACGAGGACACCTGGGGCTGGTCAACCCGGACCTCGATCATCGCCCTGGCGATCGCCGGCGTCCTCGTCGGGATCATGTCCGAGGTCCTGGTCGGCTCGATCACCGAGGCCTCGCACTCGATCGGCCTCTCCGAGTTCTTCATCGGGGTGATCGTCGTCGCGATCGTCGGCAACGCCGCCGAGCACTGGGTCGCGGTTCTCGTCGCGATGAAGGACAAGATGGACCTCGCGGTCAACATCGCCGTCGGCTCCAGCGCCCAGGTCGCCCTCTTCGTCGCCCCGGTCCTCGTCCTCGCCTCCTTCTTCATCGGGCCCTATCCGCTGGCGCTGGTCTTCAACGGCTTCGAGCTCGGAGCGATCCTGCTGGCGATCCTGATCGCCCAGTTCGTCACCCAGGACGGCGAGTCGACCTGGTTCGAGGGGGTCCAGCTCCTCGCGGTCTACTTCGTCTTCGGGCTGGCTTTTTACTTCGCGTAACGGTTGCGTCGCGGGCGGGCTCCGGGCAGGGCTCACCTGCGCAACAGATGGGGAGGCTTGGCGAGCCCTGCCCGAATCCCGCCCGGTGCCGGAGCCGGCTCGCGGGACAGATAGCCTGCGGAGATGGAAGTAGTCCTCTTGCTGGTTAGCTTTGCGGTCGTTCTTACCGGCGCGCTGTTGTTTACCAACGCCGTCGAGTGGATCGGGCACAAGTTGCACCTGGGGGAGGGGGCGGTGGGGTCGATCCTGGCCGCT
>DATKIA010000097.1:0-61750 GCA_035509895.1 Solirubrobacterales bacterium
GTCTCGCTATGCAAGACGAAGCTCAACCACGGTCGTTGGTGGCGCTCGGTGGGGGACGGGTGGTGGACGTGGCGAAGGCCGTTGCTTCGGTGACGGGTGCAGACGTTGCGGCGATTCCGACGACGATGTCGGGGGCGGAGATGACGGGGAACCACCGCTTGCCGGCCGGGTTCGAGGACCGGGTCGAGGCGACTATTCGGCCCGCGCTCGTGCTCGCCGACCCGGCGGTGATGACGAGCCAGCCGGAGCCGCAGTTGCGGACGAGCTCGATGAACGCGCTCGCCCACGGCGCCGACTCGCTCTACACGCCGCTCGCCAATCCGGTCTCTGAGTGGACGGCGCTGCGCGGCGCCAGTGCGATCGCGAGCGCGCTGGACGAAGGGCCCGCCACTCGCGACCGGGCCGGGCTCGCACTCGGCTCGCTGCTCTGCGGCTACGCGATCGACTCCGCCGGGATGGGCCTGCACCACGTCGTCTGCCAGTCGCTGGTCCGGCTCTGCGGAACTCCCCACGCCGAGACCAACGCCGCGATCCTCCCGGTCGCGATGGGGTTCCTGCTCGGCCGGGCGCCGGACGCGATCGGTCCGCTGCCGGCGGCGCTCGCCACCTACCCAGGGCGCCTCGAGGAGCGCCTGCGCGAGCTCGGCGGCAACCCAGCCGCCCTCGGCGAGCTCGGCGGCGAGGAATCACGGCGCGAGGAGGCGATCGAGGCCATGCTCGGCCGACCCGAGCTCGGCCGCGTTCCCGGCCCTCCCCTCACCCGGGAGGAGCTGACCGGGCTCGTGGGCCGCGCTTGGTAGTGGCCCGTCCACCTCTCGGCGGGCCGGGTAACCGACCCGCGTCTCCCGTGTAGCGCTCTGCGTGGACGCCGAGCGACTGTCCAGATACCACGCCTACACGCGTGGGCACAGCGTCAACTGGCCGATGTACATCGTCGCCAGGATCTTCCTGACGCCGTTCTTCCTCGCCTACTTCCGCTGGGGCCGGACCGGTCGCCCCAACGCCCGCCACATCAGGGGCGGCCTGATCGTCGCCGCCAACCACCGCAGCTTCCTCGACCCCTTCGTCGTCGGCGGCTGCCTGCCCTGGCGCCGGCCGATGAACTACGTCGCCAAGCAGGAGCTGTTCCGCAACCCCTGGCAGGGCTGGCTGCTCTCCCGCCTCGGTGCCTTCCCGATCCGGCGTGGCGAATCCGACGAGGAGTCGATGGAGACCGCGCGGATGGTGGTCGAACGCGGCGGCACCGTCTGCATCTTCCCCGAGGGGACGAGGATCCGGCGCGGGACCCTCTCGACCCCGCGCCGCGGCGTCGGGCGGCTGGCGCTGCAGACCGGGGCGCGGGTGATCCCGGCCGCGGTGATCGGCACCGAACACGTGCGCCGCGGCTGGCGGATCCGGCCCCGCAAGGTGCGGGTGAGGCTGGGTCGGCCGATGACCTTCCCACGCGCCGAGGAGCCGTCGAAGGCGCTGGCCGAAACCGTCACCGCGCGGATCTGGCCCAACGTGCAGCTGCAGTGGGAAGACCTCGGCGGCCTGCCGCCGCTGCGCCGCGCCGCCGTGATCGGCGCCGGCAGCTGGGGCACCGCCGTCGCCGTCCTGCTTGCCCGCGGTGGGCTCGAGGTCCAGCTCGGCGCCCGCACCCCCGAGGCCGTGGCGCAGCTGATCGAGGATGGCGAAAACCGCCGCTACCTGCCCGAGGTGTCGCTGCCGGAGTCGATCGACGTCCGCCTCGCCTCCCAGATCGAGCTCGACGGCCTCGACCTGATCTGCCTCGCGATTCCGTCGAAGAACCTGCCGCAGGCGGTTGGCGCGATCGCCGACCGGGTCGGCGGCCGCTCCTCGATCCTGCTGATGACCAAGGGCCTGATTCCGCCCCAGGGGGAACTGCCAGCCGATTACGTCAGCCAACGCGTGCGGGCGCGGGCGATCGCCAGCCTCGGCGGCCCAGCCCACGCGCGCGAGGCGGTCTCCGGCTCCGCCGCTCTGGTTCTCGCCTCCGCCGACGCCGACCTGCGCCAGCAGCTCGGCGAAGTCTTCGACCATGCCGGGCTCGTCTGCGAGCGCTCCCGCGACGTCACCGGGGTCGAGATGGCCGGCGCCGCGAAGAACGCCGCCGCCCTCGCCGCCGCCGCAGCGGAGCCGCACGGACTCAATGCCGCCGGCATCGCCGCTGCCGAGATCTGGAGCGAGTGCATCGAGTACGCGATCTCCCGTGGCGCCGAGCTCGAGACTTTCTCCGGCCTTGCCGGCGTCGGTGACCTGACGGCAACGGTGATGGCTCCGGCCGGGCGTAACAGGCGGGCTGGAGAGCTGCTCGGCACCGGCACGCCGGCGGCCGAGATCCCGGCTCAGATCGGCCAGGCTTCCGAGGGGCTCGACACGACGCCGCTCCTGGCCGAGGCGGTCGCCGCCTCCGGCGTCTCGGCCGAGGCGCTGAGCGGGCTCGCCGATTTGATCGCCGGCAAGATCGACGCCGCCGAGTGGGTCGCCGGCTTGCGCCGCGTCGAGCGAGCACGACGGGCAGCCTGATGGCGGCCCTGATCGCATTAAGCGGGATCCGCTTAGGCTGGGACGGTGAGTGGCCCCGAGGAGAACGTCGAGCCGGCCGAGCTGGCGCCGGCCGCGAAGGCGGAGCTCGACCGCGCCTTCGAGGACTTCTACCGGGCCCACCTGCGCGACGTCTACTCCTACGCCTACTACAAGATCGGCAACCATCACGACGCCGAGGACCTGACCGAGCAGGCCTTCCTCCAGGCCTATCGTCACTTCGACCGCGCCCGGCGCGAGTCGCACGGCCGGCCGCTGCGGCCCTGGCTGATCAGGATCGCCCACAACCTCGCCTCGAACTACTACCGCGACCGCTCGCGGCGGCCGCAGAGTCCGCTCGACGAGAGCGCCCCGATCGCCGCCCGCCACGACACGGTCGCGATCGCCGAGGGGCGGGAGGAGCTGCGCCAGGTGATGGCCAACCTCGAGCATCTCTCCGACGACCGCCGCGAGGCGCTGATCATGCGCTTCGCGTTGGGAATGGACAATCGGGAGATCGCGCGGGCGCTGGGGCGCTCGGACGGTGCCACCAAGGTGCTGATCCATCGCGCTATCAAGCAGTTGCAGGAGGAGATGAGCGATGACCGAGCCGAGTAGGGATCCGGGTGCGACGAGCTGGGACGTCGAGAGCCTGTTGGCCGACGCGCTGGCGCCGATCGAGCCGCCCGAGCGGCTCTCGGGCCGGATCGAGGACACGCTCTCGGCGATCACCCAGGCGGCCGCCGAGGAGCTTTCCGACTGGGCCGAGGAGCTTTCCGAGGGTGAGCTGAGAGCACTGCGCGATCCGCGCAACTGGGTGCGGCCGGTGGTCGCGGTCGGCGCCGGCACTGCCGCCACCGGCGCCCTCGTCCTGCTCGAGCTGCGTCGCCGCAGCCGCCAGAAGAGCGAGAGCGGCCTGAAGTCCCTAGCCGGCGGCTTGCGCTCGCGCATCTCGGCGCGAGCGCTTCGGCGTCGCGGCCGCCGCCGCGAGCCCGAGTAGTCCGATCGCGAGGCGCAGAACGTTCTCGGCGCCGCCGGCGGGGAGGAAGCCGAGGATCGCGTCGCCGGCGTCGAGCGCGAAGCCCCAGACCGCCAGCACCGTGAACAGGCTGCCCGCGGCGAGGGCGTAGCGACGCGAGGCGAGACCCCCGGCGAGCAGTCCCAGCGAGCCGGCGACGACGTAGAGGAGATTCGTCCAGGCGTTGGCTCCGAACGCCCCGAGCACCTTCGCGACGTCGCCGGGAGCACCGAAAGAAGCGCTGTAGAAAAAGCCGGCAATTCCCAGCAGCAAGAGGAATGCACCGGCCAAGGTGGCATACAGGCGGGCAGGGCTGGCGGCCTCCATCGGCGCCGATTGTAGGCTCCATCGTCCGCATGGCCCAGACCTGTTACCGCCACCCCGACCGCGAGACCGGTGTTTCCTGCTCTTCCTGCGGTCGTCCGATCTGCCCCGACTGCATGACGCCGACCCCGGTCGGCATGCGCTGCCCGGAGTGCATGCAGCAGCGGACCAAAGTCGTCCGCAACCCGACCGCTCCCGCCGGTCAGGCTCGGGCGTTCCCGGCGACGATCGCGCTGATCGTGATCAACCTCATCGTCTACGTGATCGAGATCGCGGGTGGGCCCGGCGGGATCAACAACCCGGGCAACAAGTTCGTCAGCGAATTTGCGCTCAACGGCTTCTTCATCGCCGAAGAAGGGGAGTGGTACCGGCTGGTCACCGGCGGCTTCCTCCACGCCAACTTCTTCCCCCATCTGCTCTTCAACATGGTCCTGCTCTTCTTCCTCGGGCGGCTGCTGGAGCCATCGTTGGGCACCGTCCGGTTCGTCGCGATCTACTTCGCGTCGCTGCTCGCTGGTTCTTTCGGAGCGCTTTTGCTCACGGATCCAACTGCCTTCACCCTGGGGGCTTCAGGAGCAATCTTCGGCCTCGCTGGAGCGATCTTCGTGATCGCCCGCGGACGCGGCATGGACGCGATCGCGGGGGAGATCGGCATCCTGATCGTGATCAACCTGGTCTTTACCTTTGGTGCCAGCAACATCAGCGTCGGCGGCCACCTCGGTGGCCTGGTTGGCGGTGCTTTGTGTGCGCTTGCGATCGTTGCCGGCGAGCGTGGAAGGCTCGGTTCGAGGCGGCTGCCGGCGGAGCTCACCCTGATCCTGGCGGTCGCAGTGATCTCGGTTCTCGGCGGCCTCGCGGTCGCCTGAGCCGCGCCCAGAGCCCGGCCTAGGGCCGCGTCACCGGCGCCCGCAGTGCCTCGAAGCCGACGTTGCCCGGCGGGTCCATCAGGTCCGGATGGAGCAGGTGGCCGAGCAGCTCGACGCCGTCGACAAGGCGCGGCCCCGGCTCGGTGAAAGCGGCGTCGGCGTCGACCGCGTAGACCCGGCCCGCCCCCAGCGCGGCGATCTGCTCCCAGAGCTCCATCGCCTGCGCGTGGGCATCGCGCAGAGAGCCGGCGGGGAGGACGACGATGACGTCGGGACCCAGGCTCTCGAGCTCGCCCCAGCGAACCTCGGGAGGGTTGAGCCCAGGGTCGCCGGCGACATCGACGCCGCCGGCGATCGAGATCATCTCCGGGATCCAGAATCCGCCGACCCGCGGCGGGTCGAGGTGCTCGAGCGCGATCACCCGCGGGGTGGTGGCCTCCGAGACCGCCGCGCGCACGGTCGCCAGCCGCCCCTCGAGTTCACCGCGCAGTTCGTGCGCGTGCTCTTCCATGCCCGTCGCCTCGCCGAGACGGACGATCTCTTCGAGCATCTCGCTGAGCGTTCCAATTCGCACAATCCGCTCAATATGGCACCTATTTGGGCTGCCGCGGGGGTGGTAGCTATATTCCGGAGGCCCGAATGGCCGACGACGTCCCAGCCCGAAGTACCGGGCCGCATAGCGGATGAGCAGCGTCCTCCTGCTCCTCCTGCTTCTGCTGTTGATCGCGGTCAACGGTTTCTTCGTCGCCGCCGAGTTCGCGATCGTCCGCTCGCGTCGTGAGCGGCTCGAGCAGATGCGCGGCGACGGCGTCCGCGGCGCCACCCTGGCGCTCGAGCAGCTCGATCATGTCGACGAGTTCGTCGCAACCTGCCAGGTCGGCATCACGCTCGCCTCGCTGGGCATCGGTTTCCTCGGCGAGCCCGCCCTGGCGCAGTTGTTCGAGCCGCTCCTCGGCAACTTCTTCTCGCATGCGGTCGCACTCGGGATCTCGATCGCCATCGCCTTCATCATCGTCACCTTCCTGCACGTGATCCTCGGCGAGCAGTCGCCGAAGATGCTGGCGATCGCCCGGGCCGAGCCGACGCTGATCCGGATCTCGCGCCCATTGCGGTTCTTCCGCTCCGCCCTGCACCCGCTGATCGTCGCCACCAACGCCCCCGCCAACTTCATCGTCTTCAAGATCTTCCGCGTCGACCGCGCCTCGGTCGAAGAGGAGACCTCGCCGGAGGAACTGCGATTGCTGATCTCGCGTGGCGCCCAGCGCGGCCGCCTCGACCCCGGTGAGGCCGGGCACCTGGCCGGCGTCTTCCACCTGCACGAGCAGGAGGCGCGCGAGGTGATGACGCCGATCCCGGCCGTCGTCACCGTCGATGCCTCGGAGACCGTCGAGGCGGCGCTGCGGCGCTGCGTCACCTCCGGCCACACCCGCCTGGTCGTGATCGAGGACGACAACCCGGACCGGGTCAAGGGGATCATCCACAACAACAGCCTCGCCCGCCTCTATATGAGCGACGGGCCCGACTCCTCGATCGAGACGGTGATCCGCGACGCCCTGATCGTGCCGGAGACTCGGCCGCTCGACGACCTCCTGCACGACCTCCAGGTGCAGCGGACCTCGCTCTCGGTCGTCGTCGACGAGTACGGCCGCACGGTCGGGATCGTCACCGTCGAGGACATCCTCGAGGAGGTGGTGGGGGAGATCGAGGACGAGACCGACCCCCGCGCGGCCGCCCTGCGCCGGCTCGCCAACGGCGACTGGTTCGTCCGCGGCCACGTCTCGCTCGGCGACCTCGCCGACGCCGGGATCGAGCTGCCGGTCGACACCGACGCCTACAACTCGGTCGGCGGATTCGTCTTCGGCGAGCTCGGGCGGCTGCCCAAGCGCGGCGACTCGATCAGCGTCGACGGCTACACGATCCGGGTCGAGGCGGTCCGCGAGAACCGGATCGAGGCGGTCCGGATCAGCAGTTCCGTCCGTCCCGCCGCTTAGCTTCTCCGGGCAACCCGCGACCCCGCCGACAGTTGGAGGTACCGCATGTGGGTTGTTCGCCTGACCGACAAGCAACTCGAGGTTCTGAGGGCTCTGTTGCGCTCCGAGGAGCATCTCGGCCCGGCGCTGAAAGGCTCGATCGAGGCTCTCGACCTCGCTCGCTGGGACGAGCTGCCGGAGGCAGAGCTCCCTTGGGAAGAAATCGAGACGATCGCCCGCCGCCAGGGAATCTCAGAGGCAGATGTGATTTGGGACGTCTCCGGCAAGCGCCGGACCGCGCCCGCCGAATAACTCAGTCGTAGCTGTAGAAGCCCTGGCCGGCCTTGCGGCCCAGCTTCGCTTCGCCCACCATCTCGACCATCAGCCCGGGGGGTTTGTGGGCCGGGTCGTCGGAGTCGGTGTAGAGCGCGTCGCCGATCGCCTCGGAAACGTCGAGGCCGACGAAGTCGAGCAGGGCCAGCGGCCCCATCGGGTGCCCGGCGCCGAGCTTCATGCAGGCGTCGACCTCGCTCGGGTCCATGCCCGTGCGCTCGACCATCCGCACCGCGTCGAAGAGGTAGGGGAAGAGGAGGCGGTTGACGACGAAGCCGGCCTGGTCGGGAACCTCGACCGCGGTCTTGCCGAGTGCCGCGCACCAGGCCAGGGCCTTCTCGCGGGCGCCGGCGGCGCCGTCGGGGAAGCAGACCTCGATCAGCTGCATCCGCGGCACCGGGTTGAAGACGTGGAGGCCGAAGAGCTTGTCGGTGCCGGCCGCCTTGGCGATCTCGCCAATCCCAAGCGAGGACGTGGTGGTCGCCAAGTCGGCGTTCGGGCACGCTGCGAAGATCGTTGCGAGCAGCTCCCCCTTGGCCTCGACATCCTCGACGATCGCCTCGACGACGACGTCGCAGTCGGCGAGATCTTTGGGGTCGGTGGTGACCCGCAGGCGCGAGGGCTCACCGCCCTCGATCTTGGCGCAGGCGGCGACGACTTTCTCCTCGGCGCGCCAGGCGGAAGCCTCGCTGCGGGCGAGCAGGATCGTGTCCGCGGTCGTGGTCGATACCGCGGCAAGGCCCGTGGCAATCGCCCCGGCTCCCGCGATACCCGGGCTGTCGTACCCCTGTTTCGAGCTCATGAGCCCGGGTTCCTATCAGTTGGGCCAGCAACGGTGCCGTGTGGGGTTGGGAGGATCCGCAAAGGACGGCCGATTGACGGGTCAGTCGGGGCTCTATCATTTGGCGGACACTCAGTTTCGTCACAAAACTTAAGGAACGGAGATGGTGATGGCGGAGAACGGAAAGGGAATGTTCGGCGGCCGCGAGGTCGTGATCGTCGAGGCGGCGCGGACGCCGATCGGCCGCGGCCATCCCGAGAAGGGCTATTACAAGGACACCCATCCCTCGACGCTTTTGGCGCGCAACCTCGAAGCGCTGATCGAGCGCGCCGGGATCGACCCGATGGAGGTCGGCGACGTGATCGGCGGCTGTGTCCAGCAGTTCGGCGAGCAGGCGCTCAACATCACCCGCGACGCCTGGCTGCAGGCGGGCCTCCCCGAGGAGGTGCCGGCGACCACGGTCGACCGCCAGTGCGGATCCGGTCAGCAGGCGGTCAACCTAGCGGCGGCGCTGATCGCCTCCGGCGTCCACGACGTCGCAATCGGATGCGGGGTCGAGCACATGGGCCACAACTCCTTCGCCGAGGCGGCCCGCTCGATCCAGGAGTTCGGCAACCCGTTCACGCCGGAGCTGCTCGAGCGCTACAACCTGATCCCGCAGGGCCTCTCGGCGGAGATGATCGCCGACCAGTGGGAGATCCCCCGCTCCGAGCTCGACGAACTCGGCGTCCGTTCCCAGCAGCTGGCGATCCAGGCGACCGAGGAGGGCCGCTTCGAGCGCGAGATCGTCCCCTTCCAGGTCAACGGCGACACCTACATGACCGACCAGGGCCTGCGCGAGACCACGCTCGAGGGTCTGTCGGCGCTGAAGCCGGCCTTCAAGGAGGACGGCAAGATCACCGCCGGCAACTCCTCGCAGGTCTCCGACGGCGCCGCGGCGGTGCTGCTGATGGCGCGCGAGAAGGCCGAGGCCCTGGGGCTCCAGCCGCGGGCGCGGATCTACGACCAGACCACGGTCGGGGTCGACCCGGTGATCATGCTGACCGGCCCGATTCCGGCGACCAGGAAGCTGCTCGAGCGCAACCAGATCGAGCTCTCGGACATCGACCTGATCGAGATCAACGAGGCCTTCGCCTCGGTCGTCGCGGCCTGGCGGCGCGAGCTCGACCCCGACATGGACCGGGTCAACGTCAACGGCGGCGCGATCGCCCTCGGCCACCCGCTCGGCTCCAGCGGCGCCCGCCTCATCACCACCCTGCTGCACGAGCTGGAGCGCAGCGACAAGGAGATGGGCATGGTGACGATGTGCTGCGGGGGCGGCCTCGGCACGGGAACCCTGATCCAGCGGGTCTGAGGTAGCGTGGCGCACCCACTGAGCTTTCAAAGGAGATTGGTTTGAGTAAGCGATTTTCCGCTTCACTGCTCGCCGCTCTCGTCGTCGCTCTCGTTGCCGCCGGTTGCGGTGGCGGGGGCGATGACAGCAGCGGCGACAGCACCGACAGCGGTTCGCCTTCGTCTCTGACCAAGGCCGAATTCATCAAGCAGGGCGATGAAATCTGCGCCGAGGGCGATGCGGCGATCGAAGAAGAAGCGAACGAATTCGCCGAAGAAAACGGGATCGACACCGAAAACCCGAGCGAAGCCGAGCAGGAAGAAGTGGTCGAACAGGTCCTTGGTCCTGCGATCAAGCGCCAGTCGGAAGAAATCGCCGACCTCGGCCCGCCGCAGGGCGAAGAGGAAGCGGTCGAAGAGATCGTCGCGGCGGTTGGCCGTGGTGCCGAGGAAATCGAAGAAGACCCGAAGGCCGTCGTCAACGGCGAGAACCCGCTGGCGGAAGCCTCCAAACTCGCGAAGGCCTACGGCTTCAAGCAGTGCGGAGGCGAATAGAAAGTTTTTATTTGACTTGCAGAGATTCGCCTATACGGTTGTTGCCGATTAATCAGGTTTTTCAACTAATCGGTGGGGCAGGGGCGAATCTCATGCGAGTCAAGGTCATTCTCAGTTTGGTCGTGATGGTGCTGTTCGGCGCTCTGCTGGCCGGATGCGGTGGTTCCTCGGACAGCAGCAGCGGGGGTGCTGAAACCAGCGCCGATTCGACCAGCGCCGATGGAACCACTGCGAATGCGAATGACGGCGGCGAAGAAACCGGCGGCGAAGAAACCGGTGGCGAAGAAGAAGGCAGCTCCAAACCGCTGACCAAGACCCAGTTCACCGCGCAGGTCAACGAAATCTGCATCCAGGTGCCGCCGACTTACCAGGAAGAACTCAAAAAACTGGAAAAAGGCGGCAAGAAACTCACCAAAGAAGAAGAAAACCTGAAGGCCGCCATCCCGCCGCTCGAATCGGCCCGGGAACAGATGGAAGCGGTGACGCCGCCGGCCGGAGAAGAGCAGACTCTGGAAGAAGTCATCTCCTCTCTCGAAGCGGCGATCAAAGGGCTCGAAAAAGAACCGAATGGGGAACTGAGCGGACCCAAATCCTCGTTTGCGGAATTCCAGGCCGTGACGAAAAAAGCCGGGCTCGAAACCTGCGCCGGCCTGTAGGCGGCTCCAGGGCATTCTTCTGAGCACCCCCTGGCCGCTCGGCCAATGACCTATATGCTCAGCGCTCGATGGACCTGACGCTGTCGCCATCGGAGGAGGAGTTCCGCGACGAGGTTCGCGCCTGGCTGCAGGCGAACAACCCCGGCCCGGAGCCGGAGGGTGGCCTCGACGAGGTGATGACCTTCCGCACCGAGTGGCAGCGCAAGCTGCACGGCGGCGGCTGGGCCGGGATCTCCTGGCCGAAGGAGTACGGCGGCCGCGGCGCGACCCAGATCGAGCAGGCGATCTTCGTCCAGGAGGCGACCCGCCAGGAAGCGCCGAGCCCGGCCAACGTGCTCGGCCTGGCGATGGGTGGCCCGGTCGTCATCGCCCACGGCAGCGAGGAGCAGAAGCAGCGCTACCTGGAGCCGATCCTGACCGCCGAGGAGATCTGGTGCCAGGGCTTCTCCGAGCCGGAGTCGGGTTCCGATCTTGCCTCGCTGAAGACGCGCGCGGTCAAGGACGGCGACGAATGGGTCGTCACCGGCCAAAAGGTTTGGACCACCTTCGCCCAGTACGCGAAGTGGTGCATGCTCGTCGCCCGCACCGATCCCGACGCGCCCAAACACCAGGGCCTGACGTACTTCCTGATGGACATGGAGCAGGACGGGGTCGAAGCGAAACCGCTGGTCCAGATCACCGGCGAGGGCGAGTTCAACGAGGTCTTCATCAACGAGGCGCGGATCCCCGACGAGAACGTCGTCGGCGGCGTCGGCAACGGCTGGGGCGTGGCGATCACGACCCTGATGAACGAGCGCGCCGGGCTCGCCTTCGGCGCCATCGCCCAGATCCAGAACAGCCTCGGCCGCCTCTCCCGGCTCGCGACCGAGGTCCGCACCGCCGGCGGCTCGGCGGCGGACGACAGCTACTACCGCCAGCGCATCGCCCAGCTCCACATCGAGGCCGAGGCGATGCGGCTCGGCGCCTACCGCGGCCTGACGAAGACGATGCAGTCCGGCATCCCCGGCCCCGAGGGCTCGCTTGGCAAGTGGCAGTGGGCCGACCTCAACCAGGGGCTGACCGAGCTGGCGCTGGAGCTCGAGGGCGCCTACGCGCCGCTTGGCCGCGGCTCCGAGCACGCGATCGACAACGGTGCCTGGCAGTATGGCTTTCTGCGCTCGCGCGCCAACTCGATCGAGGGCGGCACCACCGACATCCTCAAGAACATCATCGCCGAGCGCGTGCTCGGCCTGCCGAGGCTGCGGTAGAGAGCGCACGCATGTACTTCGATCTCACCGACGAGCAGCAGGCGATCAAGGCGACCGCCCGCGATTTTCTCGCCTCGCGCTTCAAATCGGAGCGGATCCGCGAGATCGCGGCCTCGGGTAGCGGCTTCGACGCCGACGGCTGGCAGCAGATGGCCGACCTCGGCTGGGCCGGGCTGGCGCTGCCGGAGGAGTGGGGGGGCCAGGGCCTTGGGATCGTCGACCTCGCCGTCCTCTTCGAGGAGATGGGCTACGCGCTCGCTCCCTCGCCGCTCTTCTCGAACACGATCGTCGGCCTGGCGCTGAGCATCTGCGGTTCCGACGACCAGCGTGAGCGCTACCTGCGGCCGCTGGCCGAGGGCGCCCGCCGCGGGACCCCGGCGCTCTGGGGTGCCGGCTCGACCGCGATCCCCGGCGCCTACACGATGGAGGCCAAGCCCGACGGCGACGGCGTAGTCCTCGACGGCGAGAAGGTGCTGGTGATGGACGCCGGCAGCGCCGACTTCTTCATGGTCGCGACCAACGACGGTCACCGCCATCTGGTTGCAAGCGACGCCGACGGCGTCAGCGTCAGCGAGGAGGAGTCGATCGACACCACCAGGCGCCTCTCGAGCGTCCGCTTCGACGGCGTCCGCGTCGCCGCCGAGGACACGATGCCGGCCGAGGGTCACGAGTACGAGGCGGTCCTCAACCGGCTCTGCGTCGCCCTCGCCGCCGAGTCGACCGGGGTCGCCCAGCGAGCGCTGGAGATGGCGGTCGAGTACGCCAAAGACCGCCAGCAGTTCGGTCGCCCGATCGGCGCCTACCAGGCGGTCTCCCACCGTTGCGCACAGATGCTGCTGGAGACCGAGAACGCTCGCTCGACCGTCTACGGGGCTGCCTGGGCCGCCGATGCCGAGCCGGAGTCGCTGCCGCTGGCCGCCTCGATGGCAAAGGCCTACGCCTCCGACGCCGGCTGGCGCGTGCCCGACGCCTCGATTCAGGTCCACGGCGGGATCGGCTTCACCTGGGAGCACGACCTCCACTTCTTCCTCAAGCGCGGCCGTGCCAACGCAGCTCTGTTCGGCGATGCCAAGTGGCATCGCGAGCGGGTCGCCGAGGCGGTGCTGTCGCGGGCCGCGGCGCCGGCGGCGGCCTGAGCGAAAGCGGATGGCTGCGCTCGACCGGATCTCCGTCGCTGCGATCGGCACCACCGTCGCCGACCTCGAGGCGGAGACGCTGCGGGCCGAGGCGGCCGGCGTCGAGTGCGTGTGGGCGCCGGAGCTGTTCCGCAGCGCGGTGACGCAGGCCGCCTACCTGGCGGCGAAGACCGAGCGCATCGGCGTTGCCACCGGAATCGTCTGGGCCTTCACCCGCAGTCCCTTCATCCACGCGGTCACCGCGCTCGACATCGATGAGATGGCGGGCGGGCGATTCCGGTTTGGGATGGGCGCGGGGGTCAAACGCCTCAACGAAACCTGGCACAACGCCGACTACGGCAAGCCGGCGCCGCACCTGCGCGAGGCGATCGAGGCGACGCGGCTGATCATGCGCCAGGCGAGCGCCGGCGAGCCGATCCGTTACGAGGGCTCCTACTACGACATCGACATCAAAGGATGGGTCCGCCCCCACGCACCCGTTCGCGAGGCGGTCCCGATCTACACCGCCGCGGTCCAGGCGGGGATGGCGCGGATGGCCGGCGACGTCGCCGACGGTCTGATCGGGCACCCGATCCAGAGCCTGCGCTGGATCGACGAGGTCGTCGTCGACGCATTCGAGGAGGGCCTGCGCCGCTCCGGCCGCGATCGCAAGGACTTCGACTACCTGCCGACCGTCTGCTGCGCGATCGACGACGACGAAGGGCGGGCGATCGAGATGGCCCGGCGCACGATCTCCTTCTACGCGACGGTCAAGACCTACATGCCGCTCTGGGAGCTGCACGGCTTCGGCGAGAACGCCGTCGCCGCCGGTGAGGCCTTCCGTCGCGGCGACCTTGCCGGCGTGCCGGCGGCGATCAGCGACGAGATGGTCGAGACCTACTGCGCTGCCGGCCCGCTCGACAAGGTTCGCGCCCGGGTCGAGGCGACCGCCGAGCGCGCCGACGGCCTCTTCCTGACGCCGCCCACCTACTTCATCTCGCCCGAGGAGCTGAGCGAGTTCCAGAACCGGATCATCGACGCCTTCGGGCCCGGTAGCTGACCGCCCACCGTGGGCGCACCCGAGCCGTCGGGGGACCGTGAGTTCGAAGTCCTCGACCGCGTCCGCGCGATCCCGCCCGGCTTCGTCCGTACCTACGGTGACGTCTCGCCGGGGGCACCCCGCTTCGCCGGCACGGTTCTGTTCGCCGCCGACGATCCCGACCTGCCCTGGTGGCGCGTGGTCCGCGCCGCCGGCTCGCTCGCCAAGGGCCAGCGCCAGCGCGGTCTGCTCGTCGCCGAGGGGGTGCCGTTCAAGGGCGAGCGGGTCGAGATGAGCGTCGCCCGGCTGCCCTGATCGGCTCCTGCCACGAGCGAGCTGCCAAGCTTGTGAACCGAACAGTTCGTTACTTAGAAGAACTTGACTAACGTGTAAGGATTCGCTCCGTGAGGGCGGATGAGTAACGGTGTCGACGACCTCCAGGACTGGGTCTTCGGCCTGCCGGGGGAAGAGCGGTTCACCCAGGACTCACCCGTCCTGCCGGAGGTGTGGTTCCGTTTCGCCGAGAAGCCCGAGGAACCGCAGGACCTCCTTCTCACCCCTCACCAAGACTGCAGTGCCGCCGGTCTGATCACCGCGCTGAGGGAGCGTGGAATCGGTGAGGACCTCGAGCGCTCCGAGGGGGAGGGCGGGGTCGGCCTCGCCTACAACGAGGGCTACGTGGTCGTTCGCCTGACGCTCGGCCAGCTGGTCCGCGACGTGGTCCCGCTCTCGAAATGGTGGGTGGAACTGTCGGCCGCCTCGCGCTTCGGCGAGGACTGGTTGGTCTGGTACGCCGCACTGGTCGGCAGGGTCGAGGCCGGGCCCGGGACCCCCACCGACCAGGAGGAGAGCCGCGGCGAACGTTTGCTGCGATTCGCCAGCCAAGGTGTGAAAGTCCTCAACGGCAGGGAGTGGGCCGAGCCGGGCGGCGAGGAGCGGGCCGAGCCGGGCGGTGAGGAGGAAGCCGACCGCCCACCTGCGCCGACCCCGCTCTGGACCGTTTCGGTCAACCGCGAGGCCAGGACCGCGCTCTCGCGGTCCCGCCTCGTCGTCAAGGCCGATGCCGCCGAACGCGTCTTCGCGATCGGCTGCTCGGAAATCCGCTGGGCGATTGCCGACACCGGGATCGACGCCACGCATCCCGCCTTTCGCCTGCGCGACGAGCAGGGCCGGCTCGTCGAGCTGCCGGCGACCGGACCCGAGGGAGCCTCGCGCGTGGTCGCCACCTACGACTTCACCAAGCTGCGGGCGATCCTCTCCGGCGAACAGGGTGACCTGCCGAAAAAAGCGGGGGCCGAGATCCGGCGTCGGATCGAGATCGGCAGGGCGATCGACTGGGATGCCGTCGAGCCGCTGCTGCGGGTTCCCCACGACACGCACTATCCGCCGCCCAGGCGCGACCACGGCACCCACGTGGCGGGCATCGTCGGCTCCGACTGGCGCACTACCGACGACGACGAGGAGGAAATGCCGGCGGAAGAGAACCTGATCGGGATCTGCCCCGACATCAGGCTCTACGACCTGCGGGTCTTCCCGGACGCCGGTCCCGGCGACGAGTTCGCGATCCTGGCCGCGCTGCAGTTCGTCCGGCACCTCAACTCCCACAGCGACCTGCAGGTCATCCACGGGATCAACCTCAGCCTCTCGATCGACCACGACGTCCGCAACTACGCCGTCGGCAGGACCCCGGTGTGCGACGAGTGCGAGCGCCTGACGGCGAGCGGCGTCGTCGTCTCCGTCGCCGCCGGGAACGAAGGCCAGGCCACCTACAAAGGCGAAGGCGGCAAGGAGCACGACGGCTTTCGCACCGTTGCGATCACCGATCCCGGCAACGCCGAGGAAGTGATCACGGTGGGGTCGACGCACCGGCAGAACCCACACACCTACGGCGTCTCCTACTTCTCCAGCCGCGGTCCAACCGGGGACGGGAGGGCCAAGCCCGACCTGGTCGCGCCGGGGGAGAAGATCAAGAGCCCCGTTCCCGACCACGGCTACCAGGTCAAGGACGGGACCAGTCAGGCGACTGCGCACGTCTCCGGGGTGGCGGCGATGCTGATCGCGCGCAACCCGGAGCTGATCGGCCAGCCGCGGCAGGTGAAGCAGATCCTCTGCGGCACGGCAACGGACCTCGGCCGCGAGCCCACCTTTCAGGGCGCCGGCCTGATCGACGCTCTCAGGGCCCTACAGGAGGTGTGAAGTGATTTTCTCGCTCGAGGCGCTGCACGCGAAATACGGCGACAGTCTTCTGCTTCGTTATGGCGACCCGGCCGAACCGCGCCTGGTGATGATCGACGGCGGCCCGCGGGGGACCTACAAACGAGCGCTCAAACCGCGGCTCGAGGAGCTGAGGGAAGCAGCCGGCGGCACCCTGACGATCGACGTGCTGATGGTCAGCCACATCGACAGCGACCACATCAAAGGCGTGCTCGACTTCAGCCAGGACCTGATCGACAACCCGCCCCTGCGCAGCGGCTACCTGGTCTCGAACCTCTGGCACAACTCGTTCGAGGACATCGTCGCGAGCGCCGGCGAAGGGGCCGGCGGCGCGGCGATCCCGTCGAGCATGGAGGCCGTGATCGCCAGCGTCAACGAAGGCCGGCAGCTGCACAACAACGCCGCCGGGCTGCACTGGCCCCAGAACGAAGGCTTCGCCGGGTTCGTGATGGCCCCCGGCGACAAGGGAGTGCCGGTCGATCTCGACCCGCTGAAGCTGACCGTGATCGGGCCGCGGCAGGCGGAGCTAGACGCGCTGCGCGAAGAATGGGCGAAGGAAATCGCGAAACTGCAGAAAGAAGGAAAACTGACGCCGGCCGAAGCGGGCGAACCGGTCGACACCCGGGCGCCGAACCTTTCCTCGATCACCTGCGTGGCCGAGTTGGGGGAGAAAACGATGCTCCTCACCGGCGATGCACTCGGCGAAAAAGTTCTGGCTGAGCTGGAAACGGCCGGCTTCCTGCCCGCCGAAGGGACGATGGAGGTCGATCTGCTCAAGGTTCCCCACCATGGCAGCAGCTACAACAACCCGCCGAAACTGTTCAGCCGGGTGCGCTCCCCCCGGATCGTGATCTCGGCCAACGGCAAAGACGACAACCCTGACCTGCCGACGTTGGAACGCCTTTCCGCGGCTCGCCCCGACGACGATTTCACCATCTACCTGACGGAAACCGATTTCGTCGACGGCGTCGGCGACACGATCCGGGACTTCTTCGCCAGGGAGAAAGCCGCTGGGCGCAAATACGAGGTCGTGTTCACGCCGGAGGACGAGCTGCTGCGGCTCGACCTGCTCGATCCGCTGGACTAGTGGGCGCGGGTCGAGGCGGCCGGGCTCAGCCCTTGTTCATCTCGCGCTGGACGTCGGCCTCGGTGATCTGGTTGCTCGGGCCGTAGGCTTTCCAGCCGGTCGTGATGAGGGCGATGGCGACGCCGAAGATCACCCACATCGGCCAGAAGTAGCCGCCGTCTCCCAGTATCCAGACGACGACCGTGACCAGGATCGCAAGGGCGCCACCGCCCGCGGTGCCCTTGAAATCCTGCTTCAGTTTGAGGCGCTGGATCGCCAGTTCGCGCGCGTTTTTCTCGGTGTCGACGACGCCTTCCTCGGGCGCACGGGGGGTATCGGTCATGCGCGGATCCTAAACCGCGTGCCGGAGGACGGCTAAGAGGGATCAAGGGCAGACGACGATCAGCTGGAAGTCGGCGTCTTCGTTGGCACCGTCTTTGTTGCGGGTGTGGACTTCGACCGCGTTCGGGTTGGCGGGATTGATGTTGGTCTGGGCGTAGCCCGAGTTCGGGACCGTGGTGCCGGCGCTGTTGCGGCCGGCGACGTCGGCGCAGCCGCTCACGTTCACCGGGAAGATCACGTTGACCGAGCCTCCGGCCTCGACCACGGTGATGCCGGCGTCGCTGGCCCGCGCGAGGGTGGCGTTGGTCGGGTTCGCCGGGTTGTTGACGACCGCCCAGTAGGTGTGCGCGGCGCGCTTTGCCGACGGCAGGACGCCAAGCTTGTTGGTGTTGATCTGGTAGCCGGTCAGCGTCTTGTGCTTGATCTTGCCGGCGCCGATCGACTGCTTCTGGATCGCGCCGCCGTTGATCGACTGTGCCGCGTAGGCGGTGCCGCCGAGGGCCGCGACCAGGGCGATCAGGGCGACGACCATGGCCGGGGACGGACGGCTCCTCTTGAGCGTGCTCATCTGGACTCCCTTCCACTCCAGTTGGGTAGCTGAAATTAGGTAACCCGCCGGACGGCGAGACGCTGCGGTGGAGCTACCCGGAAAGGGCGGCGGCGAAGCGCTGGAACGCCGCCATGTCGGTCACGGCGGGGCCGTGGCCGGGCAGGATTAGAGACGGATCGAGGGCGGCGAGCTTGCGGATCGAGCGGCGGTTCTCGGCCGGGTCGGGAGTCAGATCGCGAGGCGGCTCGGCGAGCCGCGTTCGCAGCGAGAGATAGCTGATGTTGCGGACTACGTCGCCGCAAATCGCGACCCGGTCGCGCTCGCGGAAGAAGATCACCTCGCCGGGGGCGTGGCCGGGCGCGTGGACGACGCGGAAGCCGGCGACCTCGTCGCCTTCGCGCAGGACCCGGTCGACCCGGTGCGGCGGTCCCTGCCAGAGCCGCCCGAAGAACTTCGCGATTGGCGCCGCCGTCGCCGCAACGTCGCGCCGGCCTTCCATCGCGTCGACGTCCGCCTCGTGGCAGGCAAGCGGGATGCCCCGTGCCTCGCAGACCTGCCTCGCGCAGCCCTGGTGGTCGGGGTGGACATGGGTCAGCGCCACCATCGACAGCGGCAAGCCGCCGGTCTGTTTGACGATCCGGCGCCGGTCCCAGCGCCGGCCGGCGTCGATCAGCACGTCCTCGGCCAGGTAGACGTTGATCAGCGGTCGCGGCAGCTCGTCGAGCCGCCAGACGCCCGCAGCCAGGTACTTCACCTCAGTGGGAGATGCCGAGAGTGCCGCGCGGATCGCCGCTGTTGTCGGCGAGCTCCTCGAGGCGGGCGATCTTGCGCTCGCCTTCGATCCGGGCCGGGTGATCGGCCGGCAGCGGCTCGATCAGGCGGCGGATCCGGTTGCGCACCTGCAGCGCGAAGTGGGGGGTGGAGGCGCCGGCCAGGGCACGGATGTCCTCGGCGGTGATCTCGCCGCCGCGGCCGAGCACCTGCGGGTTCTCGGTCTCGCTCATTCTTCGCCGCCGATCTTGGTCAGTTCGGCCAGCTCGTTCACTTCCGCCTGCTGGTTCACGTCGATCCTCTCCTCGTCGCCGATCACCCAGACGCGGTTGTAGAAGGCGCGGGTCGGGTTGTCGGTGTAACCGGGCTTCACGTCGAGAAAGTAGCTGCGCAGTTCGGCCGGGAGCTTAGTGGCGCTGTCGGTGAGCAGCAACGGCCCCCAGCTGCCGGAGCCCGAGAGCGCCGCCGCGGCTGCCGCGTCGAGCGGTTCTCCGTCGCCGGAGAGGACGAAGCCATGGCCCGGGTCGTTGACGTTCCAGCCGAACTTGCCGTCGCTGTAGCGAGCAAAGGCGATCGCGTTGGCAACCGGGTCCTCGCCGGAGATTCGCTTCACCTGCCTGACGATCTTGCCGATCCCGCGCAGCACCTCGGAGGAGATCGCCGAGGAGGGGCCGAGGACGTAGACCGGGACCTTGGTGTGGCGGCGCAGGGCGGCCGCGGTCGCTGCCGGCAGGTCATTGACGCCGGCGAAGAGGACCGGGTCGCCGGAGCGGGCGGCCCAGGCGGCGGCGGGCATCGCGATCGCCGGCTCGCTGATCGGGGCGACGATGACGGCGTCGGGGGCGGAGCCGAAGAGGCGGTCGCGCAGTTCCGCCACCTGCGCCGCCTGCTTGGCGGCGGAACCGCCGCCGACCGTCCGGGTCTCAACCGGGTCGAGCGCTTTCAGCGCTTCGGAAGTGGCGTCGGCGCCTTCGATCAGGACCGGCGCCCGCACCGGTTCGGCCATCAGCACCGAGGCGGCGATCCCGGCCTCCCAATCGCCTTCGGGAACGAGCGTCACCGCGTGGGGCCGCTGCGCCGAGGTCGTCGACGGGTAGACGGCGAGCGCCGCGGCGGCGGCGATCGTCGCCGGGTCGGAGCCGCCGATCCTGGTCGTGTTGTTGGTCGCGAAGGCGGGGTAGCCCAGCGAGTCGGCGACTTCGGAGCCCGAGCCGCCCGCGTCGGTGCTCGCCGTCGGTGCCGGCGCTGCTTCGTCGCTGCCTTGGTCGGAACCGCTGGTGCCGCCGAGGACCGCGGCGACGATGAAGGCGACTGCGATCAGGACCAGCGCCGCCAACAGCTTCGGGGTCAGCGGCTTGGGCTGGCGGCGGCGCTTCGGGGGCGGAGAGGGCTTCCCCGGCTCCGGCGCCGTGGGTGAGGCCTCCGGCAGCTCGGACTTCGCCTTCTCCTTGGTCTCCTCCGCCGCCCCCTCGTCCTCGAGCTCGGGCAGGTCGGCGTTGATCGGCCGCTCGCGCTTCACCGCGCCAACGCTACACCGGCTCCTGTCGTGGTCGAGTCCGTCCCTGTATGCGGTATGCGCACACAGCGACGGACTCGACGATCGTGGGTCTGGCGGCGCGGTCGGGTAAAGTTCCACGGGACTGGCTGACTGACCAGTCAATCGGTCCCCAGGCGCAGAAAGGCCCCCATGAATTTCGAACTGAACGACGAGCAGCTGGAGTTCAAAGCTCGCGTCCGCAAATTTGCCCGCGAGGAGATTCGTCCCGTCGCGCGCAAGCACGACGAAGAGGAGAGCACGCCCTGGGAGGTGATCAAGGAGGCTCGCCGCCAGGGCCTGCAGGGGATCGAGTACCTGCAGACGACCGCTGCCGACTCCGAGGGGCAGATGGGCGCGATCGCGGCTGAAGAGATGCACTGGGGCTGCGCCGGCATCGCCCTCGCGATCAACGGCTCCGGTCTCGCCGCCGCCGGTATCGCCGCCAGCGGCACTCCTGAGCAGATCGGCTACTGGGTGCCGGAGTGCTTTGGCACCGGCGACGAGATCAAACTCGGCGCCTACGCGGTGACCGAGCCGCAGGCCGGCTCCGACGTCAAGAGCCTGAAAACGACTGCCAAGCGCGACGGCGACGAGTGGGTCCTGAACGGGACCAAGGTCTTCATCACCAATGGCGGCATCGCCGACGTCCACGTCGTCGTCGCCGCGGTCGATCCCGAGCTCGGGACCCGCGGCCAGGCTTCGTTCGTGGTCGGCAAGGACACGCCGGGCCTGAGCCAGGGCAAGAAGGAGACCAAGCTCGGGATCCGCGCCTCGCACACCGCTGAGGTCGTGCTCGAGGACTGCCGGATCCCGATCGAGAACCTGCTCGGCGGCGAGGAGAAGCTGGCGAAGAAGCTGGAGCGCGCTCGTTCGGGCCAGAAATCGCGCTCGGCCGACGCCCTCGCGACCTTCGAGATCACCCGGCCGATCGTCGGTGCCTCGGCGCTCGGCATCGCCCAGGCCGCCTACGAGTGGACGCTCGAGTACCTCGACGGCCAGTCCGAATCGGGCGTGCCCTTGCTGCAGACCCAGCGCATCCAGCAGACCCTGGCCGACGTCGCGACCGAGATCGAGTCGGCTCGCCTGCTGGTCCAGCGCGCTTCGTGGATGGGCCGTAACGGGGTGCCGATGACCGGCGGCCAGGGCTCGATGTCCAAGCTCAAGGCCGGTGACGTGACGATGTGGGCGACGACGACGTTGATGGACCTCGTCGGCCCCTACTCCTGGGACGTCGAGTGCCCGCTGGAGAAGTGGTTCCGCGACGCCAAGATCTACCAGCTGTTCGAGGGTACGGCCGAGATCCAGCGGATGGTCATTTCGCGGATGCAGGCGCGCGAGTACGCCGAGCGTTTCGAGTATGGCGCTGCCGTCGCCGCCGAGGCGATGAAGACCGAGGCCAAGGAGCCCGTCGCCGCTTAGCGGTCGCCTAAGCTCGGGGCGTGCACGGCCCCGGCGGACATAGCCACGCCCACGGCGGGCACAGCCATGCGCTCGACGCGCGGCGTGCCGACAGCCGGCGGCGGATGTGGATCGCGCTCGCGATCAACGCCGCGATGCTGGTCGCCGAGGCGGTCGGCGGCGTCCTCACCGGCTCCCTTGCGGTTCTGGCCGACGCCGGGCACCTGTTCTCCGACGTCGGCTCGATCGCCCTGGCGCTGTTCGCGGCCCGGCTCGCGTCGCTGCCGGCGGCGGGGCGGCGGACTTTCGGTTATCAGCGCTCGGAGGTGCTGGCGGCGCTCGTCAACGGGCTGCTGCTGGTCGCGGTCAGCGTCGTGATCGCGATCGAGGCGATCAGCCGTTTCTCCGATCCACCATCGATCGAGGCCGGCGGCGTCCTCGCGCTCGGTCTCTTCGGCCTCGCCGGCAACGTGGCGGCGACGCTGGTCCTTGCGCGCGGCCAGCGCGAGGACATCAACCTCGAGGGCGCGCTGCGCCACTCCGCCGCCGACGCGCTCGGCTCGATCGGCGTCGTCATCGCCGGCGCCGTCGTCCTCGCCGGCGGGTCGAGCATCGTCGACCCGATCGTCAGCCTCCTGATCGCGGCGCTCGTCCTCGCCTCCTCCTGGCGGCTGATCAAGGAGCCGTTCGACGTGCTGATGGAGGCGGCCCCCGCTGGTCTTGACGTCGACGGCCTGGGAGCGGCGATCTGCGAGGAGGACGGCGTCCGCTCGGTCCACGACCTGCACGCCTGGACGGTGACCTCGGGCTTCGGTGCCGTCGCCGCCCACGTCGTCGTCGCCCGTGACACCGACCGCGACCTGATCCGGCGCCGGCTCGAGCTGACGCTGCGCGAGCGGTTCGGGATCGAGCACACGACGCTGCAGATGGAGGAGGAGGCCGAGGGCGGCCTGCTGCGGGTCGAGAACGCCCCGTAGCAACGTCAGTTGCAGGGACTTCCGGCGGGACGAGCCCGAAATTCGGCTTGGCTAGCCTCGTTCGGATGCTCCTCCCACGTCGCCTTGCGACGGCTCTCGTCCTCGCCGCCGCCGCGCTCCTGACCCTGCTCGCCGCCGCCCCCGCCGGCGCTGAAGACCTGCGGTCCCAGCTCGAAGCGAAGGAATCGAAGCTGGACGAAGTGCGCGAACGCAAGGACGTGCTGACGACGACGATCGCCCGGAACAAGGCGCAGATCGACCGCCTCACCGGCGAGGTCGCGACGATCCGCAACCGCGAGGCCGCCGTTCAGGCCCGGCTCGCGGCCAAGCAGACCGAACTCGACCAGGCCGAATCCCAGCTCCGGGTCGCCGAGGACCGCCTGGGGGAAATCCGCACCCACCTGAAGCGGGCGCTGATGGCCCTGCGCGAACGTCTGGTGGCGATGTACGAGAGCGGCAACCCCGACCTGCTCAGCGTCCTCGTCAGCTCCGGCGACATCGAAGACCTCGCCGCCCACGCCGAATACCTCGACCGCCTGCACGGAATGGACGAAGCGATCGTCGACCGCGTCAGCGACCTGCGTGACGAAGTCCAGCAACTGGTCGAGAGCCGCCGCGAAGCCCGCGACGTGATTCAGTCCGCGCGCGACACGATCGCCACCGAAGAGCAGGAGCTGAGCGACACCCGGGTCGCGCTCGCCGGTCGCCAGCAGGCGCTCGTCGGCGCCCGCGCCGACCGCGAAGCAGCGCTGGCGACGATCTCCGAACACGAGGAGGAGCTCGACGGTGACGTCAGTGCGATCCAGAGCGAAATCGTCGCCCAGCTTGCCGCCACCGGCGCGGCGCCGCTGCCGGCCGGCCCGATCCAGGCAGGCAGCGGCGGCCTGATCTGGCCGGTCAGCGGTCCGATTGCCTCCGGCTTCGGCGGCCGCGACATCGGCGCCGGCTACGAGTACCACCCGGGGATCGACATCGCCGTCGGCGAAGGGACGCCGATCCAGGCCGCGGCGGCCGGCACCGTCGCCCTGCAGCAGTCAGAGGCTGAAAGCGGCGGCTACGGCAACTTCACCTGCATCGACCACGGTGGCGGGCTCTCGACCTGCTACGCCCACCAGAGCTCGTTCGCGGTCTCGTTGGGAGATTCGGTTAGTCAAGGGGAGGTGATCGGGTACACGGGTTGCACCGGCTACTGCCTCGGGCCGCACCTGCATTTCGAGGTTCGTATATACGGCGAAGTTACTGACCCGATGGGTTACCTTTAGTAAAGGACCGATGATCCGTCAGGCGCACACCTACCTGGTGAGCGCGATGTCTGGGGCGACGCTGATCGCCATCGCCATCGTCGCCTTCGTCCTGCTCGTTTCCGCCCAGGTTTTCAGGGACTGGCCGATCGCCGCCCTCGGGGACAACGAGCCGAGCATCTCCGACTCCCGCGCCACCTCCTCGCCGCAGCCGGCGCCGACGACTAGCGCCGCCAAAGCGGCCGCCGTGGCCCCGCAATCGACCGGGTCCCGCCCCGACAACGGTGGCGGTAACGGCAAGCAGAACCAGTCCTCGGGCGGCGAGTCGACCTCGACCGGGGGGCCGACCGCGACGACCAGCCCGGTCGAAAGCGGCAACACCGGCAGTGGCAACCAGGGGAGCAACGACGCTCCCTCCTCGGCGCCGGCACAGAGCCCGTCGAGCTCGAGCTCCAATCAGGGTTCGTCCTCCGGCGGCGGGAAATCCGAAAGCGGCAGCACGGCTGCGACGACCCCGACCGGGAAAGTGACCGAAACCGTCAACGAAACGGTCGACAAAGTCGACGAAACGGTGACCGGCGGGGCGCTCGAAAAAACCGGTGTGACGGAAGTGACCGAAGGCGTCGCCAACGGCGTCGTCGGCCCCGAATCGCCGGTCGGCAAAGTCGTCGACGAAACCGTGAAAGCGGTCGGCGGCTTGCTCGGCGGAAAACCCTAGAGCGTGTAGCGACAGTGCTACACGCGCGGATCGTCCCTCAACCGTCAGAATGCCGCCGATGGCGGAGCGAGATCAGGCGGGGTCAGTCGCGAGCGGGGACCCGATCGCGGGTTCCCGGGTCTACCCGGCTGGTAGCCGGGTCAACGAGCGCGGGCATCTCGAGGTGGCGGGCTGCGACGTCGTCGACCTCGCCGGCGAGGTCGGCACGCCCGCCTACATCTACGCCGAGGACGACCTGCGCGACCGGGCCCGCGCCTATCGCGAGGCGTTCGAGCGTCGCGGTGCCGACTACGAGGTCCTCTTCGCCAGCAAGTCCTTTCCCTGCACCGCCGCCTACCGGCTCTTCGCCGAGGAGGGTCTGTCGGTCGACGTCGCCTCCGGCGGCGAGCTGCACATGGCGCTGCGCGCCGGTTTCGACCCGGACCGGATCCACATGCACGGCAACAACAAGTCCGACGAGGAAATCCTCTTCGCCGCCCGTTCCGGGATCCGCCACCTGATCCTCGACTCCTTCGACGAGATCGAGCGCTGCGAACGGCTGCTCGACCAGCCCCAGCGGGTCCTGATCCGGGTCACCCCGGGGATCAAGCCCTCGACCCACGACTACATCACCACCGGCCAGCTCGACTCGAAGTTCGGCTTCGGGCTCGAGGACGGTCTGGCCGCGGCGGCGGTCGAGCGCGTGCTCGCCTCCGACAAGCTCGACCTGGTCGGGCTGCACGCCCACATCGGCTCCCAGATCTTCGAGCTCGAGCCCTACAAGCTGGCGATCCGTGCCCTCGGTGAACTGGCCGGCGATTGGTGCCGGGTGGTCAACGTCGGCGGTGGCCTCGGCGTTGCCTACACCGCCGAGGACGAACCGCCGGCGATCGACGACTACGTCGAGGTCAAGGTCCGCGGCGTCGCCGACGTCTTCGGCGCGGGGGTGCGGATCCTGGTCGAGCCCGGGCGCTCGCTGGTCGCCAACGCCGGCCTCACCGCCTACCGCCTCGGCACGATCAAGGAGATACCCGGCGTTCGCACCTACGTCGCCGTCGACGGCGGCATGTCTGACAACCTGCGGCCGATGCTCTACGGGTCGCGCTACGAGGCGCTGATCGCCGACCGTGCCGCGGCCGAGCCCGACACGCTGGTGACGGTCGCCGGTATGCACTGCGAGTCCGGCGACATCATCGTCCGCGACGCGATGCTGGCCGAGCCGGTGGTCGGCGACGTGCTGGTGACGCCGGCGACGGGCGCCTACGGCCACGCGATGGCGAGCAACTACAACGGGGTGCCGCGGCCGCCGGTCGTCTTCTGCCGTGACGGCGAGGCCCGGGTCGTGGTCCGCCGCGAGACCTACGAGGACCTCACGGCGCGCGATGTCTGAGCCTCCCAAACCGGTTCGCATCGGCCTGCTCGGCCGTGGCAATGTCGGCGCCGCCTTCGCCGACCTGCTCGCCGAGCGCGCCGCCGCGGTCGAGGCGGCGACCGGCCGCAGTCCCGAGATCAGCGGCGTCCTCACCCGCTCCGAGGGCGACTTCGGTGCCATCCTCGAGAGCTCGGACCTGATCGTCGAGTTGATGGGGGGGACCGACCCGGCACGCCAGTTCGTGATCGACGCCCTGCGCGCCGGCCGCCCGGTCGTCACCGCCAACAAGCAGCTGCTCGCCCAGCACGGCGACGAGCTCTTCGCCCTCGCCCGCGAGGCGGGGGTTCAGCTCCGCTTCGAGGCTGCCGTCGCCGCTGTGATCCCGATCGTCCGCACGATCCAGGAGAGCTTTGGCGTCACCCGGATCGAGAAGGTGTTCGGGATCGTCAACGGCACCACCAACTTCATCCTCACCGAGATGGGTGCCAGCGGCGCCGGCTACGAGGAGGTGCTGGCGCAGGCCCAGGAGCTGGGCTACGCCGAGGCCGACCCGACCGACGACGTCAGCGGCGCCGACGCGGCGGCGAAGATGGCGATCCTCGCCCGCCTCGCCTTCCACACCCCGGTGCCGCTCGCCGAGGTTCCCTACGAGGGGATCGAGGCGATCCAGCCCGACGACCTCGCCTACGCCAAGGAGCTCGGCCTCTCGCTGAAGCTGCTCGGCGTCGCCGAACGGCGCGAGGGCGGCATCAGCGTCCGCGTCTTCCCCTGTTTCCTCTATAGCGGCCACCCGCTGGCGCCGATCGAGGGCCCCTTCAACGCGGTCATGGTCGAGGCGCCGGCGATCAACGAGGTGACGATGTCGGGGCCGGGAGCCGGCGGCCTGCAGACCGCATCGGCGGTGCTCGGCGACGTCGTCTCGATCCTCGCCGGCGATGCGCCCGTGCACGAGACCAGGGTCGAGCTGCCGATCGTCGCCGACGTTCCCTCGGCCTTCTACCTCTACCTGGAGGTCGCCGACCGCCCTGGCGTTCTGGCCCGGGTCGCGACCGTGCTCGGCGACCACGAAGTCTCGGTCAAGAGCGTCGTCCAGCGCGGGATCGGCGACGACGCCCGCTTGGTGATGGTCGTCCACGAGTGCCCGGAGTCGCGCTTCGCGGCCGCGGTCGGGGCGCTGGGCGAGCTCGAGGATCTGCGCTCCGCTCCCCGCTACATCCATGTGATCGAGGACGAATCGTGAGCGGAGGCCGGGAGTGACGGCGCTGATCGAGCGCTACCGCGACCGGCTCTCGCTGGAGCCGGGCGACCCGGTGGTGAGCCTGCAGGAGGGCTCGACGCCGCTGATCGATGCGCCGCGGCTCTCGGAGCGGATCGGCGCCAGCGCCTACTTCAAGTTCGAGGGCGCGAACCCGACCGGGTCGTTCAAGGACCGGGGGATGACCGTTGCCGTCTCGCGGGCGAAGGGGCGCGGGGCGGAGGCGGTGATCTGCGCCTCGACCGGAAACACCGCCGCCAGCGCCGCCGCCTACGCGGCGCGCGCCGGATTGCGCGGAGCGGTGATCGTCCCCGAGGGCAAGATCGCGATCGGCAAGCTGGCGCAGGCGCTGATGCACGGGGCGCGGGTGATCGCCCTGCGCGGCAACTTCGACGACGCCCTGACGATCGTCCGCGAGCTCGCCCAGAAGCACCCGATCGAACTCGTCAACTCGGTCAACCCGTACCGGATCGAGGGCCAGAAGACGGGTGCCTTCGAGGTGGTCGAGGAGCTGGGGGAGATGCCCGGCGCCTTGGCGATCCCCGTTGGCAACGCCGGCAACGTGACGGCCTACTGGCGCGGGTTCAAAGAGGTGATCGAGGCTGGAGGGGTAGAGCACTTCATTCGTAATGAAGGGGTCACCGATTCCAATCCCGGGCCGGTCCTTTATGGCTTCCAGGCCGAAGGAGCGGCACCGCTTGTCAGTGGCGCGCCCGTCCCCAACCCCGAGACCGTCGCTTCGGCGATCCGGATCGGCAACCCTGCCCGCTGGGAGGAGGCGATGGCCGCCTTCACCGAGTCGCGCGGCCGCGTCGCCGCCGTCTCCGACCAGCAGATCCTCGACGCCTACCGCTGGCTGGCCGACTGCGAAGGCATCTTCTGCGAGCCCGCCTCGGCGGCCTCGGTCGCCGGGCTGCTCGCCCACGGCCTGCCGGTCGTCGAGGGCGCCGAGCCCCCGAGCTCGGTCGTCTGCGTGCTCACCGGTCACGGCCTCAAGGACCCCGACACCGCCCTCGGCAAAGCCCCCGCCGTCGTCAACTGCGACAACGACCTCAGCGCCGTCGAGCGGGCGGTGTTCGATTGACGGCGCGGCGCCGGCTCGTCCGCGTCCCCGCCTCCTCGGCCAACCTCGGGCCCGGCTACGACGCGATGGCCGCTGCCGTCGCCCTGCACCTCGACCTCGAAGTCGAGGAGACCGGCGAGTTCTCGCTCGAGCCGGGCGGGCTCGAGGTCTCGACCGGCCGCGACAACCTGATCGTGCAGGCGTTCGAGAGCCTGCACTCCGCCGACGGGATCAGCTTCCGCCTGCGCAGCGAGATCCCGCTCGCGCGTGGGCTCGGTTCCAGCGCCGCCGCGATCGTCGCCGGCCTCTTCGCCGCCGACCACCTCTTCGAGCTGGCGCTCTCGCGCGAGGAGATGCTGTTCAAGGCGAGCGCGATCGAGGGCCATCCCGACAACGTCGCCGCCGCGATCTACGGCGGCTTCGTCGTTTGCGGCAGCGGTGAGGGCGGGGCGCCGGTGGCGGCCCGCTTCGACCCGCCCGACGGGCTCGAGGGGATCGTCGTGATCCCGCCCGAGGAGGTCCCGACCAAGCTCGCCCGCGAGGCGATACCGGCCGAGGTGCCGCTCGGCGATGCCGTCGCCAACGTCGCCGCTGCGGCGCAGCTGGTCCTGGGGCTGCGCAGTGCTGACCTCGACCTCGTCGCCCGCGGCCTCAGCGACCACCTGCACCAGCCGCGCCGGCGCCACCTCTATCCGCGTTCGATGGAGATCGTCGACTCGGCGCGGGAGCTGGGGGCGCTGGGGGCGACGATCTCCGGCGCCGGCCCGACGGTCCTCGTCTGGACCACCTGGCAGGAGGCGGGTGGCGTCGCCGCGGCGCTCGAGGAGCGCTGTGCCGGCTGGGCCGAGGTACGGCGCCTGCCGTTCTCGCCGCTCGGCGCCGACGTACCTGAGCTCTAGATCGCCTAGGCTCATCGCCATGGACTGGGTCGTGGAGGTCGGCCTCGTCGAGCTCGCGCTCGGCGGTCTGTTGGGCTGGGCGATGGTCGCTCGTCAGGAGCGGCCGGAGCTGCTGCGCCGGATCGGGATCGTCGCCCCGCAGCGGATCCGCCAGGTCCACCTCGACTACGTGATGATGGGGCTGATCCTGATCGGGGTCGGCCTCGCGGTCCCGGACCTGCCGACGGTGATCGCCGCCGCGCTCGTCTTCGGCACCTTCGTCAATCCCTTCCTCTTCGTCCCGCTTGCCTTCTACCCGGATGCCGACAAGCTGCTCTGGTACCGTCTGCTGGCGGTCGTTTCCTTCGTCTGCGTCAGCGGCGGCTTGGTCGTCGCCGCCGTCGTTGGGCCTTCCTAAGAGGGATTCCTAGATCGGATCGGCCACCTGTCCGGTGCGCCCGACGGCGGGATTAGGATCGCGCCCATGCAAAAAACGCCGCTGTCCAAAGCGCTCGCCTTCCTCTCCGTTGCCGCTCTGCTGCTGGTCTTGCCAGCCGCGGCGCAGGCCAACATCGCCTTCACCCGGACCAGCGCCAGCGGCGCCAACCCGACCGTCTACACGGCCACGGACAACGGCAAAGGCATCCACAAGATCGGAGCCGGTCGCAATCCGTACATCTCGCCGGACGGCGCCAGCCTCGCCTACTTCCACGAAGGTCCTGGCCACCAGGGCGAACTGAAGCTGGTGCCGGTCGACGGCAGCGGCGGCGAAACGCTGATGAGCGGCTGGCAGGAACCGTTCGAGTTCGCCTGGTCGCCGAATTCCGAATTCATTCTGGCCCTGCGCGGGCCTGAACTCGGCCAGCGCAAGTTGGTTCTGATCACGGTCGCCAGCGGCGCCCAGAAGGTGCTGATGAACGGTCACTTCTACGGCTTCAGCTTCGACCCCGAAGGCAAACAGGTCGTCTACGCGAAGTCGAACACCGAAAAGTACCCGCCGAAGAGCGACGTCTTCCGAGTCTCCGCCGCCGGCGGCAAAGCTGTTGCCCTGACCAAGGACCACGCCTCCGAGTACCCGCTCTGGGGGCCGACGGGCAAGATCGTCTTCGTCAAGCTCCTCGGCGCGAACCAGCGCCAGTACGGGCCGAAGAACGAGCTCTTCCTGATGAATGAGAGCGGCGGCCAGGTGAAGCGGCTCACCCACACCAAGGTCGACCCGCTCCTGCAAGGGCTGTTCCCGACCGCCTGGTCTGGCAACGGCAAGCGCATCCTCGCCCAGTTCGGCGGCCAGGACACGAGCTACGCGGTCGGCGTCAACGCCCAGACCGGCGCCCAGAAGCCGGTCATCGAAGCGACCGAGGAGGGCCTGGTCGGCTCCGCGATCTCCTTCAACGGCCAGACGGTGTTTGGCTACGAGGGCGGTTTCGACCCCGGGCTCCGGCACAACGTCGTCAGCGTCACCGGCGGCAAGACCAAGGTGCTGGTCAAGAACGGGACCGAACCGAGCTTCGGCGGCTGACGCCCTGTCGAGTTCCTCTCGGATAGCGAGAGGAACTCGACACCTCAGTCCAGCAGGCCGACCTGGCGCAAGATCGAGACCGAGTCCGACCAGACGTCCTTGCGCTTGACGAGCCCGTCCTCGAACGGGATCACGTCGAGGCCGTCCCACTCGACCCGGTTGCCGGTCGGCTCGGCGACGAGATCGCTGCGGCGCATCGTCTGCGTGTGCGTCGCGGCAGCGCTCCATTCCTGCACCACCAGCCCCTCGCGGACGTAGAGGCGGCGGGTGGTGAAGGCAATGTCGGGCCAGGTCGCGAAGATCGCGCCGATGTGGGCGCGGGCCTCCTCGCCGCTCGCCGACTCGCCCGCGGTGTGGTTCTCGAAGACCATGTCGGGCGCGTGCATCGCCATGATCGCGTCGAGGTCATGGGCGTTCCAGGCCGCGTTGTAGCGGTCGATCGTCTCGCGCAGTGCTGCCTCTGAGTCCTTGCCCGGATCGGCCATCAGGGTTAGGGTCGAACTTAATGGGAGCGGGCTACTCGATCAAGCACCGGGACGAGTTCGAGGCGATGGCAGGCTCCGGCGACGCCACCTGGCGGCTGGCCCGCAAAGCGCTCGGCACTTCCGCCTTCGGCTTCAACCTGGTCGAAATCGAGCCCGGCGGCGAGATCCCCGAGCACACCGAGGCCGAGAGCGGTCAGGTCGAGCTCTACGCGATCCTCGAAGGCGAGGCGGTGCTGCGGATCGAGGGCGAGGACCACCCGGCGCCGGCCGGTACCTTCGCCTCGATCGAGCCGCCCGCCAGCCGCACGATCCTCAACCGCTCCGACGCCAAGGTGACGGCGCTGCTGATCGGCGTCCAGCCCGAGGGCGGCTACGAGCCGATGTCCTGGGCCTGAGCCCCTGTTTCTTTCGCCGAGGTTGCCTTTTGCCTGCATATGACAGGCAAAAGGCAACCTCGGCGGGGGATTTGGCTTCTGCACCTATAATTTTCCGACTGTCAACCCGTCGCGCGCCCGCTCGAAGAAGGCGTGGATCCCGGGAGGTCACATATGTCGAAGTCCCAGTCTGCTCCGGGCGCGAGCGTCGAGCGTTACTCGCCTGAGCTCCCTTACAAGCCACTGGTCTCGCCACCCAGCGTCGAGGACAAGGACGCCTGTGCGATCTATGCCTCGGTCCGCAAAGACGCGACGCCGAGCCACGAGCCGATCCAGATCGCGATCCCGGCGATGCAGAAGATGCTGCACCGCGCCGGCAACGTCGACGGCGAGGGGGACGGCTGCGGACTGCTGCTCGACATCCCGCGCAAGATCTGGGCCGAGGAGGTCCGTTCCGGCGGCCACGATCCTTCGCTCACCCTCGATGACTCGTTCTCCGTCGCCCACATCTTCATCGAGCGCTCGCAGGACCGCGACAGGGTCCAGCACGACGCCCGCGAGCTGCTGAACGAAGGCGGTTTCCGCGTGCTCGCCGAGCGCATCGGCGTCGTCGACTCGACCGCGCTCGGCCCAACTGCGCGCGAGGAGGAGCCGGTCTTTTGGCAGATCGCCGGGCTCGTTCCCGACGCCGACCGCCGCGACCCGATCCTGTTCGAGCTGCTGATCGAGCTCGAGAAGAGCCTCGGGGTCCACGTTCCCTCCTTCTCGGCGACGACCTGCGTCTACAAGGTGATGGGCACGCCGGTCGTGCTCGGCTCCTACTACCCCGACCTCCGCGACGAGCGCTTCGAGACGATCGGGTGCTTCGGCCACAACCGCTACTCGACCAACACCTGGCCCTCGTTCAAACGGGTGCAGCCGTTCTCGATGCTCGGCCACAACGGAGAGATCAACACGATCGAGCAGCTGCGCCAGGAGGCGAAGATGCTGGCCGTCCCGGTCCGGCCGGGAGCGTCGGACTCGCAGGACCTGAATCTGACGATCGAGGCGATGGTCAGCCGCGAGGGGCTCAGCCTGGCGGAGGCGATGGAGATGATCGTGCCGCCGATCGTCGAGGAGATCCGGGCCCTGCCCGCCGATCTGCACAGCTTCTACATGTACCTGCACCAGTCGATGGGGCCGTTCGCCCAGGGGCCGGTGGCGCTGATTTCCCGCCACGCCGACGAGTGCGTGTTCTCGGCCGACGCAATGGGCCTGCGGCCGCTCTGGCAGGTCGAGACCGAAGCCGACTACGTCTTCAGCTCCGAGCCCGGCGTCGTCTCGGTCCACGACATGGTCGCCGAGCCGAAGCCGCTCGCTCCCGGCGAGAAGGCGCTGGTCCTGATCGACCGCGGCGCCCGCGAGTCGATCCTGCACCCGCATGACGAGATGCTGCGGATGGTCAAGGACGCCTGGCTGAAGCGCAACGGCGTCGACGAGGTCGCCGCCTACGACCGGGGGCTGGAAACCGGCGGCCCGCTCGAGGGCGACGACGTCCCCGGCTACTCCGAAGCCGGCCCGGAAGAGCCGGTCAAGGTCGAAGACCGCGTCCTCGCCGGCTTCGGCTGGCAGCGCGACGACGTCAAACTGGTTCAGCAGATGGCCTCCAACGGAGCCGAGCCGGTCGGCTCGCTCGGCTACGACGGGCCGCTGGCGGCGCTCTCGCCCGAGCGCCAGAACCTCGCCGACTACTTCAAGGAGACGGTCGCCGTCGTCACCAACCCGGCGCTCGACCGCGAACGAGAGCTCGAGCACTTCTCGACCCGGGCCCTGTTCGGGCGCCGCCCCTCGCTCGATTCCGCCGGCGAGGACACCGGCACGGTCGAAACCGAGTTCCCGGTGATCCTCGGCGGCCACCACGGCCTGGCGCCGCTCTCCGACAAGACCTACCGGCAGATCGCCCGCGACCACCACACCTACCTGCTCGAGGACCTCTGGGAGGAGTTCCGAGGCCGCGCTGGCGCCGTCGACATCTCCCTCTTGGAGTCGGAGACGACCGCCGGCGCGATCGAGCGGATCAAGCAGGAAGCGGTGAAGAAGGTCCGCGACGGGGCCGAGCTGGTGATCCTCACCGACCGCACCGTCTACGACGCCGAGCGCCGCTACCTCGACCCGCACCTGGCGACCTCGGCGGTCGACCAGGCGCTGAAGCAGTTCAAGGTCGAGCGTGGCGAAGAGAACCTGCGCCGGCGCTGTGGCCTGGTCCTGCGCTCGGCCGCGATCCGCAACGTCCACGACGTGATGCTGGCGCTCGGGCTCGGTGCCAACGGCGTCTGCCCGTACACGATGGTCGAGGTGATCTGCGTCGAGGACTACGAGACCGACGTCGGCAACCTTTGCGCGGCGCTGCGCAAAGGGATCGAGAAAGTGATCTCGACGATCGGCATCCACGAGGTGCGCGGCTACGCCCGCCAGTTCTCCTCGATCGGGATCAAACCGGAGCTGGCGGAGATCTTCCAGACCGAGGCCTTCGCCGCTTCGGCCAGGGCCGGCACCGGCTTCGCCGACCTCGACGAGGACACCAACGAGCGCGCCCGGGCCCTTTCCGGCGACGACGAGTCGGCGAAACCGGCGAAGACCTTCCGCTTCTACCCGAAGGTCTACAAGGCGGCGATCGCGACCGCCAACGGCTCCGGCACCTACGAGGAGTACTCGGAGAAAGTGCGCGAGCTGGAGAAGCAGAGCCCGATCTCGATGCGCCACATCATGGGCCTGAAGGGTGATCGCGACCCGGTCGACCCGGCCGGTGTCGACGCCGGCGTCGGTCACCACGACTACCCGATCGTGATCTCCTCGATGAGCTTCGGTTCGCAGTCCGAACCGGCGTTCCGCGCCTACGCGGAGGCGGCGAAGGCGACCAACATCCTCTGCGTCAACGGCGAGGGTGGGGAGATCCGCGACATGTACGGTCACTACCGCAACTGGCGCGGCCAGCAGGTCGCTTCCGGCCGTTTCGGCGTCTCGGCGGAGATGCTCAACTCCTCCTACCTGGCGGAGATCAAGATCGGCCAGGGCGCCAAGCCGGGCGAGGGCGGCCACCTGCCCGGCAAGAAGGTCTCGGCCAAGGTCGCCGCCGCTCGTAACGCGGCCCCCGGCACCGACCTGATCTCGCCTTCCAACAACCACGACCTCTACTCGATCGAGGACCTGGCCGAGCTGATCGACGAGCTGAAGACCGTAAACCCGGACGTCCGGGTCTCGGTCAAGGTGCCGGTGGTGCCGAACATCGGCACGATCGGCCTTGGCATCGCCAAGGCCGGCGCCGACATCATCACCCTCTCCGGCTTCGAGGGTGGCACCGGCGCCGCCCGCCAGCACGCCCTGCGCCACGTCGGGTTGCCGTCCGACATCGGCACCCGCGCCGTGCACCGGGCGCTGATGGAGGCTGGGCTGCGCAACCGGGTCGAGATCTGGGCCGACGGCGGTTACCGGACCGGCCACGACATCGTCAAATTGCACTGCCTCGGCGCCAACCGGGTCGGCTTCGGCACCCTGGCGATGGTCAGCCTCGGCTGCACGATCTGCCGCGGCTGCCAGCTCGACACCTGTCACGTCGGGATCGCCACCCAGATCGAGACGATCGAGCAGGCCCAGGAGCACGGGCTGAAGAAGTTCACCCCGCAGGAGGTCGAACGCTCGGCCGAAAGCTGCGCCCGCTTCTTCACCGCGATGGGCGAGGAGGTCAAGCAGGTCGTCGCCTCGCTCGGCTACGACCGCGCCCAGGACCTGGTCGGCCGTTACGACCTCCTGCACCAGATTGCGGCCAAGGACAAGATCGACCTGACGCCGCTGATCACGCCGCTGGAGGAGTTCCTCGACCTCGAGCCGCTCGACCTGCCGGTCGCCGAGGAGCTGGTCGAGGCGCGGGCCGAAGCCGGCCTCGTCGTCGCCAGACCGATCCGGATGGAGGCCAAGCAGGCTTCGTCCCAGATCGCCGCGCTGGCACCGGAAGTCTGTTCGGGCCGCACGCTCCGCAGCGAGTTTCCGCGCCCGACCGACGCCAACGACCGCGTGCTCGGGACCGAGCTGGCGGGGGCGATCGCGCGCTCGCGGGTGTTCGAAGATGGGCCCGAGTCCAACGACGAGGTGCTTGCCAGCCTCGAGTTCAACGGCGGCTCGGTCGCCGGCCAGGGCCTCGGCGCCTTCAACGCCTACGGGGTCGCGATCCGGGTCGAGGGCGGCGCTCAGGACGGCGTCGGCAAGACGATGCTCGGCGGCACGATCGCCGTGCTCAAGGGCACGGGAGCCAATGGTCGGCGCCTGAACGGCTCGGTCGGCAAGTCCTTCGCCTACGGCGCCCAGCGCGGCCGCCTCTACGTCCAGGGCTCGGCCGATTCGCGCTTCTGCATCCGCCTCTCCGGCGCCGACGTCGTCCTCGCCGGCGAGCCCGAAGAGGTGATCGATGACAGCCGCGGCAGTCTCGCCGATCGCGCCAACGCCAAGGGTTTCGCCTTCGAGTACATGACCTCGGGACGGGCGATCGTCCTCGGCGACCTCGGCCCCTGGGCCTGCGCCGGGATGACCGGCGGCCGCGTCTACGTCCGCCACAACGCCTTCGGCATCGACCGCGAAGCGATCGAACGCCGGCTCGGCGAGGGCGCCAAAGTCGAACTCAAGGACCTCGACGCCGAGGGCCTGCTCGACATCGACGACCTCCTCACCAACTACGCCGAGGAGCTGCGCCTGACCGGCCAGGACGACGAGGCCGAGCGCATGCTCAACCTCTCCGCCGACGCGACGTCGAACTTCCTGATGGTCATCCCGCAAAAGGTCCAGGCGGATCCGAGCATCTCGACCGAGTGATTTAGCCGCCGAGTTCGCAGTTTGGCGCCCATATGGCGCCGCATTGCGAACTCGAGGTCAGGGACTCTTGCTGAGCAGGTTCGCGATCTCGCGGACCTCTTGCAGGAGGCCGTCGAGCATCCGCTCGGTCTCGGAGTGGATGCGGTACTCGGCGGCGGCGCGGTCGGCCTCGACCTGGTCGATCCGGCGCTCGAGGCGGTCGGTGCGCTCGTCGATCTCGTCGACCCGGCGCTCGAAGCGCTTCTCGCTCTTGCGCAGCCGCTTCTTGACGTAGAGGCGGGTGTCCTCACGCAGGTCGTTGAGTTCGCGCTGGAGCTCGTCGCTGGAGATGCCGCGGTCTTCGGCCAGCATCTCTTCGACCCCGGACCGGACCCGCTCGATCTCTTCGTGCAGCTGGGCGCGGGCGCGGTCGGCGGCAGCGGAGATCGAGGGCTCTCGTGGGGGCAGGGACGGGTCTACCGGGTTCGGTGCAGCATTCACCGCCATTGATCCTAGGGACGGCGGTGGTCAGCTTTCGAGCGCGTAGAGCGAGAAGCGGCCGATCGTCAGCAGGTCGCCGTCGCGGAGCCGGCCCCATTCGACCGGGTGGCCGTTGACGAAGACGCCGTTGAGGCTGCGGTCGTCGAGCACACGCAGGTCTTTGCCCGGTTCGGCGACGATCAGGGCGTGGCGGCGGGAGACGGTCGGGTCGTCGAGGCAGACGTTGGAGTTGGCGCTGCGGCCGATCCGGGTCCAGCCCTGGCGAATCTCGTGGGTCGAGATCGAGCCGTCGTCGGCCTGGTAGGCGATGAAGCGCCCCGCGCGGCTGAGCGAGCGCCGCGCCTCGGGTAGCCATGCCGGCGGCTTCTGCTCGCCCGGCGGGGCGATTTCGGCCGTCGCCACGTGCTCGTGTTCCTGGTGCTCCTCGAAGATCGAGTCGCGGCGGAACTGGGAGCTGCCGCAGCGGCGGCAGGCGGGCAGGGGATCGGTCTCGCGCAGCGAGAGCTGGGCGCCGCAGTTGATGCAGAAATAGGTTCCAGCGCCCGGCATCGAGCCCGGGCGGTGGGCCGCTCCCAGAGACCAGGATCCGACGCTGTCGAAGATGGTTATCCCCCTCTCGAAATCAACTTCGATCCTATCCGCACAAACGCTCGTTGTCACTCAAATTCAGCGATGTGGTCCGGTGACTAGAATCGCGCCGCGATGGGTCCGATCCGCGCCGAACTCGAGATTGACGCTCCCCGTGAGCAGATCTTCGACCTGATCGGCGACCTCTCACTGCGGCCCTCCTTCACCGATCACTTCCTCACCGACTTCCACCTCACCCGGATCGATCCGCGCGGGATCGGCGCGGGGGCCCGATTCCGGGTCAAGGCGCCGCTGCGCAAGGTCTGGATGGACACGACGATCGTCGAGCAGGACGAGGACGAGCGGATCGTCGAACAGGGGGCCGGCGGTCGTACCAACCGCATCCGCACCAACACCGTCTGGGAGCTGACCGGCGGCACCGGCGCCCTGACGGCGGTCACCGTCACCCACTGGACCGAACCGAAGAACCCGCTGGATCGCGCTCTGGAGGTGGCTTCAGGCGGCTCCTTCTGGCAGGAGCGGGGCTGGCGCGAGGCGCTGCGGCGGCTGCGCGAGATGATCGAGTCCGACCTTCCGGCCGGCGATCGGATCGCCGTCGCCGGGGGCAACCGCTACGCGACCGGCATCCCGTAGGCCGCCTTAATAGACTCCGCTCCGCTGATGTCCCGCAACCGCAGATTCGTCCTGCCGCTGCTTGCCGCCCTGGCGCTCACGATGCTGACCGTGGGGGTCAGCGCCTGCGGCTGGACCCAGGATTCCAAGGAGGTGGCCGAGGGTGAGTCGGTCAACCTCGGCGATCTCCAGTTCAACGTGATCTTCTCGCGGTACCTGAATCCCAACGACACCGAGGACTCGGCTTACCTCGTCGGCCAGGACCCGCCGCCCGACGGCGAAAGCTACTTCGGCGTCTTCCTCCTGGTCCAGAACGAAAGCAACGAATCGCTGCCGCTGCCGGACACGGTCTACATCACCGACGCCGACCACGAGAAATACGAGCTGATCCCGAGCGAAAGCCTCTACGCCTTCCCGTTCGGGACCGAACTCGAAGAACAGGAACAGATCCCGGTCCTCGACTCGACCCCGCAGCAGGGACCGATCGAGGGCTCGCTGGCGCTCTTCCTGCTCAACGAAGACGCCGAGAACAACCGGCCGCTGACGCTTCACATCCCCGGTGCCGAAGGGGAGGAAGCCGAAGTCGAGCTCGACCTCTAGGCCGCTCCGCTCTCTAAAGCCCGGCGGAGAGGACTTCGGCCGCGGCCGGCGCCGCGACTTCGCCGCCCGCCGCTTCGGCTTCGATCAGCAGCACCCCGATTGCCAGCTTCGCCTTTTTGGCCGGGGCGAAGGCGGCGAACCAGGCGTCCTTGATCTGCTCCGGGTGCTCTTCGTCCTCGGAGCCGGGTTTCGGCCCGAGCTCGGCGGTGCCGGTCTTGCCGGCGACCTGGGCCTCGGAGATCGCCCCGGCGGTGCCGGTCCCTTCGGTCACCACCCCGACCATCAGTTCGGTCAGTTCGTCGGCGATCTGCTTCTTCATCACCTGCACCGGCTTCGCGTTCGGTCGCAGCTTCTTGTTGTTGACGACCGAGGTCGGCATCCGCACGCCGCCGTTGGCGATCGTCTGCGCCACGCTCGCCATCTGCAGCGGCGTCGCCAGCACTTCGCCCTGGCCGATGGCGGAGACGCCGAGGTCGACTTCTTCGCCGATTTCTTCCGGGATCGTCGATTCCGCCGGCTCGACTTCGCGCGCGATCTTCGCCGAGTAGAGGGTCGGCGGCGAGTTGAAGCCGAAGCGCTCGGCGGTGGCGACGAGGTCGTCGTTTCCGATCTGCGGGCCAAGCGGGGCGAAGTCGGCGTTGCAGGACTCGGCGAAGGCGTGGCGGAAGGTGCCGCCGCAGACCTCGCCGTTGGCGTTTTCGATGAAGCGGCCGCCGACGTTGACGCCGCTGGTGTATTCGAATTCGTCGTCGAGGGAGACGATCCCCTTCTGCAGCGCCGCCGTCGTGGTCACCATCTTGAAGGTGGAGCCGGGAGGCTGCGGGGCGGAGAAGGCCTGCCCGGCGAGGGCGCGGACATCGCCGTTGCGGGCGTCGAGCACGGCGATGCCGCCGGCGCGGCCGGCGAGCGCAGCGACCGACACTTCCTGCAGTTCGGGATCGATCGTCGTTTTCACCGCCGCCCCTTCTTCGGGTTCGGATTCGGCCAGCGTGCGCGAGCTGGAGCCGGAGCTGTCGACGGCGAACAGCTTGCCGCCGGGCTTGCCGGCGAGGCGGGTGTTGAAGGCCTGCTCGAGGCCGCTGATCCCGACCGGGGTGTCGGGGCCGAAGCCGTGTCGCGCCATCTTCGCCATCTGCTCTTCGGAGGCGGGTCCGAGTTCGCCGGTGACGTCGATCGCCGCCGTTCCCAGCGGGTGTTCGCGTTCGTCGGCGGATCCCTTCGCCAGTGGCGTGCCGTCGTTGGCGAGGATCGCCGCCCGCGGCGCCAGTTCGATTTCGTTCTCCAAGTGCTCGCCGCTGCGCAGGCCGGGGAAGACGAGGCTCGGGTCCCATTCGATGCCGCCGTGCTCGAAGGGCAGCACCAGCTCGTCCTCGAAGCGGCCGAAGGCGGTGGTCGAGACGGTGATCGGGATCGGGACCGTGGCCGGGCCTTCGCCGCTGGTGGCGTCGTGGGGCGAGCCCGGGACCAGCGATTTCAGCGTCGCGACCATCTCCGCTTCGCGGTAGGCGGCGGCGAATTCGTCGCGGCTGACGGCCGCCTTCGATTCGTCGTTCAGTTCCGCGTACATCGCCCCGAAGTTGTTGGCGGCCCAGGCGGTGGTGAAGCGCTCGGCGGCTTCCTTCTCAGGCGAGCCGGGGGCTCCCATCGCGGCGCCGACGACGAAGGCAACGACCGCCACGGCGGCGAGAGGGAGGGTGCGAGTGACGAGACGACGACGTCGCTCCACCTCGGGAGACAGCCTGCTCACCAGTGGAAAGGTAGAGGAGCCATATTCCGCATGCCGCATGCTTCTATTCAGTGGTGACCGTCCTCGATTGGGCAATCGTCGCCTTCACCATCGCGCTGGCGATGTGGGGCTACCGGCAGGGTCTGATCGTCGGTGCCCTCACCCTGGTCGGCTTCGGAGCCGGGGCATTCGCCGGCAGCCGGCTCGGGCCGCTGCTGCTCTCGCAGGGCTCCGAGTCGCCCTACGCGCCGCTCTGTGCGGCGCTGGGAGCGCTGCTCGCCGGCGCCCTGACCGCGGTAGCCGTCGAGAGCTTCGCCCTCGGCCTGCGGGAGAAGGTGATCCGGCACCCCAGTCTGCACCGGGCTGACGGCGCTGGCGGCGCGGCCCTGGTCGCCGCCGTCGGTCTCGGCATCGCCTGGATCCTCGGCGCCGTCGCCCTGCACGCGCCGGCAACCGAGCGCCTGCGTGCCGACGTCCAGGACTCGGTGATCCTGCGCAGCCTCAACGACGTCCTGCCGCCGACCGGCCCGGTCCTCAACGCGCTCGACCGGGTCGACCCGGCGCCCTCGGTGCTGGGACCGATCACGCCGGTGGCGCCGCCGGACACGGCGATTGCCGGCGACCCCGACGTGTTGCGCGCCGGCCGCTCGGTGGTGCGCGTCCTCAGCACCGCCTGCGGGCTCGGGATCGAGGGCTCCGGTTGGGCGGTGGCGCCGGGGCTGATCGTCACCAACGCCCACGTCATCGCCGGCGCCGAGGACACGACCGTGACGACCCAGGACGGGGTCGAGCTCGATGCCGTCCCGGTCTACTACGGGTCCCGCAACGACCTGGCGCTGCTGCGGGTCGGCGCCAACATCCCGACCCTGCCGATCTCGGTCCGGCGTCCGGCCGGCTCCGACGCCGCCGTGCTCGGCTACCCGGAGAACGGCCCCTACTCGCTTTCGCCGGCTCGGGTCGGCGAAACCCGCGACACCGTCAGCGAGGACTCCTACGGGCGCGGACCGGTCGACCGCGAGATCACCGCGCTTGGCGGTTCGGTTCGCAGCGGCAACTCCGGTGGCCCGCTGGTCGACCCGCAGGGACGGGTCATCGGCACCGTCTTCGCGACCACGACCAGCGGCTCGCCCGGCGGCTTCGCGATCCCGGCCGAGCTGGTGAGGGCGGCGGTGCCGGGTGTGGGGGATCCCGTCAGCACCGGACCTTGCACCGATTGATGCAACCGTCCGCGATGCCCATGGCTTACGTTCAGTAAGCTCGGCTGATGGAACCGGTCGTGCAGACCGAGGTCAAGGCCAGCCCCACCTGCGTCTGTCCTCACTTCCACGCCGCTATCGAGCTGATCGGCAAGCGCTGGACGGGCGCGATCGTCTGCGCTCTGACCGAGCGGCCGATGCGCTTCGGTGAGCTCGGCAAGGCGGTGCCCGGCCTTTCTGACCGGCTGCTTTCGCAGCGCCTGCGGGAGCTCGAGGACGAGGGCTTGGTTCAGCGCGAGGTCGAAGCCGGTAGCCCCGTCCGCGTCACCTACTCGCTGACCGACATGGGTCGCGAGCTCGATCCAGCGATCAACGAGCTCCGGATCTGGGCCCGCCGCTGGAAGCAATCCGCCTGACAGGCCCGTCAGGGCCTTGGAATAGCCTGAATCCATGGACCTACCCGGGCCCTTCCCCGTCGGCCGTTACGCCCGCAAACTCGAAGAGGAGATGAAGAAGCGGGCGCGGGTGCAGCTGATGGGCGAGGTGACCGGGGTCGGGCGCAGCAAGAAACAGGCCTTCTTCGAGCTGCGGGACCGGGAGGGAGCGGTGCCCTGCACGATGTGGCTCGACGACTTCGAGCGCTCGAAGCTGCCCGAGGGGGCGCTGCGCGATGGGGTCGAACTGGTCGTCGCCGGTGGTCCCGACTACTACCGGGGCGGCAGCCAGGCCTCGCCCAGCTTCTCCTTCCGCGCCACCCACATGCGGCTGGCGGGGGAGGGCGATCTGCTGGCGCAGCTTGAGGCGCTGCGCAAACAGCTCCAGCGCGAGGGGCTGTTCGAGCTGCAGAAGCAGCTGCGGCGGCCGCGGTTGCCGAAGACGATCGGGGTCGTCACCGCCGAGACCGGGGCCGCTCGTCGCGACCTGCTCGCCGGCTTGGCGCGGCGCGGCTGGGCCGGGACCGTCGTCTGGGGCTTTGCTCCGGTCCAGGACCGGCGCGCGGCGCCGGCGATCGCGGCCGCGATCCAGGACCTGGCGGCGCGGCCGGAGGTCGAGGCGATCGTCGTCACCAGGGGCGGTGGCAGCCTCGCCGACCTCTGGGCCTTTTGCGACGAGACCCTCTGCCGCACGGTGGCGCTGCTGCGGGTGCCGGTGATCAGCGCCGTCGGCCACGAGCGCGACTCGACCCTGATCGACGACGTCGCCGCGGTCGCCTGTTCGACGCCGACGCACGCGGCGGAGGCCGCGGTGCCGCTCGACTGCCTCGCCGCCCGCCGCGACCTGCAACGGGCGGCCGCCGCGCTGCGGCGCTCGGGCGAGGGTGCGGTCGAGGCGCGGGCCCGTCATCTCGGCGCCCTGGCGCGGGGACCGGCGCGAGCCCTGCAGCGCCAGCGCTCCCATCTCAACCAGAAGATCCGCGAGATCCGCGCCGCCTCCGAACGCGGCCTCACCGAGCGCACTGGCTTCCAGCGGCGGATCGCGACCGTGGTGCTTGGGCGCGCCCGGCAGCGCGGGGTCGAGCGGGCCGCCGCCGGGCGCGCCGAGGAGCGTCGCCGTGTTGCCGCGATCGAGCGCTCCGCCGAGCGCAACCTGCAGCGCCGCAGCCAGGCGCTGGAGCGGATCGCGCTGACCCTCCGTGCCCACGACCCGGAGCGCACCCTGGAGCGCGGCTACGCGCTGGCCGAGAGCAGCGCGGGCGAGCCGGTGACGACGGCCGAGGCGGCGCGTAGCCTCGATGAGATGAGACTCCGATTTGCGGATGGTCAGATCTCCGTCACGCCCGCCCGCGGCGGACGCGGAAGCGAATGAGCGAGACTTCCGGTGACTATGAGCGCGAATGAGGGAGAGCAGAGTACGCGGGCGGAACCTGATTCCTATGAGAGCGCGGTGGAGCGGCTGGAGGAGATCATCGATCGTCTCGACTCCGGCCAGGCCGGGCTGCGCGAGACGCTCGAGCTCTGTCGCGAGGGCCGCGAGCTGGTCAACTACTGCGCGGCCGAGCTCGACGCGGTCGGCGAGGGGTTGAAAGAGCTCAAATTGGACGAGCTAGCGGCCAAACTCGATTCCCAGGCGGCCTGACCGGCGCATATCTGCGTCCTCGGTCGCTTACGTGCAGAGCACGCTTCGCTCCCTGCGTCCTTGATCTGCTTGGTCAGGCCGCCTGGGGGCCTGAGCAGAGGTTGCCCAGGGCGGGGCAGCCGCGGCAGAGGTCCCAGTCGCGCCGCTCGACCGCGGCGACCGGGAACTCCCCTGCGCCAATCCGGCCGACGGTGGTGGCCAGGTGTTGGCGGGCGGCGGTCATTTCCGCTCGCTGCAAGCGGGTGAGGACCGGCTCCTCGGGCCGCTCGAGGAAGACATAGGCGACCTCGACTTCCTCGCAGCCCAGCGACTCGGCGGTGGCGAGCGCGTAGATCGCCCGCTGGGTCTCGTACTTGCCGGCCCGGGTCGCCGGGTCGGCGCCGCCGAGGCGGTCGGTCTTGTAGTCGACGACGAGCGGCGGCGCGCCCTTGCGCTCGACTAGGAGATCGATCGAGCCGCGCAGGACGGCGTCGCCGATCCCGAGCAGGATCGGCACCTCGGCCCGAATCCGGGTCGCCTCGCTCCCGATCCGCTCCCGCAGCGGCGAGCCGAGCCACTCTCGCACCGGGCCCAGCAGCGACTCCGCCTCGGTCCGATCCGGATCGAGACCGGCCGCCACCGCGTGGCGTTTTGCCAGCTCCTCATCCGGCTCCGACCACCCGTGCGCCTGGCTCCACTCGAGCAGCGCATGGACGGCCGCCCCCCGAGCGCTGCGCTCCTCCCGCGCCGAAGGCGACCCCTCCGCCCCCTCCCCGAGCGTGGTTGAGCTTCGTTCCGCTATCCGGGACGAAGCTCGACCACGCGGGGACAGGCCGAGGACTCGTTCCATGAAGAAGCGGTAGGAGCATTCCTCGTAGGCGGAGATCGCGGTGTAGGAGAGGGGACGGCTGGGGACGATCGGCGGCCGGCGCTCGACCAGCGGCGGCGGACCGCTGCCGAGCTCGCGCTCGGCGCCCTCGCCGGCGTGGACCGCGGTCAGCTCGGCGGCGCGCTCGGGCGAGGCGAGGTTGACGCGGACGGCGACTTCGGCGGGGGGGAAGCTCGCGTCGAGGCCGGGGCGGGGCTGCGGCGGCTCCACCGTCACCGTCGCGTCGCCGTCGCGCTCGGTCCCGAGCGCTTCGACCAGTCGCTCGATCACCGGCGTGCTCGGTTTCACTTCCCTCGCCGGCTCGGGTTTGACGACGCCGCTGAGGATCAGGTGCCGCTGCGCCCGCGTCGCGGCGACGTGGAAGAGGCGCAGCCCCTCCTCGGCGTCGCGCTGTTTTGAGTCCTCGTAGAGCTCGCCGTAGTCATAGAGGTTGATCGCGCCGCGCCCGAGTCGCCGCCACTGCATCCCGACTCGCGGCGGCTGCTCGCGGCCAAGCGTGAGCAGGGGCGCCCGCGTCCCGGCCAGCAGGCTGCGCGAGAGGTCGGGGACGGCGACGACGCCGAACTCGAGTCCCTTGGCGCTGTGGATGGTCATCACCCGGACCCCGTCGTGGCCCTCGGCGGCGGTCGCCGCCTGTGCCTCGACGTCGGCTTCGGCCCGCACCGCAAGGTAGTCGAGGAGGCCGCGGAGGTCGCGTCCCTCGCGCAGCTCGAACTCCGCCGCCAGTCGCATCAGCTTGCGGACGTTGGCGAAGCGCGCCTCGCCGGCGGGTCGCATCAGCACCGCCAGGTCGTAGCCGGTCTCGGTCGTCGCCGCCTCGATCAGCGCCGGCAGCGAGAGCCGCGGCCAGCGCTTCCGCAGCGAGCCGAGCTGCGCCGCGAACTCGGCCAGCAGTGCGCGCTCGGAGCCTGGGATTTGCTCCAGGCGCTCAGCGTCGTCGATCTCGGCCTCGCCCGTCCCGGCGGCGCGCTCCAGCGCCGGCCAGATGTGGCGCCGTCGTCCCGCCGCCATCCGCAGCAGCCAGAGCGTGTCCGGGGCGACGCCGCAGGCGGGCGAGGCGAGGGCTCCGAACAGGGCCTCGTCGTCGAGCGGGTTGGCGATCGTCGCCAGCAGCGCGCAGACGTCGGAGACCTGCTGCTGGGACCAGTAGCCGCGCCCGCCGACGACGTAGGGCTCCAGCCCCGCTCGCTGCAGCGAGTCCTCGTAGGCGTCGAGGTGGGTGAAGGCGCGGAGGAGGACGACCATCTCGCCGCGGGGGACGCCGGCGTCGGCGAGCTCGCGCAGACGCGCCGCCAGGAAGCGCGCCTCGGCGAGGCAGTTGAGCGGCGTCCGCCCGTCGATCGCCGGTTCGAGCTCGATGCCCTCGCCGTCCCAGCCATCGCGCCCGGTCAGCAGCAGCTCGACCGCCGGATCCCCGTCGGCGATGGCGATCGCGTCGGGATCGGGCTCGGACCCGACCCGCAACGGCCGGTAGGACGGCCCGAGCAGCGCCGCGCCGAAGTGGTTGACGGCGGCGATCACCGCCGGCCGCGAACGGAAGTTGCCGCTCAGCGCCAGCAGCTCGGCGTCGGGGCGGGCCTCGACCAGCTCGCGCTGCTGGCGGAAGACGTCGAGGTCGGCGTGGCGGAAGCCGTAGATCGACTGGAACTCGTCGCCGACGACGACGAGCTCGGTGCGGGGGCCTCGCAGCGCCTCGATCAGCCGCAGCTGCAGCCGGTTGGTGTCCTGGAACTCGTCGACCAGCAGGTGGGCGAAGCGGCCGCGGTAGGCCTCGCCGATCTCGGCCCGCTCGAGCAGCCGGGCGGCGAGGATCTGGAGGTCCTCGAAGTCGATGCCGCTACGCCGTTCCTTTCCCCGCTCAAAGGCGGCGTCGAAGAGCCCCAGCAGCTCCGCCAGGTGGGCGTAGGCCTCGCCGCCGGCGCCCGCCTCGGCGCCACGCGCGATCGCCGCGTCGAGCGCCTCGCGGAAGGGGGCCAGGGCCTTCACTTTGCTGTCGATCTTCAATGCGACCAGCTGCTCGAGGTCCAGCGGCTGCCCGGGTCCCTCCAGCGCCGCCAGCGCCTCCTCCAGCAGCTCACGCTTGGAATCGGTCTCCTTCAACTCCGCCAGGCACTCGCGCGCCGCCTCGGCGGCGCGGCGCTGCGCCGCCTCGGGGTCGGGCACTGGCGGTTGCGGCATGCACGGCTCGGCTTCGCCGCGGCTGCGGAGCTCGTCGTGGGCGCCGATCACGAGCCCGCGCAGCCCTTCGACGTCATAGGCGGCGACGGTCTCCTCGCGCTCGGGCCCGGCCTCGGCAAGGAACTCGGTCAGCGCCTCGTCGAAGGCCTCGCGGGCGGCGCGTGCCGCCTCCGGCGCGTCGAGCACGCGGAAGCCGGGGTCGATCCCGGCCGCGACCGGGTGGGCGGCGAGGACGCGGTTGCAGAAGCCGTGGATCGTCGTCACCCAGGCGCCGCCGATCCCGGCCAGGACCGTCGCCGCCCGCTCCTCGCCGAGCTCGGCCCGGCGACCCAGCTCGGCCCGGATCCGCTGGCGCAGCTCGGCCGCCGCCTTGTCGGTGAAGGTGAAGGCGAGGATCGCGTCGGGAGAGACACCCTTGTCGCAGACGAGGCGGCAATAGCGCTCGACCATGACCCCGGTCTTGCCGGTGCCGGCGCCGGCCTCGAGCAGGGCGTCGCGGCCGCCGAGCCCGATCGCCGCCGCCTGCTCCGGAGTGGGGACGCGGGCGCTCACCGTTCCTCCGTCTCTTCGTCCTCGACGTAACGGGGAGCGCGGTCGCGACGGCAGATCGGGGCGAAGGCGCAGAACTTGGGGCAGACGTCGTGGCCGCGCAATCCCGGCCGCGGCCCGGGGTCGCGACGGATGTCGCCGGCGCGCATGCGGCCGACGATCTCGCTGGCCCGCCGCCGCGAGTCCTCCAGCAGCTGGCCGAACTCCTCCTCGGCGACGACGTCGGGTCCGTAGAGGCGGTAGCCGGCGAGGTCCGGTGCCGACTCCGCGGCGATGACGCCGCGCGGTCGCCGCGCCGAGCTACCGCGCAGCCGGTGGTAGAGGCCGCCGACCGGTGCCGCCCCCCAGAGCTCGGCGACCGCCTGCAGGTAGAGCGGCAGTTGCAGCTTCGCCTCCTCCTCGAACTTGTCGCGCGGGGTGACCGAGCTGGAGAGCTTGTAGTCGATGACGACGGCGCGGCCGTCGGCGGCGCGGTCGACGCGGTCGATCGCGCCGTGCAGTCCCCAGCCGCCGAGCTCCATGGTCGGCCGCTCGCTGTCGATCTCCTCGCCGCCGAACGACGCCTCCAGCAGCCAGGGCTCAAAGCCGCCGGTCTCGCGCTCGGCCTCCTCGGCGAGGAACCGTTCCAGCAGTCGCTCGACCCGGCGCCGCATCGCCCGCTCGGCGGGGTGGTTGCCGAGCTCGCGCTCGCCGGCGATCTCGGCGACGATCTCGCGCCCGCGCTCGACCCAGAGCGGCAGCGAGCCGGGCCGGGGGAGGGGGTCGCCCCCCGGGCGCTCCTTATATAGGCGCTCCAGCGCGGCGTGCATCAGGCCGCCCTGGACCAGCGGGTCGGGGGTCGGGTCGAGCGGCCGCGGGGCGAGCTCGTGGTCTGCAAACCAGCGGTAGGAGCAGACGTCGAAGAGCTCCAGCGTGGTGCCGCCGTAGGCGGGGACGGCGCCAAGCGCCGCGATCACCGCCGGGTTGGTCAGCGGCCCCGGTTCCCGCGCCGCCCGCTCCTGGCGCCGCGCCGCCGCGATCCTCCCCACCAGCCGCTCGGCCAGCGGCCCGTCGACCCCGGCGGCGTCGAGCAGCGGTGCCGGCTCGACAGCACGGCCGTGGGCGGCGAGGGAGCGCGCCAGCGCGTCCTCGGAGGGAGCCTCGGCGAGCGGCTCGACCACCCGCGCCAGGTCGCGGCTGACGGTGATCGCCTCCTCGACCGCGTCCGGCAGCGGCCCGTCCGGCGCCGGCTCGAGCAGGGTCCGCACCTCGTCCAGCAGCGGTGAGCGCGCCTCGGCGGCGCCGTTCTCGTCGCTGTCGCGGTAGGAGAGGAAGAGGCTGCGGCGGGGGAGGGAGAGGCAGGCGCCGAACAGGTAGCGCTCCTCGGCCTCGCCTTCGCGGCGCGGGTCGAGCCCGAGCTCGGAGCGCTGGGCTTCGGAGAGGAACGGGTCGGCGCCGCGCTCGCGGCGCGGGAACTCGCCGTCCTGCAGGGAGCCGACGAAGACGTGGTCGAAGCGGGCGGCGCGCAGCCGATAGGGGCTGGCGATCCGGACCCGGCCCTCGACCGGCCCGCTCCAGACGCGGAAGCCGAGCGCCGCCACCGTCGCGGCCAGCTCCTCTGCCCGTGGCGCCAGCTGGCCGAGCTCGGCCAGCTCTTCGAGCGCGGCGGCGATCGCCCCGGCCGCGCGCAGTTCGAGGCCGTCGCCCTGATGCAGCGCCGGGCCGTCCCCCTCGTCGCGGAGCGGGCGGGAGGCCATCCGCGCGGCCAGGGCGCCGACCTCAGCCGCGAGCGCCGCCGGCGAGCGCCCGGCCGCTTCGCGCAGGCGCAGGAGGTCGCGCGGCGGCTCACCGTCCTCGCCCTGCCAGAGCGCCAGCGCCGTCGCCGCGTCCTCGACCCGGTTGCGGCGCAGCGCCCGCTCCAGCCAGTCGACCCGCCCCGGCGAGAAGCCGGAGAGCCCGCGCAGGTAGCGCAGCAGGTCGACGGCGCGGCCGCTGCCGAACTCGGCCTCGAGCAGCGCGACCAGGGTGGCGCCGACGCCGGTGCCCCCGACCGGCACCTCGGCCTCCAGCGCCGTCGCGATCCCGTTGGCCTCCAGGGCGGCGGCGATCGCCGGGCCGCGGCGGCCCGGGTCGCGCAGAGCGATCGCGATCTCGGCCGGGGCGGCGCCGGCGTAGATCAGCTTCGAGACCTCGACCGCGATCGCGTCCGCCTCGCCCCGGGTCCCGGCCGTGCGCAGCAGCAGCAGGCCCTCGCCCGCTGGGCGCGGCTCCGGGGTCGGTGCGCCAAAGTCCTGGGCGAGGTGGAAGAGCGTCTCGCTCGGGGTGTTCGCCGGGTCGGCGGAGGTCGTCTCCTCCTCGATCGCACCGATCCGCTCGCGCAGCGCCGCCAGCAGCCGCGCCCGCGCCGCCAGCGCCGTGTTCCCCGCTTCGAAGGTCAGCGCCACCGTTACCTCGGCCTGCTCGGCGAGCGCCTCGATCAGCTCGAACTGGTTGGGGGTGAGGTCGTCGAACCCGTAGAGGAAGACGGGGCGTCGACCCCAGTCGCCGCCGTGGCGCACCAGCGCGATCGCCTCGCGGGCGATGCCGTGGCTGTCGATCCAGCCGCTGCGCTCGCGGGTCTCGGCGTAGGCGGCGTAGAGGGTTGCGACGTCGCTCAGATAGGCGGAGCCCTCCAGCGTCGCCGCGCTCGCCTCGACCTCGCCCGGCTCGACCCCGGCGCCCTGCAGCTCGTCGAGCAGGCGCTCGAAGGCGGCGACGAACCTGGGCCGTTCCGCCGAGCGCCGTAGCGGCCCGAGCCGCGAGCGCCGCGACTCGACCGCGACCGTGACCAGCCGCAGGCGCTGGGCGGCCGAGAGCTCGGTCCCCGGCGGCGCCCCCGCCGCGGTCGCGACCGTGCGGAAGAGGGCGCCGAAGGTCATCGCCGCCCCGCCCAGCGCCGCCCCGTCGCGGCAGAGCTCGCGCTCGAAGCGGTAGACGTCGTCGAGGGTCGGCACGACCAGGATCGGATCGAGCTCGGCCTGCGCCGCGATGCGGCGCCGCACGACCCCTGCCCGGCCCGAGTTCGGAGGCCCGTGGATCAGTTTCAGCGGCACCCTCCCAGCCTATGGACGAGGCCGGCGCACACCCGCCCCACACCACCCCCTCCTGCCCCCGCAAACTGCGGCGGTACCGCACCGTTTAGCCGTCTGCCGACCCCTCTACATTGCCGTTCAAGCGATGTCCCTCTGCTTTGTAGACCCAGCTGACGCGATCCGCGCGATCGCCGATTCGATCGGCCGTGAGGCCCGCCGGCAGCTGCTCGGCGAGGCCGTCCGCGCCTGGGTCGACGAGATCCCGGAGTCCGAGCTCGAGGTCCACTACGCGAAGGCGATAGCCGAGCTCGACGAACACGATCTATCGATGCTCGCCGCCTGGCACGGCTCCCTCGAGGTCGGTCAGCCGATCCCCAACCGCGACTTCCTGATGGGCGCCTTCGGCTCCCTCGGCGAGAACCGCCGCGAGGCGCTCAAGCTCGCCGCCGGCTTCCGCGGCGAGGAGGCGGTCGACGCCGGCGTCACCGAAGAGGACGCCCTCGAGCTCGTCCTCGGCCTGCTCGCCCCGCCGCGCCTGATGCAGCTCGCCGTCGAGGCGGTCGAGCTCTACGTCTGGGACCGCGCCGGCTCCGACAACTAGCTCCGCCTTCGGAACAGCGAGCGTCGCTCGAGGGCCGCTCCGCCGCAGAAGCCCCCGAGCGCGACCAGGCCGGTCTGGATGATGTCGGTCCGCCAGCTGGCGAGGCCGACGGCGACCACCACGATCGAGACCACCACGCCAACTGACAGCAGCGGCAGGAGGATCGGTTCCAGACGTTCGTCCATGGCGCGCCGCCGGCGCTGGTTCCGCAGGGCGTCGCGCCTGGCCTCGTCGCTCAGCTCGGTACCGGTTAGATCGGCAAGAACAGCCTCCCGTTCGGATCGGGCAGCGGCGTCGAGCCCCTCGAGTCGCCGTCGTCTATGAGGAATTGGGTCGTTCACATCCCCTCCCGGCACCTTCCGTGCCCGGATATCGCCTCGTTTGGGCGATTGAAGAGGGTGCGACCCGCTAAGTCAGCAGTCGATACCTAGGCATCGCACCAGGTGCAATGCCGGGGCGCCACCTGGTTCGTTGCCCTATGCGAGGCAGATATCTAGTCGAGTTCTTGCATTGAAAGAAACAGGTCGAATTTGGTCCTGAACCCCGCCTTCGGGCTTGCTCCGCGAGCCGACGTAGCAATTGCTGCCGAGTAGTGGCAACGGGATTTCGAACAACCAGGTCAGCGTCGTCCGCGTCGCGAACGAGCCCTCGACCGTTTCTTTCGTAACTGCCTGGAACTGCGAAAAAGCGCCTGCGAAGGCATGGGTCCAGCAGCGCGCGATGAAATTGGTGGCAAGGGTCCACACGGCCAGAGCAGCCATGAGACCTGCCACAACGAGCCTTCTCATCCGGTCCTCCCTCTTGGTGGCTGAAAGGAGCTCGAAGCTCTCAGACGGCCAGATACGTGTCAAGGAATGACCAGGTATCAGCCAAGGGCTTGGCCGTCCTCAGGAGTGGCGCCAGAAGACGTCGAAATGCTCGAAGTGGTCCTGGCCGAGGTAGAACGCGCCGCGCAGGTAGTCGGGTGCGTGGACCCCGCCCGAGATTTCCTGCCTGCCCTGTTCCCAGTGGAACCGGTACCCGTGGCCGTTGTCGTGCATGGCGAGATGGAGGTGCGGCCAGAGCGGCTGTTCATTGAGCTTGAAGGTGCCGACGTGGTGATCGGCGGTTACGCGCAGGGAGAATTCGCGTCCCCTGTGGGTGGTTCCCGAGTAATAGCCGGCTCGCGGCGGGACATTCGCCCTGGAGGTGCTTGCCGCGCCGGCGTTGCCGCCCGAAGCTGCGGCCACGCCGATGCAGAAGGTGGCCATGAACAGCGCCGTGATCATCGACAGAGTCAGGTTTCGCCTGTGTGAATTCATATTCCAGTAGTAATCGGCCCCGATGCGCGGATCCTTAGCCGCGTCGGTTGTCGGTCACCTTCGGGCTCTAAGCTCCGATCCTTGGCAGACACCGACCGCGCAGTCGCCTCAGCCAGTCCCGAACCGCTCGGCGAGGACTCGCTGGAGCCGGCTGGCAGTCAGCATTCGTCGCTGCCGCCGCACGTGGTCGTCATCTTCGGCGCCACCGGCGACCTCGCCCGGCGCAAGCTGCTGCCTGGCCTGCTGCGCCTCTTCCAGGCCGGCCTGATGCCGGACTTCCGGATCGTCGGCGTCTCCCTGGAGGAGATCGACGAGGCCGGGTTCCGTGCCTTCGCCGCCAAGGCATGCCGCGAATTCGCCCGCCACGCCTTTGGCCAGGAGGACTGGCACGAGTTCTCCAACCGCCTCACGTATGTCCCGCACACCGAGGCCCACACCCAGCTCGGCGGGATCGTCGAAGGATGCCGCGACGAGCTCGGCGAGGGAACCTGCCTGCTGCACTACCTCAGCGTGCCGCCGGCGGCAGCGACCGACGTGATCCGGATGCTCGCCGACAACGACCTCACCGAGCGCGCGCGGGTGATCATGGAGAAGCCGTTCGGGACCGACCTCGAAAGCGCCCGCCGCCTCAACGAGGCCGTCCACGAGGTCCTGCGCGAGGAACAGGTCTTCCGCATCGACCACTTCCTCGGCAAGGAGGCGGCACTCAACATCCTCGCCCTGCGCTTCGCCAACGGCCTCTTCGAGCCGATCTGGAACCGCGACCACATCGACCACATCCAGATCGACGTGCCGGAGACGCTCGGGGTCGGCTCCCGCGCCGGCTTCTACGAGGGGACGGGCGCCTACCGCGACATGGTCGTCACCCACCTGATGCAGATCCTCGCCTTCGTCGCGATGGAGCCGCCGACGGCGCTGGCACCGGAAGCGATCACCGAGGAGAAGAACAAGGTCTTCCGCAGCCTGCGACCGCTCAACCCCGACTGCGTCGTCCGCGGCCAGTACGAGGGCTACACCGAGGAACCCGGCGTCGATCCCAACTCCGGCACCGAGACCTTCGTCGCCCTCCGCAACGAGATCGACAACTGGCGCTGGAGCGGGGTCAAGTTCTACCTGCGGACCGGGAAGCGGATGGGAGAAGGGGCGCGGATCATCTCGATCGCCTTCCGTGAGCCGCCGCAGAGCATGTTCCCCGGCGACTCGCGGGTCGGGCGCTACGGGCCCGACCACCTCACCTTCGACCTCGACGAGTCCTCGCGCGTCTCGCTCTCCTTCTACGGCAAGCGGCCGGGCATGGGGATGGTCCTCGACAAGGCGAGCATGCAGTTCTCGCTCGACGAAACCGACTACCGCGGCGACACCCTCGAGGCCTACGAGCGGCTGATCCGCGACGCGATGGCCGGCGACCACACCCTGTTCACGACGGCGCGGGACATCGAGCGGCTGTGGGAGATCTCCGAGCCGCTGCTGCGCAACCCGCCGCCGGTCAAGCCGTACCCGCCGGGGTCGTGGGGACCGACCGAGATCGGAGCCCTGATCGCGCCGAACAGCTGGCGGCTGCCGTTCGCCCGCCGCTGGCGCGAGCAGAAAGGTGTTGGGCCCGCCTAGCTCGTAACCATGCCGTCGCCGCCGCTGCCATCGCCGCGCTGGCGCTTGCGCGGCCGACCGGTGTCGCCGTCCCCCGGTGCCCCATTCGGTTGTGGGGGCGGGTCATCCTGCCGGGCCCGCTTCATCCCCCGCGCCCTGACGTCCGAGATGAGGATCGGGTTGTGGTCTGAGAAGCCGCGGTCCAGCCCGACCGAGACGACCAGGTTCGGGATGTTGCTGATCGCGTAGTCGAGTTTCTTGCTTCGCGTGGGGCTGTGCCAGGTCGGCCGGTCCGGGTCTTTGATCAGGTGCGCGATGGCTCCGCCGATCCGAGACGTCCGCAGCTGGTCCGGCTCGATGTTGAAGTCGCCGAGGAGCACCCACGGGTCGGTCCCGTGGAGCTCGTCGAGGTAGCTGGCGAGGTAGCCGACGGGCCTCACCGCCTTGGAGGCCCTCGCCGGGGCGTGGAAGAAATAGACCGGCACCTGATTCACCGAGAGGACACCCGGGGTCCGCTTGACGAGGTTGCGGAAGCTGCCCCCGAACTTGTACTTCTGCTGCAGGTAGCTGGCGGTTGGACCGCTCGGAACAAAGATCTCGGAGGCGGGGTCGGGCGAAAGGCCGTCGCCGCTCACCACCCCGTAGCAGAGCTGTCTGCCGGTCTTCTTGCTGACAGCGTAGGACAGCGGCTTCGGGTAATCGCCGGCTGGCGTCAGCTCGCAGAGGATCACGACTTCCGGCAGCTGGCTCCACTGCTTCTTGAAGTTCTGAATCCCCTCCTTGCGAGCGGTGTCGGTGGTGAGACCGAGCCGTTTGACGTTCCACCACATGATCCTCATCCCGTCGTCACCACCTCTCGAACCAGTTCTCGATTTCACTGACGGCATATCCGGCGCCGCCGAGGACGTCGTTGACCGCCTCTTCGCCGACCCCCAGCGCACTCTTGGCGAAGCTGCTTACTTCGTTCGCGGACAGTTCGAAGACGTTCCGCAGGACGGCTCCGATCGCTTCCGCATCGACCCCGACTTCGTGCAGGACTTCGCCGACCTCGGTCGCGCTCAGCGTGTAGGCGCTCTGCAGCGCGGCGCCGATCTCTTCGACGCCGACACCCGCTTCGCGCAGACCCGTGGCGACCTCGGTCGCCGACGCTTCGAGTGAGCTCTCCACAGCCTGCGCCGCCGATTCGGCGTCGACCCCGGCTTCGACCAGCGCCTGCGCCACCTCGCTGGCTCCGTCGCCGAGTTCGCCGAGCACGACGGTGATCGTCGGCAGCGCCAGTTCGGCCGCTTCCAGCACCCCGACCATCTCCGTCAGCGAGAGCGAGAACGCCCGCTGGACTTCGGCGGCGGCGTCGGCCACGGCGTAGCCCGCTTCGGTCAAGGCTTCCATCACCTGGTGCGCGCCGAGGGTGAGCCCATCGCGCAGGGCGGCGGCGACCGCGTCGACCGCGTAGCCGGCACCCTTCATCAGCGTCGCGATCGCTTCGGCGTCCTGGCCCAGCTGCTGCCCCAGCACGCGGGCGATCGTCGCGACGTCGGCAATGCCCTGGATGACACCGGCGTGGACCCAGTCGAGCCAACGTTCGGCGTCGGCCACGAAGCTCTTCAGGAGCACTCCCAGCTCGTCCTCGACGAGGTCGCCGAGGCGGGTGAGGACGCCGGTTTCGATCGGCAGGTTGAAGCTCGGCACCGGAATTTCCTCGCCCTGGAAGACGAGGCTGCCCGCGAAGGAGACGGAGGCTGCGCCGGCGGCCAGCGCGACGGTGACGGTGCCGCCGGCCTCGTCGTCGAGCGGCAGGCTGCCGAGCGGGCCGAGGTCGATCGTGGTTTTGACGCCGACGCTCGCCGCTCCCGACAGCGCCATGTTCTCGCGGTCCTTGATCACCCCCACCAGCTCGATCCGCACCCCGGGGACGACCATCTCGGTGACATCGACCCGCAGGCCCTCGGCGCCGATCTCGATTTCGGCTGCGGCGACCTCGAGGCCGAGGACGTCGAGGCGACCAGTGAGGAGGAAGTGGGGCTGGTCGAAGGGCGCTTCCTTCCCGGCCTGGGCGAAGGTCGCGAGCGAGACCCTCGGGCCGCCCGTGCCTTTGGCGTCGGTCAGCTTCAGGATGCCGCCGGCGAATTCGATCGGGTCGGCTTCGACGTCGGCAACGATCCCGCCCGAAGCGACCTCGACCTTGGTCCTCACCTCGGTCACCAGCAGGTCGAGGCGGCCCTCGACGTGCATGCCCTGGGGAAAGGTGAGGCCGGTCTTCGGGTCCCCGATGCGGACCTGCTGCGGCGCGATGTAGACCTGGGGGTCGAGCGACACCACGATTCCCTGCTCGCCGGCAAGGAGGGAGTAGTGCGTCATCGTCGTCAGGTCGGTGAGGTGCCATTCCTTCCCGCGCTCGGCGATGTGCAGCAGCACCTTGTCGCTGGTGGCCGGCAGCGACACCCGCCCCTGCTGGGCGAAGGCCGAGGAGATCGCCGCCAGGTCGCGGTTGTCGCAGGATTCGATCCGGCTCGCCGGCAGTTCGAAGGCAGCGAGGCCCTTGATCCCGATCTGGTCGAGCGCGCCGGAGACGCCGGCGGGGATCGGGGCGGTGGGCGCCAGCGCTTTGACCACCTCTCCCAGGGTCAATTCGTTGACTGACCCGGCGAGCACGCTCTTTCCGGGATCGTTGGCGTCGAGGAAGATCGCCAAGGCACCGTCGAACTTGGCGGCGGGGACGTCGAAGCTACCGGCGAAGCCGAGTGACGGCACACCCTCGAGGTCGATTCCGACGACCAGTGCGAGGTCGCTGATCGTCACCCCTTCGAAGGTGATGCTGCCCTTCATCGTGCCCTCGACCAGCACCCCATTCGGCGACGCGCTGGCGGCGACGCCGAACAGCAGCGGTTCCCCCTCGACGGTCGCGCTGACCGTCGCGTCGAGGAAGGCGGCCGGTTCACCTTCCTGCATCAGGAGGCCGAGGTCGCCGGAGACCGCGACGCCGTCGACCTCCGTTTCGACCGCGAGCAGAAGCTTGGAGTCGGTGGCCGGGTCCGGCAGGCTGACGCCGAGCGTGACCGCGGCGGTGCCCTCGAGGTCGATTCCCAGCCAGCGCGCGAGCGCCTGCAGCGCGGGGCTGTTCGTCGCGCTCAGCCGCCCGTAGAGGTTGAGTCCGCGGACCAGTCCTTTCGCCTGCGGTGGCAGCTTCAGTTGCGCGCCCTGGACGGCGGCGGCGCCGAAGCTTGCCATCGCCGGCAGCTGGAAGCCGGGCTGTTCGAGCGAGGAGACGACCAGCATCAGGTCCGTCAGCCCGACCAGCGACTCGAGCGCGCCCAGCGCCCCGAGCCCGGTCAGCGTCGAGGCCGGCTGCGCCAGCTCGAGCCCGACCGCGACGCCCGTCTTCCCTTCGTGGCGTTCGGCGGTGAAGGCGGCCCATCCGAGTCCTTTGATCTCGGTCGCGGCCGTGAGGCGCTCGCCTTCGGCGCCGCTGTCGATCAGGACGTATGCGTCGCCGAAGCTGAGGTCGAACTCGGTTGGCAGCGTGATGCCCGCCTCGTCCAGTAGCTCGATCAGGCGCGAGAGGCTCACCTCGGGTAGCTGCGCTCGCACCATCAGGTCGCCCGGCAGCTCGTACTGAGCTTCGACCGCGAGCCCTTCGTCCAGCATCAGCAGCCCGGACATCGACCCCTCGGCGTCCTCTTCCGCTTCCCTGGACAGGTTGAGTTCGACGTCGGAGATCGTCACCTGGTGGGGGCCGAGGTCGAGCTCCCAGGGAGGTTCGTCGGCCATCGTCGCTTCCATCGACCACTCGCTGCCGGGTTTGACGTAGAGCGAGAGCTCGTCGATCGACAGCCCCGGCAGGTCCAGGTGCGGGGCGTGGTCGCGGGTCAGGTCCGAGGTCCCGACGGCCGCGGCCGAATCGTCCTCCGGCAACTGCGCGCGCAGCGCCAGGTCCGGCAGCTCGGTGCTGGCTTCGAGCGGTTGGCCGCCGATCTTCACGGCGCCGCCGACCAGCGCCGCCAGCTGGGCGTCGCCGCCGAACGGTTCGGTGACGAGGAACTGGACGTTCGAGACCTGCGCTTCGAGATCGGGCAGGAGCTGCCAGCTCGTGCCGGGGAAGCCGATCGTGAGCCCGAGCAATGAGACGGAGGAAGGCGAGAGACCGCCCTCGAAGGAGATCACCATCTCGGTCACGGCCAGTTCCTCGATCGCCGCTACCGCCTGCCTGGCCCCGTCCGGCAGCTGTTCGCCGAACGATTGGTTCGGGGCGAGGCCGACGAGGCTCTCGAGATTGCGGAAGCCGGCGCCGGCGATCGCGGCCGAGATCGTCACCGCGTTTGCCCCCGGCGTCATGCTGCCGTCCAGTCGCGCCTTGATCCCGGCCTTCTCAAAGTCCAAGAGGCCGCTCAGGCCCTGCCGCGCCTCGTAGCTGCGGTTGCCTTCGGCCCATTCGCTCGACGGTGGGCTGTAGAAGTGGAGGCGGACTTCGCTCAGCGTCGCCTCGCCAAGCTGGAGATCGATGCCGAGGTCCGCCTGGGCGAGGATCCCCGGCACCGTCCAGCCGACGTCGTCCCACGGCGATTCGTCAGCCGGCAGCGGCGCCAGCGAGGCGCCCAGCAGGGGGTTGACGCTGGCCTGCAGGGTGGCGGTGGTGGAGCCGCCGAGCGCCGCCTCGAGCAGCGCCGCGAACGGGTCCAGGTGCAGCTTGGCGACCAGGTTGAGGCCGGCGTCGAGCTTGGCGCCGGCGGGGTCGTGGGCGGCTTCCGAGCAATAGACGAGGGCGGCTTCGGTCAGCGTCAGTTCGTCCAGTTCTTCGCGGGCGTCGCCTTCCCTGGTCGGGTCCGGGAAGCTGTCGCTGAAGGTCCAGCCTTCGGGCAGCGTGAACCGGATCACGGCGTACGGATTGCCGACGGCGTTGATCGAGAACTGCCCGTTCACCGCTGCGTTGGCGATCTTCGCGAAGCTGGTCTTGCCGGTGACCGAGATCAGGTTCGGGCTGGACCGCTTTTCGGCTTCGGCGATGACCAGAGGCGAGCCGCCGTTGAATGCGTTCAGGATCCGGTCGAAGCCGCTGCCCGGCAGAGTGGCGCCGGTGATCGTGAGCGAGTTGTCGCTGACCGCGAGGGCTGCATCGAGTGCCGCCACGTCCATGGCGGCGACCCTATCCTTTTAAAAAAGATCTCCTGTTTACTTAGGATCGATACGTCAAACGGGCGCCGGGGCCAAGCGGCTGGGGTTAGGAGACCGCGGCGCGGACGTCGGCGATCGCCTGCTCGGTGTCACGGAAGTGGACCGCGTTGAAGCCGAGCGCTTCGGCCGCCTCGATGTTAGGGGCGAGGTCGTCGACGAAGAGGCAGGCCTCGGCCGGCAGCCCGAGCCGCTCCAGCGTGATCTCGTAGATCCGCGGTTCCGGCTTGCGGCAGCCGACGAAGGCGGAGTCGACGACGGTCTCGAAGATCTCGTCGACTGGCAGCATCGGGCGCCAGACCGGCTCCCACTCGCGCACGTTGTTGGTCAGCATCGCCATCCGCAGGCCACGTTCCTTCAGCTCCCGCATCAGCTCGATCATCGGCGGGTTCGGCTCGAGGCTGCCGATGAAGAGCTCGCGGAAGCGGTGCAGGTGCGGTTCGTGGTCGAGCAGCGGTTCGAGCCCGGCGCCGAGCCGCTCGAGGAAGGCGGCCTCGGTGATCTCACCCCGCTCCATCGCGAACAGCGGGTTGCTGCCGTCCTCCTCGGTCACCGCCCGCAGCGCCGCGCCGAACGTTTTCGGTGGGACCCCGATCTCGTCCTGCAGGGCCATGAAGGCGTCCATCAGCGGCGTCGTCAGGACGCCGCCGAAGTCGGAGATCACCGCCTTGATCTGGGCGTTCTCAGCCACCGGTGCGGGCGACCTCGTAGTGGCCGAGGCCCTCGCGGCCCTCGACCGACCAGCGGAAGAAGGCGATCTCGGCGTCGAGCCCGGCCCGCTTGACGGTGACCGAGCTGATCAGGGTGCCGGCGCCGCGCAACGGCCGCGCGTCCTCGGCGTCGGTCCAGAGCTCGAGAGTCGCCCGCCGCTGCACCCCGTCCTCGCCGTACTCGGTCGAGAGCAGCGCCTCGCCGAACTCGACCGGGCCGGCGTCGGGGTCGCAGAGGACGGCGACGACCTCCTCGTCTTCCTGGGCACGGCCGTCGGCCGGCAGCGAGGAGGTCAGCGCCAGCAGGCCGCCGTCGGAGAAGACGATCCCGATCGACCGCCGCAGGATCGCCTGTCCGGAGTCCGCCATGAGGCGGGAGCCTATCCTTCGGCCGCTATGAGCAGCCCCGTTCAGATCCGCCCCGCCGACCCCAAGCGCGACGCCGCCGCCTGTGCGGCGATCTACGCCCCGAGCGTCAAGGACGGGGCCACCTCGTTCGAGGAGCGGGCGCCGGACGCGGCCGAGATGGCGGCCCGGATCGCCAAGTACACGAGCACGCACCCCTGGCTGGTGGCCGAGGGCGGGGGAGAGGTGGTCGGCTACGCCTATGCGTGCCCGTTTCAGGTGCGGCCCGCCTACCGCTGGAGCGCGAGCGTCTCCGTCTACGTCGCCGCCGACCGCCTCGGCCAGGGCCTCGGCCGGGCGCTATACGAGGAGCTGCTCGATCGCCTGCGGCGCCAGGGCATCCGCAACGCCTGCGCCGGGATCACGCTGCCGAACCCCGCGAGCGTCGGCCTGCACGAGAGCCTCGGCTTCGAGCTCGTCGGAGTCAACCGCGAAGTGGGGTGGAAGCAGGGAGCCTGGCGCGACGTCGGCTGGTTCCAACTCCAACTGACCCCGCCGCCCGCCGGCGACCCGCCGGAGCCCCTGCCACCCGAGCCCGCCGCTCCGCCCGGGTAGCATTCATCCCATGCCTGACACCGAAGCCCTCACCGAGGAAGACGTCTACGAAGCCCTCGAGGAAGTGATCGACCCCGAGCTAGGGCTCGACTTCGTCTCCCTCGGCCTCGTCTACGACGTCGAGATCGAGAAAGAGGACGTCTACGTCACCTTCACCCTGACGACCCCGGCCTGCCCGATCGGCCCCCAGGTCTCAGAACAGATGAAGGAGTTCGTCGGCGACCTCCCCGGCGTCTCCTCCGTCCACCCGAAGATGGTCTTCGACCCCCCCTGGTCGCCGGAAATGATGACCGACGACGCCAAGTTCGCGCTGGGCTTCTAGGCGGCCCGTCGGTAGGTCGGACACGAAAGGTGTCCATGGAGCACGGCTCGCCCTTCGGAGCGGAGCTGAAGGGTCCGGTAGGAGGCTGTTCCGTCACACATCATTCTTCCGTAGACGAGCACCTTCACGGCCTGACGGAAGCTCCCTTTCGGGTCGCGGAGGTATCCCCGAGCCCTCGCCTCCGGCCCACCCCAACTCGACCATCGCAGGTGGACCAGGTAGACGTACCACCCAGATGAACCCGAGGTCCCGGCGGCAAGGCACCTCCATGGATGCACGCGGGAGACGTGCGCCCCACAGATGATCGAAACCCTTTCCTTGGCTGTGGCAAGCCCGCTGGTATGGACCGCGAGGACGAGTGCAACTGCAATTAGGAAACTGGCGAGCTTCCGCATCGCGAGCAGGCTACAGACCTCGATCCCCTATTCGAGGAGCTTGCCGGGCGGGACTTTCAGCGCTTTGGCGATTTTCAGCAGCGTCGAGACCTGCGGGTCGCGCTTGCCGGTCTCGATCCGACTGATCTCCCCGGCTTGAACGCCACTGCGCTCGGCAACCTGTTCCTGCGTCATTTCACGCTCCTCACGGGCCGCCCGCAGGTTCTCGCCGAGGTTGCCCACGGCCGGGATCGTCCAGCAGAGGCGCTCAAATGACCATGTAAAACTTTACAAGTCAATTGCTAGCGTATTCGAGGTGCCTCACTGGGAACCGCTGATTCGCAGCTCAATGAGGGCCGACCTCGGAACCGCGACTAGCCGAGCCGAGACCGGCCCTCCATCACCTCAGAAGACGCCTAGGTGTAGATGCCAGCCACGTTGTTCCGGCTGAGCTCCCGTAGCC
>DATKIA010000098.1:0-6280 GCA_035509895.1 Solirubrobacterales bacterium
CCCTCCGCCTGAAGCCGTTCCGCAGGTGTTTGTGCTCCGGGGGCGCCACCGTTTGTCCGTGAGCTTCATTCGGAGGGTCACCCCACCGCTTTCGTGAGCCGAGCCGGCCCGAACCCCTTGGGTGAGCTTCCGTGCTTCGGAAGCTTTCAAGGGCTCGGCGGACCCTCCCCCAAACCCTGATCCCTAATCAAGAGCTCAGACGACCCAGGTGTCGCCCGACCGCAGCAGGTCGCCGACGTCGCCCATCGTGGCGGCGGCGTGGGCGGTCTCGAGCTCGCCCTGGCGCTCGGAGCCGTAGACCGTCCGCTTGACGTCGCGGAAGACGCCGATCGGGGTCGGGCCGGTGGGGCTGTCGGCGAGGCGGGCGAGGGCGGTGGCGTGGCTCGGGTCCTCGACGTGGGCGTCGTGGACGACGAGGCCGCGCTCGCCCGCGTTGGCGATCTCGACCACTTCAAGGCCGCCGTGGTCGGAGCGGACGACGCCTTTCTCGAGGTCTTCGCCGAAGCGGATCGGCTGGCCGTGCTCGAGCCGGATCTGGTTGTGGGCGCCGGTCTTGCCGCGGACGGCGTCGAAGGCGCCGTCGTTGAAGACGTTGCAGTTCTGGTAGATCTCGACGAAGGCCGAGCCCGGGTGCTCGGCGGCGGCGCGCAGGGTCGCCGCGACGTGCTTCTTCTCGACGTCGATCGTGCGGGCGACGAAGGAGGCATCGGCGCCGAGCGCCAGCGCCAGCGGGTTGAAGGGATGGTCCTCGGAGCCGAACGGGGTCGACTTCGTGATCTTGCCGGTCTCCGACGTCGGCGAGTACTGGCCCTTGGTCAGTCCGTAGATCTGGTTGTTGAACAGCAGCAGCTTGATCGGGACGTTGCGCCGCAGGGCGTGGATCAGGTGGTTGCCGCCGATCGAGAGCGAGTCGCCGTCGCCGGAGACGACCCAGACCGAGAGGTCCTCGCGGGAGGTCGCGATCCCGGTCGCCAGCGCCGGCGCTCGGCCGTGGATGCCGTGCATCCCGTAGGTGTCCATGTAGTAGACGAAGCGCCCGGCGCAGCCGATCCCGGTGATGAAGACCGTTTTCTCCGGTGGCACCCCGAGTTCGGGCATCAGCGCCTGAACCGAGGCGAGGATCGCGTAGTCGCCACACCCCGGGCACCAGCGGGTTTCCTGGCCGGACTGGAAGTCGGCCTTGGTCAGCGTCGCGGTGGCGCCGTTCCCGTTCCCGTGGTCGTGCCCGTTCTCACCCATTGCCGATCACCTCCAGTATGGCCTGCTCCAGCTCCTCGGCCAAAATCGGCAGCCCCTCGACTTTGTTGTGGCCGATCGCGTCGACCAGGTACTTGTCGCGCAACAGGCTCAGCAGTTGCCCTGTATTCAGCTCCGGCACCAGGACCTTGTCGAAGGACCTGACGACCTCGCCGGTGTTGGCGGGCATCGGTTCGAGCTGGCGCAGGTGGGCGGTGGCGAGCGGGATGCCGCGGTTGCGGATGCGGCGGCGCGCGGCGCCGATCACACCCGAGGTCGAGCCCCAGCCGATCACGAGCAGCTCCGCGCCCTCGTCGGCGTCGACCTCCAGCGGCGGCAGCTCCTGCGCCAGCTTCTCCAGCTTCTCGGCCCGCAGCTTCGTCATCAGGGCGTGGTTGGCGGGGTCGTAGCTGACCTTGCCCGAGCCGTGCTCCTTCTCGAGCCCGCCGAGCCGGTGCTGGAGCCCGGGCGTGCCGGGGATCGCCCAGGGCCGGGCGCCGCGCTCGTCGCGCAGGTAGGGGAGGAACTCGTCGCCGGCGTTCGGTCCCTCGGCGAAGTCGGGGTCGATCTCCGGCAGGTGGTTGACGTCGGGCAGGCGCCAGGGCTCGGAGGAGTTGGTGAGGAAGGTGTCGGCGAGGAGGATCACCGGGGTCCGGTAGCGGACCGCGATCCGCGCCGCTTCGACCGCGGAGTCGAAGCAGTCGGCGGGCGTCGCCGGTGCGATCACCGGCAGCGGCGACTCGCCGTGGCGGCCGTGGATCGCCATCAGCAGGTCCGACTGTTCGGTTTTGGTCGGCAGCCCGGTCGAGGGGCCGGCGCGCTGGACGTCGATGATCACCAGCGGCAGCTCGGTCGCGACCGCGAGCGCGATCGTCTCCGACTTCAGATCCATCCCCGGGCCGCTGGTCGCGGTGACGCCGAGCTTGCCGCCGAAGGAGGCGCCGAGCGCCATGTTGGCGGCGGCGATCTCGTCCTCGGCCTGGACGGTGCGGACGCCGAAGCGGTTGTGGCGGGCGAGGTGGTGGAGCAGTTCGGAGGCCGGCGTGATCGGGTAGCTGGCGAAGAAGAGCTGCAGGCCGCTGCGGACGCTGGCGGCGATCAGGCCCATCGCCAGCGCGTTGGCGCCGTTGATGTTGCGGTATTCGCCCGCCTCCAGCGGCGCCGGCGCGACTTCGACCGGCGTCACCGCGATCTCGGTCGTGTCGCCGAAGTTGTAGCCGGCTTTGAAGGCGGCGACGTTGCCGGCTAGGATCGCCGGCCGTTTGGCGAATTTGGTTTCCAGCCAAGCGATCGTTTCCTTGCGCGGCCGCCCGTACATCCAGGAGATCAGGCCGAGCGCGAACAGGTTCTTGGTCCGCTGCGCCTCGGCCGGTTTCAGCCCCTCGACCTCCTCGGTCGCGCGCGTCGTCAGCGTCGTCATCGGCACCTTGAAGACCTGGTAGTCGTCGACCGTGCCGTCCTCGAGCGGGTTGGCCTCGTAGCCGGCCTTGCGCAGGTTGGCGTCGGTGAAGGCGTCCTCGTTGACGATCAGCGTGCCGCCTGCCTGCAGGGAGGCAAGGTGGGCTTTGACCGCCGCCGGGTTCATCGCCACCAGCGTGTTCGGGTGGTCGCCGGGGGTGAGGATGTCGCGTGAGGCGAAGTGGATCTGGAAGGCGGAGACGCCGCCCGGGGTGCCGGCGGGAGCGCGGATCTCAGCCGGGAAGTCCGGCAGGGTCGAGAGGTCGTTGCCGACGTGCGCGGTCGCCGCCGTGAAGCGGTCGCCGACCAGCTGCATACCGTCGCCGGAGTCGCCCGCGAAGCGGATGATGACGGTCTCGGGCTTCTTTGACGTCTTGGTCACGATTCGGCTTGGCCCCTCCCGCCAGGCCGGTTGTATGCAAGGTACCGATCGTCGCCGACGGGCGAGATCGCCGGAGCTCCCCTTTTGGGGAGTTCGACAGGGGAAGCTCCCGGCCGGGAGCCCGGTTCGCCGTCTGTTTCCGGCTCAGACGAAGTCGATGACGCTGCGGATTCCATCCTGGGCCTCCATCAGCTCGAAGCCACGGTTGACTTCGTCGAGCTCGAGGCGGTGTGAAATGAAGGGAGCGACGTCGATCTCGCCGGCGAGGTAGCGGTCGACCAGCTCCGGGACCTGGTCGCGGCCCTTGACGCCGCCGAAGGAGGAGCCGGCGATGCGGCGGCCGGTGATCAGGAAGCGCGGCACGACGTCGAGCGTCTCGCCCTTGCCGGCGACGCCGGCGACGGTGCAAAGGCCCCAGGCCATCCGCGCCGCTTCGACCGCCTGCCGCATCACGGCGACGTTGCCGGTCGCCTCGAAGGTGTAGTCGGCGCCGAAGCCGTCGGCAGTCATGGCGAGGATCCGCTCGACGATGTCGTCCCCGCCCAGGAGCACGTCGGTTGCTCCCTGCCCCTTCGCAAGCTCGAGCCGCTCCTCCGACATGTCGACGCAGACGATCCGCTCGGCACCCTGCAGCCGCGCACCGGCGACGGCGCCGAGGCCGACCATGCCGGCGCCGAAGACGACGCAGGTGCTGCCGGGCTCGACCTTGGCGGTGTTGATCGCGGCGCCGAGGCCGGTCGAGAGGCCGCAGGCGAAGAGGCAGATGTGCTCGAACGGGGCCTCGGGGTTGACCTTGGCGAGCGCGATCTCCGGCATCACCGTGTACTCGGCGAAGGTCGAGCAGCCCATGAAGTGGCGGATCTCCTCGTCGCCGCGCCGCAGGCGGGTTGAGCCGTCCGGCAGGTGGCCGAGGTTTTGCTCGGCGCGGATCGCCATGCAGAGGTTGGTCCGCGGATCCACGCAGTGGACGCACTCACGGCACTGCGGCGAGAACAGGGTGACGACGTGATCGCCGACCGCCAGCGAGCCGACCCCCTCGCCGACCTTCTCGACCACCCCGGCGCCCTCGTGCCCGAGCACCGCCGGCGCGTAGCCGGAGGGGTCGGCGCCGGAGGCGGTGTAGAGGTCGGTGTGGCAGACGCCGCAGGCGACGAGCCGGACCAAAACCTCGCCCCCCCGCGGCTCCTCGAGCTCGACGTCCTGAATCGCGAGCGGCGCCCCGAACTCCTCCAGCACGGCGGCCTTGATCTGCATCCGACCAAGGTACCGGGTGCCGGGTAGGGATACTTGAGCGACGATCACGGAAGACCAGCAAGGGAGGATCAAGTGGAGATCACCGGCACCGACTTCATCGGCATCCCGACCCAGGACGCGGAGCGCTCGCGCGCGTTCTACGTCGAGACCCTGGGCCTGCGCCCCGACGAGCACTCCCGCTTCGAGTGCTGGGCTGGGGACACCTGTTACGGGATCTGGGAACCGGAGCAGCAGGGGATGCCGTTCGCGCCGCGCAAGAACGGCCACCCGGCGCTGCACGTCGACGACGTCGCCGCCGCCCGGGCCGAGCTCGAGGCCAAGGGCGTCGAGTTCGTCGGCGACACCTTCGACACCGGGGTCTGCCACATGGCCCTCTTCACCGATCCCGACGGCAACGACCTGATGCTGCACCGCCGCTACGCGCCCTACGACGACTGAGTCGCGCTTGAGCTTCACCTCCGCCCACCGCGGTGGCTCCGGTCCGCCGCTCGTCCTCCTGCACGGCTTCACCGACACCTGGCGGACCTGGGAGCTGGTCCTGCCCGCTCTCGAACGCCATCGCGAGGTGCTGGAGCGGGCGATGGACGAGGCCGGGTTCGAGACTGCTGACATCGCCGGCAACTCGCTCGACTACTTCGTCGCCATGCAGCGCGGGGTGAAGGTCTTGGCGGTTCGCGCGCGAGGCCGGTTACAGCCTCGACCCCGAGCGGATCACATGCCCGGTCCGGATTGTCTGGGGCACCGCCGACCTGCTGCTCGGCTGCCCCTCGACCGCCGCCCGTTACCGCACCGAGTGGGTGCCCGGCGCCGAGTGGATCGAGCTCGAGGGGGTCGGCCACTGTCCCCAGCTCGACGTGCCGATCGAGGCGGCGCAGCTGATCCTCGACTTCAGCTCGGTCAGCTAGTCCGCTTGGAGATTCAGCCGAGGGCGAAAACATTCGCTTGACTTCCAGGGGGGTGATTGATGGAGAATCGTCCACCAATGCTGCGCGACCGGATGGATCCCGAACTGATCGAGGGGCTCGACGCCTTTCTCGCCGCTGCCGGGCCTGGCGGGCTGGCGGCGATCGCCGACCCCGTGCAGCGGCGCGCGACCTTCCTCGAGCTGGTCGGGGCCGCGCCCGCCGCGCCCGACTCGACCGTCGCCACCGAAGACCACCTGGTGCCTGGCCCGCCCGGCGCCCCGCAGGTGAGGCTGCGCAGCTACCGACCGGTTGGGGTCGAGAAGCCCTTGCCGGCCGTCTATTACATCCACGGCGGCGGCATGGTGATCGGCGCGATCGAGACCGAGGATGCGGTCACCCGCTGGCTCTGCGGCGCCGTCGGCTGCGTCGCGGTCTCGGTCGAATACCGGCTGGCGCCCGAGAACCCGCACCCGGCACCGGTTGAGGACTGCTACGCCGGTCTCGTCTGGACCGCTGCCCATGGCGAGGAGCTGGGGATTGACCCGGACCGGATCGCCGTCTACGGCGGCAGCGCCGGCGGTGGCCTGGCGGCGGCGACCGCGATCCTGGCCCGCGACCGCGGTGGCCCGACGCTGGCGTTTCAAATGTTGCTCTACCCGATGCTCGACGACCGCTGCTGCACACCGTCGTGCCGGGAGATCGACGACATCGGAGTCTTCGATGGCTGGGCCAGCGAGGAGGGCTGGCGGGCCCTGCTCGGCGAGCGCTGGGCGACGGCGGCGGTCGAGCCGGCGGCCGCGCCCGCCCGCAGCACCGACCTCTCCGGCCTGCCGCCGACCTGGATCGACGTCGGTGAGCTCGACTCGTTGCGCGACGAGAGCGTCGAATACGCGCTGCGGCTGATGCAGGCCGGAATCGCCACCGACCTCCACGTCTACCCGGCGGTCTTCCACGCCTGGGAGTTCTTCGTCCCCGGCGCCGAGTCTTCGGCTCGGGTCAAAGCCGAGCGGGTGGCGGCGCTGCGGCGGGCGTTCGCGCTCGACCT
>DATKIA010000099.1:0-4848 GCA_035509895.1 Solirubrobacterales bacterium
TGACAGTGCCGCGGCGATCCCGAAGACGAGGCCGTCCGCGTTCCAGTAGTCGAGCGGATAGGCGAGGCGGGTGCCGCCACCGGGGCCGTTGCCGACGGAGAGGACATCGGGGAGAAGACGGCTGAGAAGTCCTATGCAGGCAATCAGAATCAGGCCAATTGCCAGGCCTTCGGCGAAACGTTGGCGCCTTTGGTCGGTTTGGGCGATTAGGAATGCGGCAAGGAAGACTCCGAGGTAGACGAGAACGCGGTCTGCCTCGGTCACGCTCAGCTCGATCGAACCGGACCAGAGGGATGAGATTGCAGATAAAAGCGCTAAACCCAGGATCAGCCCGCCCGCCCAGTAGAAAGGTCGCCCGAGCGTCGCGCGACCGGCGGCGCCGAGTGCCAGTAGGCCGGCAACCACAAGCCAAACGGCCAGGCCGGCGATGTGGCGAGGAGCCAGTTCGTAGCCGCCTCCTGCGAGTGCCAGCCCCCCGACCAGGGCAAGCGGAGCGAGAAACGCCGCTGATTCCTCTAGTCTTGCGCGGAATGCATCGGACCCGCCGCCCCCGACGTAGCTCGGCCCGACCTGCTTTCTCGCCTCTGCTAGTGCTTGTTCTGCTGGCATCGGCCTGCTTTCCGGTCTTCGCTCACGCCGAAACCACGTACGAATCCGAATCGCCGACGGTCACGGGCAAGCCGCTGACGCCGTCAAAGGAAGATGGTGGCACGAAGGCGCACGCCTCCGACAAGGGCGGTTCGCATGGTTCAAGCGAATCTGAAGGCAAGGAAGGCAAGGAATCGGAATCGTCTGCGGGCGGATCATCGGGCAACAATCCAACCAACAACGGCGGTGGGAGTAGCGGTCAGGGTAGCCAAGGCAACGGCTCGTCCAACGGCCAGAAGCCGGCCGCCGACGGCGGACAGGCCGGCATTTCCGACACGAACAAGCCGCTTGTCGCCAACGAAGGCGACAGCTCGAGCGGCGGTGGCTCCTCGCCGCTGGTCCCGATTCTGATCGTGGTCGCCGTTCTCGCCGCGATCTCGGTCGGCGTCGTCGTCATCCGCCAGCGCCGCCAGGGGTCGCCCGGCTCCAGCGTTTCGCCGAAGGCGAACTAGAACCGTGTCGAGATCGAGCGTCTCATCCCGTATGCGTCTGCGCGCCCTGATCGCCGCCGTTGCGGCCTGTCTCGCGACCGGAGTCTTCGCCTCCGCCGCCCAGGCCCTGCCCGTCAACTTCTGGGGAGCGGTGCCGCAGTCGTCCTATCTCGGCGTCGAAGCGATGCAGCGGCTGCATCGCGGCGGCGTCGACAGCATCCGGATCCCGTTCGTCTGGCCCGGCGTGCAGCAGACGCGCAACGGCAGCTTCGACTGGGCGGGGATCGACTTCCAGATCGAAAACGCCGCCAAGGCTGAAATCGAGGTGCTCCCGTTCCTCGCCGGCGCCCCGAGCTGGGCGGTGCCCAACGTCACCGTGCCCGGCTCGAACGGCAGCGTCAAGGCCCCGACCCGGCTTCCGGTCAGCGGCGCGGCGCGGTCCGGTTGGGCCGCCTTCGTCTCCGCCGCGGTCGCCCGTTACGGGCCCAACGGCGCCTTCTGGGCCGAACACCCGGCGGTGCCGGTGCGCCCGATCCGCACCTGGCAGATCTGGAACGAGCCCAACTTCAAGTACTTCGTCACCCACCCGAACCCGGCCGAATACGGCAAGCTCGTCGCCGCCTCCTACGCGACGATCAAAGCCGCCGATCCGGGGGCGAAGCTGATCCTCGCCGGTATGTTCTCCCGCCCCAAAGGTTCGCGGACCTCGACCGGCAAGCACAAGAGCCTCAACTGGTACGCGAGCGACTTCCTCGAACAGACGTACAAGACGACGCCCGGGTTCCGCACCAAGTTCAGCGGCGTCGCCCTCCATCCCTACACCTACAACTTCCAGGAACTGCCGGAAGAGATCGAGGAAATCCGCCACCTGATGGCGCGTAACCACGACGGCGCCAAGGGCCTCTGGATCACCGAGATCGGCTGGAGCTCGGGTCACCCGACTCCCTCCAACCTCTTCGCCAAGGGTCCGGCCGGCCAGGCCGAACAGCTGCGCGGCGCCTTCTCGCTGTTCAAGAAAAAGGCGGCGGCTTACCGCCTGCAGCGGATCTACTGGTTCTCGATCGACGACCAGGCCCACAGCTGCAACTTCTGCGACGGCTCCGGCCTCTTCAAGGAAGGCTTCGTGCCGAAGAAGGCCTGGTACGAATACGTGAAGTTCGCCGGCGGCACCCCCTAACCGGCGTCCCCGCACCCTTCGCTTCGCCGAGGTTGCCTTTTGCCCGTCATGTAGGCGGAAAACGCAACCTCGGCGGGCTCCATGGCCCGAGGCCGACCTGGGCGGGTGCGTAAGATCCTTGGGTTGGGCACTGAGGCTAAAACGAGGGCGGAATCTGATCCGCTGGGGCCTTTCAGCGAGCCTGTGCGTCGCTGGTTCGAAGCCTCCTTCGAGGGGCCGACGCCGGCGCAGGCGGGGGGCTGGGAGGCGATCTCCGGTGGCGCCAACGCGCTGATCTGCGCCCCGACCGGCTCCGGCAAGACGCTGGCCAGCTTCCTCTGGGGCATCGACAAGCTGGCCCGGGAGCCGCAGCTGGGCACCGGCGTGCGGCTTGTCTACGTCTCGCCGCTGAAGGCGCTCTCCTATGACATCGAGCGCAACCTCCGCGCCCCCCTCCGCGGCATCGGCGCCGACATCGCGGTCGGCCTGCGCACCGGCGACACCTCGCAGAAAGACCGCCGGGCGATGGCGAAAACCCCGCCCGACATCCTCATCACCACTCCCGAGTCGCTCTACCTGATGCTCTCCTCGCAGGTCAGAGAGATCTTGGCCACCACGGAAGCCGTGATCGTGGACGAGATCCATGCCGTCGCGCAGACTAAGCGCGGCGCGCATATGGCCCTCACCTTGGAGCGTCTCGATCACCTCGTCCAGCAGAACCGGGTGGGGGAGGGGGAGGACTCGCCGGGACTACCTGCAAGTGATCCCGGCGAGTCCTCCCCCGATGACGGGGCCTCTCCGTCAAGAGGCGTGCAGCGGATCGGTCTGTCCGCCACCCAGCGCCCTCTGGAGCGGATCGCTCAATTCCTCGTCGGTCCCAAGCGGGAGTGCAAAATCGTCGATGCCGGCCGCACCAAGAAGCTCGACCTCGAGATCGTGGTGCCGGTCGAGGACATGGCCGATCCCGGCGCACCCGCCTATCCCAGCGAGGACGGCCCCCCACCCACCGAAGTCGAGCCGAGCGCCCATATCCGCTCGATCTGGCCGGCGATCTACCCCAAGCTCCTGGAGCTGGTCCAGGAACACACCTCGACGATCATCTTCGTCAACAACCGCCGCGCCGCGGAGAGGTTGGCAAAGCGCATGAACGAGCTCGCCAACGGCGAAGGCGACCACGAGCTGCCGGCCACCGAGCATGGCGGCCACGACGACCCGCCGCGCCACGAGGACACCGGCGAGCCGCAGCCCTACATAGAGATCGCCCGCGCCCACCACGGCTCCCTCTCCCATGAGGAGCGGACGATCGTCGAGGAGATGCTGAAGTCGGGCGAACTCCCCTGCCTGGTCGCGACCAGCTCGCTCGAGCTTGGGATCGACATGGGCGCGGTCGATCTCGTGATCCAGGTCGAGTCGCCGAAGTCGGTGACCCGCGGGCTGCAGCGGATCGGGCGCGCTGGCCACGGGCTGGGGGAGACCTCGAAAGGCCGGATCTTCCCCAAATACCGCGGCGACCTGCTCGAGTGCGCGGTTGTCGCCCGGCGCATGCGCGAGGGCGAGATCGAGGAGACGACGATCCCGCAGAACCCGCTCGACGTCCTCGCCCAGCACCTGGTCTCGATGGCCGCGCTCGACGAGTGGGAGGTCGACGAGGTCGAGCGGCTCGTCACCGCCACCGAGTCCTTCCACGACCTCTCCCGCGAACAGCTCGAGAACGTGCTCGACATGCTCGACGGCCGCTACCCGTCGGACCGCTTCGCCGAGCTGCGGCCGCGGATCGTCTGGGACCGCACCGGCGGCACGATCCATGGCCGTAAAGGCGCCCGCCAGCTGGTCGTCACCAACGCCGGCACGATCCCCGACCGCGGCCTCTACGGCGTCCACCTTCCCGACGGCCGCCGGGTCGGCGAGCTCGATGAGGAGATGGTCTACGAGGCCCGCCCGGGCCAGACCTTCCTGCTCGGCGCCAGCACCTGGCGGATCGAGGAAATCACCCGCGACCGGGTGATCGTCACGCCGGCCCCCGGCGCCCCCGGTGCGGTCCCGTTCTGGCGCGGCGACGGGATCGGCCGCCCGGCCGAGCTCGGCCGGGCGATCGGCGCCTTCTCGCGCGAGGCCGTCAACCGCGAGCCCGAGGAGCTGGCGGCCGAGTACGACCTCGACCCGCGGGCCGCCAACAACCTCGTCTCCTACCTGCGCGAGCAGCAGGAGGCGACCCGCGTCGTCCCCTCCGACGAGACGATCGTCGTCGAGCGCTTCCGCGACGAGATCGGCGACTGGCGGCTCTGCATCCTCTCGCCCTACGGCGGCCGCGTCCACGCCGCCTGGGGGCTGGCGCTGGCAGCCAAGATCAGGAACGAGAGGGACCTCGAGGCGGACGCGATCTGGTCCGACGACGGGATCGTCATCCACCTTCCTGACGCCGACGAGCCGCCGCCCGCCGACCTCGTCCTGATCGAGCCCGACGAGGTCGAAGACCTGATCGTCGGCGAGCTCTCCAACTCGGCTCTGTTCGGCGCCCGCTTCCGCGAGAACGCCTCGCGCTCGCTGCTCATCCCGCGCGCCTACCCTGGCAAACGCACGCCGCTCTGGCAGCAGCGCCTGAAGTCCCAGAGC
>DATKIA010000100.1:0-32131 GCA_035509895.1 Solirubrobacterales bacterium
GCCCCGCAGGGGCGGGGCCTCTTGGGACTGCGGATGAGATGGCGCGGCGCGGTTAGCGGATGACGGCTTCCATCAGGATCCAGCAGCCGCTGGCGTCGGTGGCGCCCTGGAGGGGGCCGCCGGTGCGGAGAGCAGGAGAGAACATCAGGCTGTTGTGGCCGCCCGAGGAGCAGCGGACCATCGAGCTGATGTTTCCGCGCAGGGCTAGCTGCTGGCCCCTCTTCACCGGGATGTTGACCTTGAAGGTCTCGACCTTGTAGCTGTCGTTTTCGTAGTTGGCTTCGGCCTGGCCCGTGTAGGAGAGCTGCGGGCCGGTGTAGGTCACCTTCGCTTTGGTCGCGCCCAGCGTCGTCGACGTCGAGTGCTTGACGGTGGCGACCTGCGGCCGGAAGCTGCCGGGACCGCCGGCGATGATCCGAATCTGCTTGATCGTGCCGGTCTTCGGCGCGAACTCGCCACCGTCGGGGCGACCGTACGCTTCGTTCTGGACCATCGTGCACGGCGCACCGGGCATCGCGGCGCCGCCGCAGGTCATGCCGGGCAGCGAGTTCGAGGGCTGGACGGTCGGGTTCAGCTTCGAGCCGAACTTGACCGGCGCCGCCGCGAAGCTCTGGGCCGGGGCGACCATCGCCGCGACCAGGCCGGCAAGCGCGAACAGCAGGCCGGCGCGACGGGCGAGCTTGTGGGTGACGAGGTGAATGCGGGTCATTTGGGGTTCCTCCTGAGTTGAGTGCTTGACGTGGCGTTTGCCTTTCGTGCACTCAGATTCGCCCGAGATCGACCCCGCTCCCAGAGACCCCAGGGGTGAACCCGCTCACCCCTCGCTTTCGACTTTGTACGGCCTATAGGGGGTACAAAGTCGAAAACGCGGAGGCCGCTAGAGGTCGCGCTGGGTGACGACGCCGGTGTTCAGGGCTCGCTCGACCAGCGCCACCCGCTTCTGGTTCTGCGGCAGATCGCCGACCCCGAGCTTCTCGAACAGCGCCCGCATGTGGGTCTTGACCGCGTCGACGCTGAGGTGGAGCTCGGCGCCGATCTCCTGGTTGGTCGCCGGCGTCGCGAAGCTGGCCCCGTCCTTATAAGGGCGGCAGAGGGCGAGCAGCACTTTGCGCTGCGCCGGCGAGATCGACGCCGCCGCCGAGGACTCGGCCGCGATCACCGTCTCTTCCAGCGTCGTCCCTTCGCTCGGGCGCCGGAAGAGGACCGGCGTCTGCCCGAACCGCAGCGTGTCGCCGTCGCGCAACCGGCGCCGGCCCTGCACCCGCTCCTCATTGACGTAGGAGCCGTTGCGGGAGAGACCGTCGTCGACCAGCGTGCACTCGTCGCGCACGACCTCGATCTGGGCGTGGAGCCCGGAGACCTCCTCGTCCCAGCCGAGCCGCACGTCGGAGGAGTCACCGCGGCCGACCCAGAGCTCGGTTGCTCCCGGCGCGACCGTCACGATCACCTGCTCGCCGCCGCCCTCGCGGTAGACGAGGAACGGGGCGCCGTCGCGTTCGGCCTCGATCTGGGCCTTCAGCTCGGGGGCGCTGACCTGGGGCCGGTCGCTCACGTGGTTGATCCTAGGCACCGCGATGGACTTCGGCCTTGCTGCCCATTTGCGGCAGCTTTAGCCTTTCCGGAGTCTTTGGACAGATGTCCTATGGGGGCCTGACCCTAGAGCGTCCACACTATTGACGATGGCGCAGGAAGTTCAGAGCTTCTTCTTCGACTGGTATCCCGTCTTCGGGGTCTTTTTCATGGCCCTGCTGCTGCTCGTCTTCTTCCGCTTGATGCGGACCACGATGGGCACGACCAAGCCGGAGACGGTGAAGGCGAGCCAGACCGAGCCGGTGCTTTGGGAGGAGGTCCAGGGAGTCGACGCCGCCAAGGACGAGCTGATGGACGTGGCCGAGTGGCTGCGCGACCCGAAGCGGTTCGGCGCCCTCGGCGCTCGGCCGCCGCGGGGCGTGCTGCTCTACGGGCCGCCGGGGACCGGCAAGACGATGCTGGCCCGCGCCGTCGCCGCCCAAGCCGGCGTCGACTTCTTCGCCGCCTCCGGCTCCAGCTTCGTCGAGATGTTCGTCGGCCGCGGCGCCGCCCGCATCCGCCGCCTCTTCAAGGAGGCGCGCAAGTCGGGCCGGGCAGTGATCTTCATCGACGAGCTCGACGCCGTCGGCGGCCACCGCAGCGGCGGTGGCGACGGCGGCAGCAGCGAGCGCGAGCAGGCACTGAACCAGCTGCTGGTCGAGCTCGACGGCTTCGAGCGGGACCCCGGCACGGTGATCGTGATCGCCGCCTCCAACAACGTCGACAAGCTCGACAAGGCGCTGCTGCGCCCGGGCCGCTTCGACCGCCAGGTGCTGGTCTCCCCGCCCGACAGAACGGGCCGCGAGGCGATCCTCCGCAGCCACGCCAAGGGCAAGCCGCTGGCGGCTGACCTCGACCTCGCCGACGTCGCCCGCAAGACGACCGGGATGACCGGCGCCCAGCTCGCCAACTCGCTGAACGAGGCGGCGATCATCGCCGGCCGCGCCAGCCGCACTGAGGTCTGCCGCGACGACCTCGACGAGGCGCTGCTGCGCCAGTCGGTCGGCTCCCAGCAGGCGCACCGGCTGACCGACAAGGAGCGGCGGATCGTCGCCTACCACGAGTCCGGCCACGCCCTCTGCCGCAAGCTGCTCGGCCTCGACCCGCCGGAGCTGCTCAGCATCGTCCCCCGCGGGCCGGCGCTCGGCTTCGTCGCCCACTCCCCGCAGGAGGACTCGTACATGACCTCGCGCGAGGAACTCCTCGACGAAGTCGTGACCCTGCTCGGCGGCCGCGCCGCCGAGGAAGAGGTCTTCGGCGAGTCCTACTCGGGCGCCGTCGGCGACCTGCAGCGGGTGCATCTGGTCTGCAAGCAGATGGTGACCGAATTCGGGATGGGGGTCGCGCTCGACCACGACGGGCCGCCGCCGATCGCGATGCCGACCGGCGACTACGCGGTCTCCGACTCGACCCGGCGCGACGTCGACCTCGCTTCGATGATGCTGGCGCGGGAAGCTTTCCGGCGGGCGCGGGCGCTGCTCGCCGGTAACCGCGAGTGCCTCGACCACCTCGCCGCCACCGCGCTCGAGCGGGAGACGCTGACCCGCGAGGAACTCGACGAGGTCTTCGACGCCCACGAGCTGCATGGCCTGCGCGAACGCCAGGACTCCGGCGCCGCCCTCGTCGCGCTCAACCGCAAACCGCACAAACCCTCCTGACCGTGGCTACAATCCTGGCCAGCTGGCCAGGATGAGCGACGAGACCTATTACTTCCCTCCGGGCCGTTCGATGGCCCGCCGCGTCCACGGCGACCGCGCCGTCGGGCTGCTGTACGGCCAGCGCGCGCTCCTTATCGGTGCCCTGGAGCCGCTCACCTACACCGGCACGATGCTGAGCACGGCCTCGAAGAACATGCCGTTCACCCGACTCGCCCGGACCGCGAAGATCCAGGAGACGGTCTTCCTCGGGACCCGCGAGGAAGCCGACAAAGCGCTGGGCGCGGTGCAGCGACTGCACGAACGGGTCAAGGGCGAGCTGGGCCAAGCGGCCGGCGTTCACGCCGCCGGCACTCCCTACTCGGCCTTCGACCCGGAGCTGATGCTGTGGACGCTGGCGGTGATCGCCGACTCGGGGCGGGAGATGTACGAGACGATGGTGCGGCCGCTCTCCGCAGGCGAGCGCGAGGCGCTGTGGCAGGACTACGTCCGCTTCGGCGAGCTCTTCGGCCTGCCGCGCAGCGAGGTGCCGGCGACCCACCGCGAGTTCGCTGCCTGGTTCGGCGGCCGGCTCGCCTCGCCCGACCTGCACGCGACCGCGCACGCGCTAGAGATGGCGCCGCTGGTCGCCTTCCGCCAGCCGGTGCCGGCGGCGGCGCGGGGCAACATCGCGACCCAGAACCTGGTGATCAAGGGAACGCTGCCGCCGCGGGTGCGGGAGATCTTCGGGATCCGTTGGACCAGCGCTCACGAGCGCGCCTTCCGCAGCCTCGCCGCCAGCCACCGCCGCGCCCGCCACGCCTTCCCGCGCCGGATGCGCCGCGGCCGCAACGACATCTTCTTCAACACCGTCGCCCGCACCGAGCACCAGCGCGGCGGCACCGCGACGCCGAAGTTCACCCCGGCCGCCTAGGTCGCGGCCCGGTGGCCACTGGCAAGGCAGGAACCGACAGCGAGGTCCGTTGGTGGTCGCTGCGGGCGGCGCAGAACCTGAAGCCGGCGACCTACCGCTGCCCGCTCTGCGGCAAGCACCTCCCCGCTCTCTCCGAGCACGTCCTGATCGCGCCCGAGGGCGACAAGTCCCGCCGCCGCCACGCCCATACCTCCTGCGTCGCCGCTGCCCGCAAGGCCGGCCGGCTGCCGAGCGAGGAAGAGTGGCGCGCGACCCAGCCGCAGGCGCCGTCGGCATGGTCGCGTTTGCGCGCCCGGCTCTTCGGCAAGACTTGAGGGATGCTGAGCCTGCTCGCCGTCGCGGCGGCCGGAGCCGCGGCGGGAGTCTCGAACGCGCTCGCCGGTGCCGGGTCGCTCGTCACCTTCCCGACCCTGATCGCGGTCGGGCTGCCGCCGCTCTCGGCCAACGTGACCAGCACCGTCGGCCTCGTTCCCGGCGCCGCCGGCGCCGCCCTCGGCTACACGGACCTCCTGCACGGGCAGCGCGGCCGGATCGCTCGCCTCACGGTCCCGACCCTGGCCGGTGGCGCCCTCGGCACGGCGCTGCTCCTGATCACCTCCAACGACACCTTCGAGGCGATCGTCCCCGCCCTCGTCGCCGGCTCCTGCCTGCTGCTCCTCTTCCAGCCGCAACTGACGCCGCGGATCTCCCACGCCGGCAACGAACACTCGCCGTTCCTCACCGCCGGCCTCGTCTTCTCCGGCGCCTACGCCGCCTACTTCGGCTCCGCCGTCGGCATCCTCCTGCTCGGCCTGCTGGCGCTGTTCGTCGCCGACTCGATCCAGCACCTGAACGCGGTCAAGATCCTGCTCGCCGGGTTCGCCAACCTGCTCGCCTCGATCGCCTACGCCTTCCTCGCCGACGTCCACTGGAAATACGCGGTCTGCCTCTGGATCTCCTCGCTGATCGGCGGCTGGTTCGGGGCGAAGCTGGCGCGGCGGTTCTCGGGGGAAGTGCTGCGGGTCGGGATCGCGCTAGCCGGGCTGGTCGTCGCCGCGGTGCTGGCGGTGCGGGCGTTTGGTTGAGCGCCGCCACCAGGGTGCGTGCGGCCGCGGGCTTGAGCGCGGCCAGCGCCGGGTAGGGTGCCCAGCGTGAGCCGCCGTCGAGCCCTCGCCCCGCTGGTCTTCGCCCTGCTCGCCCTGGCGCTGGTGCTGCCGGCGAGCGCGAGCGCCGCCCGCACCGTCTCGGTCACCGCCGACGCGACGCTGAAAGTGGCGAACGACAGCGCCCGGCTCAGCTTCGGGGTCAGCAAGGAACGCCGCACCCGCGGTGCCGCCCTGCGCGCCGCTTCGGCCAAGCTGCGAGCGGTGATCGCCGCCGTGCAGCAGGTGCCGGGAGTCGGCCCCGGCGACGTGCGGACCGGCCGCATCACCTTCCGCAAAGCCTCCCGCGGGAAGCAGAACGTCTACCGCGCCAGCGCCGGCATCGGCGTCACCCTGCACCAGCCCAACGAAGCGGGCGAACTGGTCAGCGTCGCGATCGCCGCCGGCGCGACCGGCGTCAGCGGTCCCAGCTTCTTCGTCGGCGACACCGAAGCCGCGGAAGCCAGCGCCCTCGCCGCCGCCTTCCAGAAAGCGAAAGCACGGGCCGCGGTGCTGGCGGCCCAGGCCGGGGCAGCGCTCGGGCCGGCGCTGCAGATCGACGAAGGCGAAGGGGCGACGTTCGAACCGCAGTTCACCGGCGCAGACAAGGAGGAATCGGTATCGACCTCCCCGGCGCCGCCACCGACCAAGCCCGGCAGCTCCACGGTCAGCGCCACCGTCCACGTCGTCTTCGAACTGCTCTAGGACCCGACCCGTGCTCGCCGCGTACGCCGCCCGGCTCGCTCCCGACGACCCGCTCTCCGCGCTCGAGGTCGGCGAGGTCCCCGAGCCCGACGTGCCGGAGGGCTGGGCCCTGGTCGAGGTCCGCGCCGCCGCCCTCAACCACCACGACGTCTGGTCGCTGAAAGGCGTCGGTCTCGACGAGGGCAAGCTGCCGATGATCCTCGGCTGCGACGCCGCCGGGGTCGACGCCGACGGCAACGAGGTCCTGCTCCACGCGGTGATCAGCAGCCCCGACTGGCACGGTGACGACTCCTTCGACCCGAAGCGGACGCTGCTCTCCGAGCTCCACCCCGGCACCCTCGCCGAGAAGGTCGCGGTGCCGCGCCACAACCTGATCCCGAAGCCGGAGGCGCTCAGCTTCGAGCAGGCCGCCTGCCTGCCGACCGCCTACCTGACCGCCTACCGGATGCTGTTCACCCGCGGCCGCCTGCGGCCCGGGGAGACGGTCCTGATCCAGGGCGCGGCCGGCGGCGTCGCCAGCGCCGCGATCCAGATCGCCCGCGCCGCCGGCGCCCGGGTCTGGGCGACCAGCCGCGGCGAGGACAAGCGCAAGTACGCCAAGGAGCTCGGCGCCCACCAGGTCTTCGAGGCCGGCGCCCGGCTGCCGGAGCGCGTCGACCTCGTGCTCGAGACGGTCGGCGAGGCAACCTGGAAGCACACGCTGCGCGCCGTCCGTCCCGGCGGCCGGATCGTCGTCGCCGGCGCCACCAGCGGCTTCAACCCGCCCGCCGACCTACCGCGCGTCTTCTTCCTCCAGCTCGAGGTGATCGGCTCGACGATGGGGAGCCGGGACGAACTGGACGAACTGGTGCGGATGATGGACAGCACCGGCCTGCGCCCACGGATCGACCGCGAAATCGCCCTCGCCGACGTCGCCGAGGGGATCCAGGCGCTGGCCGAAGGCAACGTCTTCGGCAAGATCGTCGTCAAGCCCTAGCGGTCTTCGAAGCGGCGCAGCTCCATCCGCGCGATCGTCCGCTTGTGGACCTCGTCGGGACCGTCGGCGAGGCGCAGGGTCCGCTGGTGCGCCCAGTTCTCGGCCAGCGGGAAGTCCTGGGAGACGCCGCCGCCGCCGTGGACCTGGATCGCGCGGTCGAGGATCTTCTGCGCCACCTGCGGCGCCGCGACCTTGATCGCGGCGATCTCGGTGCGGGCGTGCTTGTTGCCGACCGTGTCCATCAGCCAGGCGGTCTTCATCGTCAGCAGCCGGATCATCTCCAGCTCGATCCGCGCCTCGGCGATCCAGTCCTGGATATTGGCGTTCTCGGCGACCGGCTTGCCGAACGTCTCCCGCTCCAGCGCCCGTTCGCAGATCATGTCGAGCGCCCGCTCGGCGGCGCCGATCGAGCGCATGCAGTGGTGGATGCGGCCCGGGCCGAGCCGCGCCTGGGCGATCGCGAAGCCGTCGCCCTCGCTGGAGAGCACGGCGCTGCGCGGCACCCGCACGTCCTCGAAGAGGACTTCGCCGTGGCCCTCGCGATCTTCGTAGCCGAACACGGTGAGGCCACGGACGACGGTGATCCCCGGCGTCTCGAGCGGCACCACCAGCATCGACTGCTGCTTGTGCGGGGCAGCGCCGAAGTCGGTCTTCCCCATCACGATCAAGACCTCGCAGTTGGGATGGAGGAGGTTGGTCGTCCACCACTTGCGGCCGTTGATCACGTAGTCGCTGCCGTCGCGCTCGATCCGGGTCTCGATGTTGGTCGCATCGGAGGAGGCGACCGCCGGCTCGGTCATCGCGAAGGCGGAGCGGATCTCGCCGTCGAGCAGCGGCTTCAGCCAGCGCTCTTTGTGCTCGTCGCTGCCGAAGACCGTCAGCACCTCCATGTTGCCGGTGTCCGGCGCGCTGCAGTTCATCGCTTCCGGCGCGAGAGCGACGCTGCGCCCCATGATCTCCGCCAACGGCGCGTACTCGGCGTTGGTCAGCCCCGGCCCCCACTCTTCGTGCGGGTGGAAGAGGTTCCAGAGGCCGCGGGCGCGCGCCTCTTCCTTCAGCTCCTCGACGATCGGCGGGTGCACGTAGGGCGTGTCGGATGACTTGACCTGCTGGTGCAGCACCGGCTCCGCCGGGTAGACCTTCTCGTCCATGAACGCCTGCACCCGCTCCTGGAATTCCACGCAGCGGTCGGTCAGCTCGAAGTCCATCTCTGCTCCTCGTCTCGTCGGTCCCCCCAGGCTATGGGACGATCCGCGAACCGCAGCCGCGGCCCTTGTGAGAAGGCCAAGGGTGAACGGGAGGAGGCGATGGGCGGTACTGGGCTCGAACCAGTGACCCCTTCCTTGTAAGGGAAGTGCTCTCCCAACTGAGCTAACCGCCCCGGGGCGTCGCGACGGACGCCCGCTCAGGGTAGCGCCGCGGCGGGCATCTCGCCCATGCGGGAAACTTCCCGGATCGAACCCGAGCGCCGCCCGACCGTCACCCTGCCCCGCAACCAGCTGATCGCCCTCATCGTCGGCGTCTGCATCCTCAGCGCCGCGATCGGCTCGGGGCTGGCGCTACTGGCCCAGACGGGACCGGCGGGTCCGGCCGGCAAGCAGGGCAAGCGCGGGCCGCAGGGCAAGCAGGGGCCGGAAGGCCCGTCCGGGGCGGCGGAAATCGGCGGCCTCGAAGAACAGGTCGGCGAACTCGAAGGCCGGATCGAAGGCGTCGAAGAACTCGAAGGCCGGATCGACGAACTCGAATCGGAAATCTCGGGCGGGATTGGGCCGAGCCCGTCTGAACTCTGCGAAGAATTGGGCGTCGACTGTTGAACCGGCGCCGCCAGCGGCGCGTATTCCCCGTCGATGGCAAGCACTCAGACGATCTGGCGAGGGGCACGTTGGCTGGCGATCGCCCTGGCGGCCGGGCTGATGGCGCTGGCTGTGATCGGACTCCGTAGCGAACTGGCCAGCGCCGGCCCGGCCGCCGTCGCCAGCGCGACGAAAACGGTCGACATCGACGGCTTCGCCTTCCACCCGCCGACGCTGACGATCGGCAGAGGCACCAAGGTCAACTTCACCAACTCCAGCGGGACGACCCACACGGCGACCCGCGGCGGCAGCTTCAACACCGGCAGGATCAAGCCCGGCAAGACGATCGGCATCCGCTTCAACTCGAAGGGGACCTTCGCCTACCACTGCTCGATCCACCCCTTCATGAAGGGCACGATCGTCGTCAGATAGCTCCGGCGCGAGGCGGGGCGCGGGTTCAGATCGCGGTTGGCTAGCCTCAACCGCATGGACCTGCAGACGCTTTGGAAGGCTGCGCTGGTGCAGCTGCTCGCGGTCGGGGTGCTGTTCGCAGCGCTGGCCCTGGCGCTGCCGCGCGACTTCTTCGTCGACTGGGGCTGGATCACCGGCCCCGCCGCCTGGATGCTCTGCGCGGCGCTCACCGCCCGGGTCCTCTCGCTGCCGCTGGTCCCGGCGCTGACCGGTGCCGTCCTCGCCGGCCTTCCGGCTCTGCTCGCGGTGCTGCTCAACGCCCACTCGGCCGGCACCGTCCTCGCCGTCGCCCTCTTCGCCATCTGGTGCGCGCGGCTGCCGCGCGCCCACGCCCTCGCCGGCTGAGCCGTGGAAACGCACGGCTTTGCCGCCTACCGGCGCGTGCTCAGCACGCCCGGGGTCGCAGCCATCGCGGCCTCCTCCGTCGTCGCCCGGATCCCGGCCGGGATGGGCGCGGTCGGCCTCGTCCTCTACGTCCACGGCGCGACCGGCTCCTTCGCCGCGGCCGGCATCGCCGCCGGCGCCTTCACCGTCGGCCTCGGCATCACCGGCCCGCTGCTGGCGCGGTTGATCGACCGCTACGGCTCGGCCCCGATCATCCTGCCCGGAGCGCTCGTCTCCTCGGCGGCGCTGGTCGGGGTCGTCGCCCTCGGCCACAGCGACGCGGGGCCGGTCCCGCTCTCGCTCGCAGCGGCGCTCGCCGGCGCTGCCCTGCCACCGCTCGGCAGCGTCGCCCGGCTGCAACTGGCGCAGCGGGTCAGCGCCAATGACCTGACGACGACCTACGCGATCGACTCGATCCTGGTCGAGGTGATCTTCATCTCCGGCCCGCTGCTGGCCGGAGTCCTCGCCGCCACCGTCGGCGCCGGCGACGGGCTGATCGTCGGCGCCGTTCTCGGCGTCGCCGGTGCGCTCTGGTTCGTCAGCGTCGCCTCGGTCGGCCCCTCCGAGCGCGCCCCCGAGCACCGCCACTGGGCCGGGGCGCTGCTCTCGCCGGGCGTTCGGCTGCTGGTCCTGACCAGCGCCCCGATGGGCGTCACCTTCGGCGCCCTCGACGTCGCCCTGCCCGCCTTCGGCACCCTGCACGGCAGCTCCGCCCTCGGCGGCCCGTTCGCGGCGACGCTGGCGGTCGGCTCGGCGATCGGCGGGCTCGCCTTCGGGCTGCGCCCCCGCAGCCTCGGCTCGCCGCGCCGCGCCTTCCTCTGGCTCAGTGCCCTGCAGGCGGCGACCTGCCTGCCGGTCCTGATCGTGGCGACGATCCCGCAGATGTTCGTCGCCGCGGCCGTCGCCGGCCTCGCCGTGGCGCCGCTCGGGACCGTCCGCAACCAGCTCACCCAGGTGAATGCAGTGCCGGGAACCCTGACCGAGGCCTACACCTGGATGGGCCTGGCGGTGACCGTCGGCGCCAGCGCCGGTGCGGCCTTCGCCGGGCCGCTGGTCGAGGCCGCGGGCTGGCGTGCCGGCGCGATCATCGCCGTCGCGGTGCCGGCGTTGGGAGCGGTGGTCGTTATTGCCAGGCGCCGCGTTCTCGCGGAAGGCTGAGATCCCTCGCCGCGACCCGGGCCCGCTGCTCTGCGGACAGTTCGATCGAGAAGCGGACGACGTGCAGGCCGGCACCGATCAGGAGCAGAGCGAGGGCGGAGCCGGTCGAGCCGACCAGCGCTGCCAGCAGCGCCACTGCCATCAGGGCGTAGAAGAGCAGCGCCAGCGGCTCGGTGAGTCGCTCCAAGCTGTCGAGATCCGGAATCCGCATGGTTCTGCGGACCGGATTCGGCGAGGCCGCCGGATCTCCTTGGCGCCCCGCAGGGCGCGGGGCGGCGATACGGATGACTAGAGGCCGCGCGCGGAACCTCCACGGACCCGCTGGAACAGGTAGATGGCGAGCAGAACCAAGATGATCACGACCAGGATTCCGACGATGGTCAAGGGGCTTCCTTCCGTTGGGTGGGAACACCTATCTGGTCCCCGGTGCGGCAATTGCTCAAACCCGGCCTATGCTCGGGGGGATGGGCAGCCGTGAGATCCACTCCTGGTTGATGGACATGGACGGGGTCCTCGTTCATGAGACGGCAGCGCTGCCCGGAGCGGACCGCTTCCTCGCCCGCCTCCGCGAGCTCGGCCGGCCCCACCTGCTGCTGACCAACAACTCGATCTTCACCCGCCGCGACCTGGCGGCGCGGCTGCAAGCCAGTGGTCTCGAGGTCGAGGAGGAGGCGATCTGGACCTCGGCCCTGGCCACCGCCCGCTTCCTCGAAGACCAGCGGCCCGGCGGCACCGCCTTCGTCGTCGGCGAGTCCGGTCTCACCACCGCCCTCTACCAGTCGGGGTACACCCTGACCGACTCAGACCCCGACTACGTCGTCCTCGGCGAGACCCGCACCTACAGCTTCGAGCGCATCACCCAGGCGATCCGCCTGATCCGCAACGGCTCCCGGTTCATCGCCACCAACCCCGACCCGACCGGGCCCTCACCGAGCGGCCCCCTGCCCGCCACCGGCTCGGTCGCAGCCCTGATCACCAGAGCCACCGGCGTCGACCCCTACTTCGTCGGCAAGCCGAACCCGCTGATGATGCGCTCCGCCCTCAACGCCCTCGACGCCCACTCGGAGACGACGGCGATGATCGGCGACCGCATGGACACCGACATCGTCGCCGGCCTCGAGGCCGGGATGGAAACCATCCTCGTCCTCACCGGCGTCACCACCGCAGCCGAGGCCGAGCACTTCCCCTACCGGCCATCGCGGATCGTGGAGTCGGTTGAGGTGCTGGTCGACGAGCTGGGGTGAGCGGCCGCTTCGCGGATTCATGTCTGAACCCAAACGCCACCACTACGTGCCGAAGACGCTCCTCCGCCAGTGGGAGGATCGCCCTGGCAGTGAACACGTGTACGTGCTCAACCGGTGCGACGAGGCAGCGCCGCGCCGCGCGCACATCGACGACGTCATGGTCATCGGTCACTTCTACACCCGCAATCGGGACCGCAAGGGGAAGGAGGCCGACGCGCTGTTCGAGGAGATTCTCAGCGACGCCGAGGAACTCGGTGGACAGGGCCTCGATCAGCTGCGTGCCGACGATTCCAGCGCCTCTGGCCTGGTCGTACCGTGGCTCTATGCCTCATCGGCGAAAACGTCGGCGTAGGCAGGAATCTCCGTGCGCCATTCGACTGTGCCTTCGTAGATCGTCTCGAGAGCGGCGGCCTGATCCCGGAGGGCAGAAATGACCGTCATACCGTCACGGAGTTCGGGGTCGCTCCGGAGCGCCATCCAGACGAGCAAGGAGAAGGCCTCGACCTCGACCCGCCAGCCGCTGAAGACGGCATTTACCGTTCCGTAGCCGAAAGCATCCGGACCGAGAATCCTGGACATGACCGAGGTCAGCCTCGAGATCGCGTCCACGAAGGAGGCGAGCTCCACCCGGGCTTCATCGACCTCGGCATCCGGCCACGACGGCCAGCGCAACCGGCTTCGAAATTTTCAGCGATTCCCCTCCCGGACTTGCCTCGCCGAGGCGATGAAACCGCAATCTTGTCTTGACACAACCATTGTCTATCTCTAAGTTTGAGAGGCGCTTGGCTCGAAAGCAGCAATGCATTCGGCAGGGGCTGGCGCGGCGGGCGTTCCCTGCGCCCGAGATATGTGGCTTTGCCACCCCGGAAGCCGTCCCGTGCCCTGCGGCACGTCTTCCACCGCAAACAATGTGCCCGGGGGAATTCCCATCCCTCGGGCGTTTGCGCTTGAAGACTCGACAGCTGACGAGGATCGAGGATCACAGGGGTTGAAAGGCGACGAGGGCGATTCGAGCGAACATGCTCAGAATGACTTGGCGATGCCGTACTTCCTCTTCGCCCGCTTTTCGCACTGGACGCGCTTGTGCTTTGAGTGGACCAGTCTGCACTGCTCGAGACTGCCGGACAGCAGGGCGCGCCTGAGCCGTGCCAGGTTGCCTTCCTCTTGCCGAAGCTTCCTCACCGCCGCCGCGAGGGCGGCTTCCTCGTCTTGACGCTTCTTCGCCGCGGCCGCAGCTTCGTCCTGACGCTGCTTGGCCTCGAGTTCTGCCGCGGTGCTGACCTTGATCTGAAGCGACGCACTCGTATGAATCGTGAAGCCCAATTCCACTCCGGTCGTGACCAGCGACGGGTTGCCTTCCCTTTTGCCCATCGGGATCGCCTGGCGCTTTTCGCCGAGCGCGTTTTCGTATTCGTTGGGGGTCTGGGCGGCGCCCGACCTGCTGAGCGTCGCCGTGAAGGACGAGGCCTCTTTGTTGACCGGACCGACGGGGGATAGGAAGGGGCCGCTTGCCTCGACGGCTTCGCCCCCGCACTCGAACTCCATGTAGATGCCGCCGGCCGGATTGAGAAGCATGCCGACTTCGTGTTTTGCCTGGTTGCGCGGTCCGAGGATCGCGCCGTCACCTTCGGAATCGGAGCAATGCACCTCCGTGTCGAAGCCGGCCAGTGCAGCGCTCACCGGCCCACCACTGGCGGTGAAGGGGATGGGAAAGGTGCTCCGGGAGCCACGAATTCCAGCACCGGCGAGGCGGCCCTCGCATGAGCGGGCATAACCGTCAGCGCCAAGACCCCAACAACATCACAAGGGAACGCACGCTCCCTGGGACTGCCCGCCTCGCAACCGTCCTGCCCCCTGTGCAGGGACCACAGCTACGCTACGTGTGCTTCTCCTTCTTCGGGCACTTGGCCGCCAGCCCCACCCTCGAGTCCACCGTCTTCCCGTTCTGGGCGTCCATCAGCACCCCGGCCTTGGCGGGGTGCTTGCAGAGGTCGCGGCTGTTTTCCAGGAGTCCCTTCTTGTCGCCCTGCATGCTGAGGACGAACTTGGAGACCGGGGCGTCGGGGACCGACTCGAAGGTGGTGCGGATGCCGCCGATCTTGGAGTCGATGCGGCCGACCAGGTCGATGTCGATCTGGCCGTGCAGGGCGGCGACCAGGTCGGGCAGTTCGTGTTCTGGATTTGAGCGCAGGAAGACCGGGCCCGCGAGCGGTGCGTCGAGAAGCGGCGTGATCGCCCTGGCCTTGCCGTAGATCGAGCCCTTGGGACACTCGGCGCCGTTGCCGGCCCCGGCCGCGAACTGGACCCGGGTGCAGACGGTGCGGATGTGGTTCTGGGCGAGGAACTCCGAGTGCGGCAGAGCAACCGAGGTGCGGCCGATGTTGGCACCCCCGGCGGGCATCCTCAGCGTCGCCCGCAGCGCGGGGTGATCACCCCGCCTGGTCCCGCCCTCGAGGCGAAGCGAGAGCTTGGGCTTGAAAGCGAGAGCGGCACAGCCGCCGACCTGGAAGCGATCGGTGACGCTCGCGATGGCTCCCTGCAGGGAGCCGATGCTCCCCCCCACGCTCATCGGGTCGCAGCTGGTCGGGTTGAGGGTGAAGTTCGGCCGGTCGATGCTGACGCGGACCGAGCGCAGGTTGAGCGGGATGCCGGCGAGAATCGACGGCAGCGGATCGGAGACGGCGCGGATCTGGGCCGTGCCGGGATCCACGAAGAGAGCGACCCGAATGACGACGTTGCCGAGGTCGAGCGGCCCGCCGATCACCGGGGTGACGATGGCGAGGCTCAGGGGCGCTCCCTTATATGGCCCGGCGAGATAGACGCTGCCGGGATTGTGGAACGGCAGGGGTCCGGCGCCGGCTCCGGCGTCGACATGCCCCACCAGCGAAGCGGCGGAACAGTGTGGGGAGACCCTCTCCCCCGCGCCGCTGCCGACCTGGGTCGGGATCGCGGCGATCGACGCCTCGGGGCAGTAGGGAACACGGGCGAGGCGACCGAGGAGTCCGGGGGGCAAGATGGTTTCGATGCGCGACAGCTCCTGGCTGCCGTCGGCGCGGGAGACGTCGAGGGCGAAGGCGCTGAAGGCGCCGGCCGTCGGGGTCAGCGACTTCGCGTCGAAGCCGAGAGCGAAGGATCGAGCGCCCAGGGAGCTGACGCAAGCACTGCCGCCTGGACCCGAGGTGATCTGAGCGGTATCGGAAACCTGCACGGTCGGCAGGCTCGAGTTCCAGGAGCTGATCGAGGCGCTGCCCTGGAAGCTCCCACAGGTCGGCGGGTTGACCAGAGGTGCCCGATCGCCGCCCCAGATGTGCAGCCTGAAATGGCTGAACGGGAGCTGCGGGTCGTCGGTGAAGGAGGTGGTGAGCTGACCCGTCTGAGGGTCGGCTTCGATCTTGCCGGGGAGCTTGATGACTACGCCGGGCGCTTCGGCGACTGCATACAGAGCGAGGGTCGAGCCGAACGGATTGTCGCCCTGGGTCGCCTGATAGAGGAAGCCGTGCATCGTTTCGGCGAGCAGCGGAGTCTCAACTTCGACGGTGCCGAGCTTGGAATTGTCGGGGCAGCTGACTGGGTCGTTGCTCTGCAGCCCGATCTGGCCCGGGGAGCAGGCGGCGAGGCCATCCGCCGCCGAGGGATTGATCGCCATGCCGGCCGGCAGACGGGTCACCGCATCGCGGACGGGCGGCGTGTTGATCGCCGCATCTTTCCCGTTCTGGAAGTAGAGGTCATTGGCGTCGGCGACTTCGTCGTTCTTCTGCGGAACGCTGAGGTCGACGTCGAGCCCGGTCGGGGACGCAGCTTGGTGAGAGGTCGGCTGGATCGAGATCGACGGGTTGAACTCGAAGCGAGGATCGTCGCAGCCGCTGACCTGGATCAGGGGACCTTGCTGCCAAGGCGTGAACCCTCCGCCCTCTTCCCAGGAATCGGCACGCAGCTCGATCGAACCGGCCGACGTGTCGCATTGGGAGGGCATGGTGAGGAACGGCTTGATTGGCGCACCGGAATACGGGGTTCCGAAAGCCGACCCCGAACCTTTGGCCGGGTTGAGACGCAGCGGGTCGTGGGCGGGGTCGCCGGGCACTCCCCAGAGGGTCAATTCGACTCGGCGGGGAACGAGGACCTCGGTGGTTTCCTGGACCGTCGCAACGACAGAGTCGTGATCGGTCGGATCAAGAGCAACCGTAATCCACACTGGGCGCGAGAGAAATGAGATTGCAAAGGCAGCAACCGTCCCTTTGGGAGGGATCATGTTGTAGACGGGGACGTCGTAGGCAAACGCGTTACCCATGCCTTCCTGAAGAAGCAGATCCACGGTGCCCACCTGGGTATTGGCCGGACAATTGCCCTTGCTGGCCGGTCCGGGCACATTGAGCAACAGCCCGTCGCAGCGCGGCGTCGCTTGGGGGTTGCCGATCATCCCGACCGGTAGCCTGGTCTGCAACGTGTGTATGTGGTCTTCGGGGGTCGAATAGTCACCCGCCGTCGGGTCGGAGTTGAGCTTGAGATTGGGACCGAAGTTGACCCGCAGCTCGAAAGGGTGAGCTCCTGCGGATCGGACAACGCTCCCGCCAGAGCCTGCAGTCGGAACAGCGGAATCGAATACGTCAGCAAAAACGCTGCCCGGTGAAAAGCCAAACCCTGCCGGAGCAGAGGCGAATCGAATCGGCTCGGTGATCGAAGCCGATGGGGCACAATCAGGATTCGTCGGCACTAGCTGGGCCGATTCGCAGCTGCCGCCGGTCCCGCCGTAGATCTGAACATCGATATCGGCGGTTCCGGCCACCGCAGCATCGGTGCTCACCTTCATCGTCAGAGCTTGGCTTTCCCCGCGTTCGGCGGCACTCGTCGGACTCGCTGGACCGATCGCACGAGCGGAAGTGCAGGTGACGGTTGCCCCGGCCACGCCGAGACCGCTACACCCTGAACTCCCAGGCCAAGAGACTTCGGTCGCGGTCAACTGGGACGGCAGATTCAGGTCGATCGCGTAGACATTGGGTTCGGTTTCAGCGTCTCCGACGTCGAAGGGGTGAACGATGACCTGCCCCTCAGCGGTAGACGGGTTGCCGTCGCCAAGAGGCAGATTCTGCGGAGCGTGTTCGACGGATCCCGTCCAGACGACCCCTGCGAAGGCCCCAGGGGCCAATGTGGCCAGGCCGAGCAGCGAGAGAGCGGCGCACGCCGCGAGCGAGAAAGCACGGGTTTTCATTTGAGATCTCCGCGGTTGGCGCCAGCAGGATGTTTGGGATGAGACCGCCTATGTCGATGCTTTTTCTTGTGGTGTTTCCTTTTGTGCTTTTCGGCGAGGTTCCCCGGGTCGATCGCCGTGTCGCTTCCGCCGGGCAGAGCTCCGAACGGAGCAGTGGGAGCGGGGAAGCAGGTGGCTTCCTGACAAGATGCCGCCGGCTCGGGCGGCGCGAGGAAACCCCCGTCAACGCGGGCGTCAAAGAGCTTTTTCATGTCGTCGTTCGAATCCGCGGTGGAACGAATCGAGTCCATGTAGAGAAGGTCTCTGCCATCGGACGAGACGCTGACGATGGTCGGATTGAACCCTTTCGGACGGATCGAGGTGCCGTCGGTGATCAGGCTCTGCCGGCCATCGTGCCACTCATAGATGTCACCGCTTTTGTTTGTGTCATCGGGAACCAGAGATTCGGCGGTATTGAAGAAGACAGTGCTGCCATCGTCGGTCGCAGCCCGCACGTGAGACATGATCGGGAAGATGCCGGCCGCAAGGGAAGTCGCAAGGCCTTTCGTCGCAGGCCCCTGAGCCGGACAGGAGACGCAGGTAATGCTGGCGCTCTGGTTTGCATAGCGGTAGAGCTGCGAAAACCCACCACTTTCGCGTCCGCTGAGTGAATCAAGCCCGGAGTATGCGGAGGTGAAGAGCAAAGTCTTGCCATCCGGGGTGAGATACCCATTCTTGTTGGTGGTCGTCGTCACCCCGTTGGTTGGGGCGACAAAGCGGATCGTGCCGTCGCTCCAGACATAGGTGTTGGTGAATTCGCCACCCCCGGGAGACGGCGCACCCGCGTAGGCGGCGTTGGAGTCGAAGTAGACGTGCGAGCCATCTTCGGAGATCGCCGCATGATTGTCGCCACCATCTTGGGCGAGCACATTGGCATTCGGAACTGCACAGGTCAGGCACTCGACTTGACCTGACGCAGCGCTCCAACGGTAGATGTCAAGGTCGGAGTTGTGACCGTCGACATCGTCGGCGGGGTCAAGGCTGGTGGCGGTCCGGAAAAAAGCCTGGGAGCCGTCCGGTGTTGCCTGGAGGAACCGATCAACCCCGTTGTCGGGGTCTCCAGCAAGCGGTGGACCAGAGATTAGGATCGTTTCGGCCGCGAGAAGGTCGCGAGCATAGAGCTGCAGGGGTCCAGAGCATCCACTCCCGGCGTCGTCGCCCTGGGTGCCGAAGAAGACCCGCCTGCCGTCACTGGAGACCCAGTGCTCAGACTCGATGCCGAAGCCACCCACGGGGAAGCCGTACCCACCGTCGGGCGGGACCGGCACGCCGCATTCAGGAGGCTGATCGGCTCCAGGCATCGCACTGACCAGGGTCGCGGCTCCGTCGCCGAATTCGAACAGGTTGGTAGGACTCGAAGCATCACCGGGTTCGTAGCCTGGAAGGTCGGGGTCGATCACCCGCGGAACCGCAACGATCACGTGGGCGAGATCATCGGAGGCGATTACGTTGATCCCGGAAGAGCCGAACGCGACCGGGAAGGGTCGCAGCAGCGATTGGCCACCCATGCCATCGAGGTTGACGAGATTGATGCCCGGCGAGGTGCTATTGCCAAGTCCTTCGAAGGACGAGGCGATGAACTCACTGAAGCCGGGGGTCGCGGCGCTTGCAATGTAGGTTCTACCGAGCAGCTGCGAGGCAGAGGGAAGAATGCTCTTTGATCGCCAGCCTGCGTCAGTTCGGGTCGCCAGGAGCGGGTTCTTTGCTCCGCTCGAGGTGCCTGGGACCGGACCTTCGACGACGTAGAGGACGTGGTTGCCATCGGGCGAGAGAGGAGATGCCAGGGAGATCTGGTTTAACCCCTTGTCAGCGGGACTGACCATCTCCAACGCGCGGCAGTCCGAAAGGGCAGTGGAGCCCTGCTGGTCCCGAATCGCTTCGTTCGGACAAGAGCTCGGCGGGACCGGAGTCGATGCCGCGGTGGTAAAGGTCTGATCGGCGCCGACCTGCTGACCGCCCAGTGAGCCTTCGACGACGAAGCGGTAGTGGTAGGTCGTTTCCGCTTGCAGGCCCGTGATGTTCTGGCCGATGACCTGGACCTGGCTGGCCGAGGCGACCACGCCATCGTGACTCGCCGGAACCGAGGTACAGGGATGGGAGGCGCAGTCGGCCGGGCCGTATTCGAACCAGTAGGAGGCGGGCGAGTTGTTGGAGTTGACGGCGCCGACGAGCCGAGCCGAGGTGTCGGCAACGGGACCGTGGACGGCGAGGGTCTGGATGTCCGAGGGCGCGATCGCCGCGGTGCTGAACGACACTTCGGCGCTGGCTTCGCCGCCGAGGTTGCTCGCGTAGAGCGTCACCGTGTGGGAGGTGTTGGGTTCGAGGCCGGTGGCATCGGCTTCGACTTCGTGGCTCGCTTCGTCGGCGGGGTTGATTTCGCCGCCGACGAGGCCCGGGCATTCGGGCGAGCATTCGAAGCGCCAGCTGGTGATGAAGGCGGGGTCGCTGCCGCCCGGGGTGACGTGGCCGGAGAGGTGGGCAGCGGTAGCGGTGACGGCCCCGGCGGATTCGATCGAGACCACAGGGGGCGTCACCTCTTTGGTCGTGAAGACGTCAGCCGCCACCGCTTCGCTGGGGCCGTCGCCGTTTTCGGCGACGAGGCGAAGGTGGTAGGTCGTGTTGGGCGCCAGGCCGGTGAGATCGCCTTCGACCGGCTGCGCAGCGCCTTCGACCGTCCCTTCGGCCCCGACAGCGGCGTCGGAGAAGTCTTCCTGGGTCGCGTATTCGAAGCGGTAGCCGGTCGCTAGGCCCTGGGGGTCGATCATCCCTTCGACATGGGCATCGGTGAAGCCGACGCTGGAGGCTTCTTCGACGCTGACGGTGGGAACCACCGCGGAGGCCAGAGTGACGCCGAGGACGAGGCTCGAGAGCAGCGCGAAGCCGAACACGAGAGCGAGCTTCGGAGCTCGCCCCCGCCCGCCGCGCCCGCCCCGGGAGTCCTGAACCGCTGCGGACGAAGCCCCTGCATGGAGTCTCACTTGATCCTCTCCTTGTCCCGTGGGCCCCTGGTAGCCCAGTTATGCGGTCGGCCGAGCACCCAAGCCCAGCTTCCCCCTGTCCGACGGCGCCCATAATTAGGCTGCCGTTTAAAAATACAGCGGTATCCTAATAGCGTAATTATGGATTTGTCAAGAAAGAACTGTGGTTTTACCTAAGGAGATTTGGCATTATTAGAAGTGACGCTGTACTCGCTGTGAACCGCCGATCACGGGCTCCTGACGGCGGCTATGTTGGCGGCGAAATGGTGATGACGCCGTGGGGGGATTCGGGCGCTTTGCGGGAGCGCCGGCTGGCTCCGGGAAGGGGAAACCGGAAGGCCGAGGTCGAGCGCAACCAACGCGAGCGGCTGCTTGCGGCGATGGTCGCGATGACGGCGCAGAAGGGCTACGCGGCGACCAGCGTCGGCGATCTGGTGGAGCTCTCCGGGGTCTCGAGCCGCAGCTTCTACGAGCTCTACGCCGACAAGGAGGAGTGCTTCCTGGCGACGATGGAGGAGATCCTCAGCTCCGTCCAACGCCTCACCGCAACCGAGCTCGATGGCGAGGGGTCGATCGAGGAGCGAGCCGAGCGGACAACGCGAGCGCTGACCGAGACCCTGGTCGCCCAACCGGCGGCGGCGCGGCTCTGGCTGGTGGAGGCGTCCAGCGCCGGAGAGGCGGCGCGCCAGCGGGTCAACGGTGCGCTTTGGGCGCTCGGCCAATTACTGCAACGGGCGATGGAGGAGACCCCCGGCCAAAGCGGCATGCCGGGAGAGCTTTCGCGAGCGATCCTCGGTGGCGTCGCCAGGGTGGTCTACCGGCGGCTCGCCGACGGCGAAGCCGAGGCCATCTCCGACCTAGCGCCAGGGCTGCGGAGATGGGCGCTTGGCTTCCCCGCTCCCCCCGAGCCCCTCCGGTCTCGCGCTCGGCGGCGGAACACGAAGGGCACCGGATCGCCACCGTTCGCCGCCCACGTACCCGGCGAGCGGATCCTGCGCGGCTTCGCGACCGCGGTTGCCGAGAAGGGTTACACGGCGACCACGATCGCCGACATCGCCGCCAAGGCAGCGATCTCCCAGAACACCTTCTACGCCCACTTCCGCGACAAGGAGGCTGTGCTTTTCGCGGCGCTCGACTCGAGCGGCGCCCAGATGATCGCCGCGACCCTGCCGGCCGTCCGGCGCTCGCCGGAGTGGCCGGGAGGGATGCGCGTCGCCGCCGAGGCGCTCTGCGCCTTCTTCGTCGCCGAGCCCGCCTTCGCCCGCCTGCGCGAGGTCGAGGTCTACGCGGCGGGCCCGAGCGCGGTCAGGCAGCGCGACCGCACCGGTAGCGAACTCGTCGGAGTCCTCGGCGCGGTGGCACCTGGGCTGTCTGCCGGGCTGGACCCGCTCGTGGTCGAGGCGACCCTGGGGGCACTGCACTCGATGCTCTACGAGTGGATACGGGCCAAGGGCACGGAGACGCTGATGGAGATGGTGCCGCTCGCCACCTACCTCGCCCTGGCGCCGCTGATCGGTGCCGAGCAGGCCTGGGAGACGGCGACCGGGTAGGTCTTGCTCACCCCCGCGCCTGACAGCTGCGCACCAAAGTCTTACTGAGCGTCCGCTTGTCGAACGAGAAACTCGCCCGGACGAGGGGGAAGACCGCCCCGGGAAAACCGGCGGGGGCCGGGCAACCCGCGCTCAGGTAACTGTGGCGCCTACCGCGGTAGACGAAGCTGCGACCAAGCGTCATCGTCAGGCCGGTCACATAACCCCATTTGCCAGTCACCCGGGGAAGCGAGGCGCGCAGAACCGTGCCGAAGGTGCCCTTGCTCCGCGTGATCACGAAGGGCAGGGTGGTGGAAGTAGGGATCGGCTTGCTGCCGTAGACGTGGGCGAGGATCGCTGGGCGGCCGCCGACCCGGCCGTTGAAGGCGTAGATCCTGCCGTCGGAGGGGAAGGGCGCCTGCTCGGACAGCAGCACTTTGGCCGAGAACTGGCCCTGGCCGACCAGTGAGCCGCGGCAGGCTTCGAGAGCTCCCTCCGTGGTCGAGGGCTGGATCTGGTTCAACCGGCAGACGGGCAGGCCGTTGGGTTCGAAGCGCCCGTTGCGGTTGATTGAGATCGAGATCCGCCGCAGCTGCGGCGGGGAGCCACTATCGGTGGGGTCGATCTTGGCGCCAACCGCGACCCGGATCGGGGCGGTTCCGTGGCGCGGCAGGACGTGAGGCGTCAGCTTGCCTTCGAAGCTGACCCGGATGTGGCCGCGCTGGATCACCTCCGCCTGCGCGAACGCGGAGAGCGCCAGCACGCCCGCAGCGATCGAGGCGACGACCAGTCTTGGCTTCGTCATTCCTTCCCCTCCCTTTTGCTGGTGCCGTGCTTGCGGTGCTTGGCGCAGTGAACCCGCAGCCGCGGGTGCATCACCGTGCCCTTGTTGTTGTGCGCGGTCAGGCGTGCGGTGGCGAATTGCGCACCGGCGCAGAAGTTGGCCGAGTTGGAGAGGATCCCGCGCTTGCCACCCGGCATCCGCAGGACGAACTTCGTCACCGGAGCGTCGGGGATCGTCGCGAAGCTAGCGCGAATCCCGCCGCGGGCAGAGTCGATGCGACCGGCGAGGTCAACCTCCAGCCCGCCCGGCCCCCGCAGCGCGAAGACCAGGTCGGGGACCTGGTGGTCGGATGCCCGTACGTAGACAGGGCCTTCCATCGGCTTTTCGAGCAGCGGCGTGAAGGCGCGGACGTGCCCGTAGATCGAGCCGGCCGGACACGCGTTCGCGGCGAACTGGCGCCGGGTGCAGATCGTGACTATGTGCTCCTGGGCGAGGAACAGCGCCGGCGGCAGGGTGACCGCGGCGCTGGCGATGTTGGCGTCGCCGGGGCGCGGCACGACGACCGTGCGCAGCGAGGGATAGCCGGCGCGCCTGGTGACACCGCCGAGGCTGATGCTGAGCTTGGGCTTGAAGCCGAGCGCCGCACAGTCCGACAGCTGGTAGCGGTCGGAGGCGGTCGCGGCGACGTCGTCGGCGGGACTGAAGACGTCGGTGCCGGCACCGGTCAGGGTCGAGAGCGTCGCCGTCGGGTCGCAGCTGGTCCCATTGACCATGAAGCCGGGCCGGTCGACGTAGACGCGGATGTCACGCAGGTGGATCGGAATGCCGCGGAGAATGTGGGGGATCGGATCGGAGCCGCTGGAGTCGATCGCGGCCTGGGCGGTTTCCGGGTTGATCCGGATTGCCGAGCGGACGACCACGACGCCGAGGTCGAAGGGCCCGACTTGAGCGGCGTCGATCGCGACGATCGAGAGCGGCGCGCCGTGGTAGGGGCCGGCCAGGTAGAGGCCGCCGGGCGCGTAGGCGAGAACCGAGCCGACGCCGTAGCCCGCGAGGGTGTGCCCGACCGAGCTCGCCGCCGGGCAGCTGGGGTGTGCGATCTCTTCGGCGCCGCTGCGCAGCTCGGCCGCCGCGATCGCCGCCTCGGGGCAGTAGGGGATTCCGGCCAGCCTGCCGAGCATCCCCGGCGGGAAGGTGGCGGAGTAGGAGGTGATTTCCTGGTCGGCGTCGCTGCGCGTCATGTGCAGGTAGAAGGGCGTGTAGGAGCCCGCGTTGGAGTTGAGCGAGCCGGCGTCCAACACCGGCGTGAAGGGTCCAGGGGCGCTCGGGCAGGGCGCGCCGGCACGCCCGTGAGCAATCCGGAAGAAGGAGGCGGAGTCGTGGGTGAAGACGTCGGGCTGAGCCCAGGAGGCGAGGTCGACGCCCATCGCGTAGTCCCCGCAGGAGGGCGGCGAGATCACCATCGCGCGCTGGCCTTCACGGAAGCTGAGGTTGAAGTGGGTGTAGAGAAGGCGAGGAAGGTCTTCGAAGGTGGCAACCAGCTTGCCGGTCGCAGGGTCGGGCTCGATCTTGCCCAGCGACTTGACGAAAAGGCCGCGGCGCGGGTTGGACGCGACCATGTAGAGCGCCAGCAGCGAGCCGAAGGGGTTCGCATATGGGGTGGCGATGTAGAGGGAGCCGGTCAGTGGTTCGGACAGGCCGAGCATGCCCCGGACTTCCACCGTGCCCACCTTGGAGGCGTTGGGACAAGCGGCGGGAGATGCCAGCGAGAAGGAGGCGAACTGGTCGGCGCTGCAGACCCCCAAGCCCGCTCCCACCGAAGGGTTGATGGTCAACCCCTGGGGCATCGAGACCACCGCGTTGCGAATCGCCGGGCGGGCGATCCCGGCCTGGTTGAGGATCCCGCCGCCGTCGTTGACGTCGAGGTTGAAGACCAGGCCGCTGCCAACCGCTGCGTCTTCGCTCGTCAGCTGCACCTTGGGGACGGTCAGGGCTTTGTTGCAGCCGGTGAGCAAGGCGGGGTGGCCTTCGCCATCGTGGCCCTGGACGCTCGCCTGCGCCTGCTCGCCGGCCCAGGAGGTGGCGCTGACCGCATAGGACAGCGGCGCCCCGCAGGGGGCGGTCGGCAGGGTCAGATAGCTCTTGGTCAATTCGCTCAGCGGATATGGGCTGCCGACGGTGCAGGTGCCGGCATGAAAGGACAGCCCCGAACCGCTGGAGAGTTCGCCGTGGTAGGCGGACGGATCCGTCTCGTTCAAGCAGTTGCCCCGTTCTGAGTCGTGGTCGAGAACCCAGGGCGTGCCCCAGATCGTCAGGTCGAGCGCCTGGACGTCAAAGCTCTGCGAAAGGTCGTCGAGGTCGAGAGTCAGGCCGGCGTCGCTTTCGCGCACCCGCGGGGTAAGCACGATCGGGGTACCGTAGGGGGCGAAGCCGATCGCGGCCGGTGCCCCGTAGGGGGGGACGAGGTTGAAGACGCCGAAGTGGCGGACGGAACCGCCGGCCGAGTGCACCGCCACCACCCCGATCTGACTCTGATTGGGGCAGCTCTCGCCCGACATGCTCGTTTCGTAAGGGGAGGAGCGCGGCGCTTGGAACTGGGCCTGAGTGCATTCCGGGACCGCGGTCGGGTTGGTGAGCAGGCCTGGAGGTAGTTCCAGGTGCAGGTCGCGCAGGTCACCGTCGCTGAACCCACCAGTCGCGTTCAGGCCGATGTCGACCTCGATCGCGTAGGGGTGGGTCCCGGCCTGGTTTGCGGGGGAGCCGCCTTTGTCGGTGGCGGCGACGTCGAAGCCTTCGCTCCCCGGGCCAAAGCCGAAGCTGGCCCAAGCGGACGGCGCCGCGGCGAGGACGACCAGCACCGCCGCGAGTAAGGCGATTCGCACCTTCACCTTCCGCCTCCACGGTGGTGGCGTGCCCCAGTGCGGTGGCCTTTCTTTTTCCCCCGGCCGCGCTTCTTGTGACTGTGCTTCTTGGGCTTCTTCTGGTGGGTTTCCGGGAAGTGCAGCTTGGGGTTGGCCGGGCCCTGGAAGAGCGCGGTGGTCGGCGTCGGGTCGTCGGGCCCCGGCGCCGGGCCCTGGCAGTCGTCCCCGTTGCAGGGGATCGGCGGCTGCGGTTCGGGGAAGCCGCCGCCGGCCCGGGCATCGTAGATGTCGATGCCTTCGGCGTCGACAGGCAGCAGCGAGGCGGCGGTGAGGAAGAAGGCGTCGGTCCCGTCGGCGCTGGCGTCGACAAAGGAGGCCGAGCCAGTGCGGCCGCCGGAGATCAAGCCGATGCAGCCGGCCGCTTTCGCGCATCCCCCCGCCCCCTGGGCCTGCCACTCGTAGACGTCCGGCGCTTTGTCGGTGTCCTGGAAGACGAGCGCGTCACCGGAGTCGAAGAAGAGTCGGGTTCCGTCGGCGGTCAGGGCACGGGGCTTGTAGGACAGCGGACCTCCTCCGGCGGCGAGCGCGCCGGGAATGGTCGAGGGCCCGGCAGGCGTCGCGCCTCTGGGATTGCAGGAGGCGCAGAGAAGTCTTGCGGCGCTGGCGTCGTAGACGAAGGCCTCGGCTTTGCCGACGTTGGCATAGCCGGTGAGCGATGCCGAGGAGAGGAAGGCCAGGCGAGTGCCGTCGGCGCTGACCCGGGCGGTGCCGGTGGCCGGTGGGTAGTTGGAAGCGTCGGCGGTGGCTGCGGCTTTGACGCTGGCACCGCCGTTGTAGGCGAAGAGGCCGGCAGCGGTCAGGTAGTAGAGGTAAGAGCCATCCGCTGAGGCGCCGAGGACGCCCTGAACTTCGCCACCGGGGGTGAGGTCCAAAGTCGCTCCGGTTGCAGTCGCAAAGCGGTAGAGATGCTGTGCTTTGGTGAAGTAGGCGACGGAGCCGTCGGCGGAGGCGGCCTGGAAGGCGCCCCCTCCCCCCACCGTTTCGTCAACCTGTTTGGTCAGGCTGCCTTCGCGCAGGTAGAGGTTTGCCCCGTTGCTCCAATAGACGCGGTGCCCGTCGGTGGAGATCGCACCGCTTGGGGCGGCGAGGCCCGCACCCGGAGCGCTTTCACTCTGGCCAGGCAGGATGTTGACCGCCGCGAGCGATCCTTCCTCCCACTCATAGAGATTGAGGCTCGACGGATCGCAACCCGCGGGCCCCGCCACTTCGACCGCGTTGGCGGTGAGGGCGGCGCAGCTGGAGATGACCGTATGCCGCAGATCGGGGCTGGCACCGGCGAGGGCGAGGTGGAAGGCCGCAGGTGTGATCGAGAGCGCCGGGGCGTTGGCGCTCGTGATCAGCGGCTGATATCCGGAGCCCTGGCGCAGGTAGAGATTGCGGTAGCCGGCAGGGGCGCCGCTTGCCAGCGGCGGGTTCTCGGCTTCGCATTCGCTGCCGCCGTCGCGACAGCGCCAGCCACTCGAGAGCAGCGTCCGTGAGAGATCGGCGGAGAAGGCCTGGTAGGCACCGCCGGCGTAGGTACCGGAGAGCAGCGGCGGGGTCAAGTTCTGCACGCCCCATCCATCCACGCCTCTACCGGCCAGGTATTGGCTCACCGGCGCCGCCCCTTCACCCTCCGCGAAGGACGACTCGGAGCCAAATCCGATCGCTCCCCCGCTGACTGCGGCCTGGGTGACGCCGCCTCCCGGGGTTGGAGGGGCAACCTCACCACCGTTCTTGTCGAGCGGCGAGACCAGCTCCCAGCCCCGTCCGTCGAGCCCCCCTTCGGGACCGGCCGCCGCGGCGAAACCGACTTGCGGACCTAGGGCAAGCGCCGCCGCGCAGAGTGCCAGGCCGGCAAGTGCTTTGGACCGGGTGAACCCACCACTCAACGCTTCCCCGGCTTCTTCTTGCCGGCGCCCTTCTTGCAGTCGGTCCCCAGCGTCGGCGTCTGATCAGCCGTCTTGCCGTTCTGCCCGTCGATCAGGACTCTGACCTTATTGGCCGACTTGCAGAGGTTGCGGTTGTTGACCAGCAGGCTTCGCTTGCCGCCGTAGAGGCTGAGTCTGAATTTCGAGACCGGAGCGTCGGGGACCAGTGAGAAGGTGGTCCGCAGCTGGGGGGTCGTCTTTGCGTGGACGGTGTCGATGGCGCCGACCAGGACGACGTGGATCTGGCCCCGCAGGTCGGCGACGACGTCCGGCAGCAGCCGTTCGCCGCCGTTGGCGCGGAAGTAGACCGGGCCTTCGAGAGGCTCGTCGAGCAGCGGGCTGAAAGCGCGTGCCGTACCGAGGATCGACTTCTTGGGACAGGCGCTTTCGTTGAACTGGACCCTAGTGCAGGGGTTGACGATGTGGGCGTTTTCCACCTGCACGCCGGGCGGCATGACGACGCTGACCCGATCGATATTGGCGTCGCCGGCCCGGGCCTTCAGGGTCGAGCTGAGGGCCGGGAAGTCAGTGCGCTTGGTGCCTCCCTTCAGCCTCAGCGCCAGCCTCGGCTTGAAGGGCAGGCTCGAGCAGCTGGAGACCTGGAAGCGCTGGCTGAGGTTGGCGCTCCCCCCCGCGATTCCGCTGAGGCTGGCATCGATCGCCATCGGGTCACACGAGGTCGGGTTGAGGGTGAACTGCGGGCGGTCGATGCTGACCCGCACGTCCCGGAGGTCGAGGACGATCCCGTGCAGGATCGTCGGCAGGGGATCGGAGACGGCGGTGATCTGGGCGGTGGAGGGATTGACCTGCAGGGCGGCCCTGACCACGACGCTGCCGAGATCGAAGGGACCGGCCACAGCGGGCGTGACGATCGCCAGGCTCAACGGGGCGCCTTTGTAAGGACCGGCGAGGTAGGCCTTGCCGGTGTTCACGTAGAAAGGGCTGGGGCCCGCTCCGGCCCCGACGACCACCGTGCCGACCTGGCTCGCCGCCGGGCAGCTGGGGCTGGCGATCTGGGCGGCGCCGCTGCCTTCGGCGGCAGAGATCGCCGCCAGGGCGCCCTCGGGGCAGTAGGGAATTCCGGCGAGCTTGCCGAGCAGGCCTTCGGGCAGGGTGGCGGTGAGGCCCGAGAGCTCCTGGCTGCCGTCTTCGCGGGTCAGGCGCAGGGTGAAGGGCGAGAAGGAGCCGGCGAGGGGGTTGACGGTGCCCGCCGAGAGCTTTGGGTTGAAGGCGGCGCTGGGGCAGGGAGTGCCGCCCGGGCCGGCGGTGATCGGGAAGGAGCTCTGCAGCTCGACCGGGGCGTTGCCCGACCAGGGGCTGAGGGTGGCCTGGGTCGTGTGGCTTCCACAGCTGGCCGGGGTCCTGAGCGGTCCTCTCGGGCCGCCGTAGAGATCGAGATGCAGGGCTTCGAAGGGCAGCTGGGGCTGGTTGTCGAAGACAGCGGTGAGCTGACCGCCGGCGCCTGCTTCCACGTGCCCGGCGAGCTTCAAGATGACGCCGCTTTCGGGGTCGGTGGCGGTGATGTAGAGGGCAAGGAGGCTTCCGAAGGGGTTGTCCGCCTGCTTGGCCAGGTAGGCGGCGCCTTTGATCGGGTGATCGAGCAGCGGGGTGTCGATCTCGACGTCACCGATCTTTGAGTTCTCTGGACAATTGGGAACCGCGTGGGAGAAGCGGATCGGGGCCGGGGCCGGGAAGTTGGTTCCCAAGAGGCCGATCTGGGCCGAGGAGCAGGCGCTGAGGCCGTTGGCCGAGGCGGGGTTCACGCTCATCCCCGCCGGCAGCGTCACCTTGGCCGTTTTCAGGTCCGACTGGGAGGTGGCGGCAGGGTCGTTCCAGCTGTCCTGGGGAATCGTGAGATCGACGTCGAGCCCGGAGGGGCTGTCGGCCTGGTTGGTGGTCGGCGCGACTGAGATCGTCGGCGTGAAGGGGACCGCATCGCAGTCGGTCGGCCCGATCTGCGTGCCCCAGGCAGATGGCGGGTTGGGGAAGTCGGGCGGGTTGTGGCTGAGGAAGCTCTTCGAGTCCCAGGCCGGGTCAGAGAGATCGGGGGAGCCTTCGGAGTTCAGGGCGCCGGGATTGAACCAGGAGTCGGCCACCGCGGTGGTGGTCAGGCCGGTGCCCGGTGCGGTGCAGGCGGTCGGCAGGCGCAGGAAGGGCTTCTCGGGGACTCCGGCGGGGCATTCCACGCCAATGTTGCCCGGGCAGGCCCGCAGTCGGGTGTGGCTGGGGTCGGCCGGGGTGCCCCAGAGGGTCAGCCTCACCCCGGTCAGCGGGATTCCCTCGGAGATATAGGTGGAGTCGATCGAGAGGGCGTAGTCCGAGCGGCGAGCTTTGGCGTCGATCACGATCGGGTGCCCGGCGGCGATGAAGGCGAAGCGGGCGGCGACGTTGGGGGGCGGGACCATGTTGTAGACGGCGAGGTTGCGCCAGGCGAAACTGCCGAAACCGTTTGGAGGCACAGTAAGCGTGATCACGCCGACCTGGGAAGACGGGGGACAGAGTGGGGCGCCCTGGGGGCTGATCGGCGAGGAGCCGGGGACCAGCTCGGCGGCGGTGCACTTGGTGGCGTTGTTGGGGTCGCCGACCAGACCCGGGGGGGTGTCGACGAGGATGTCCTTGACCGGTTCGGCCGGCCAAGGAGCCGGGCCGGGGCCTCCGAACGTCGTCTTCAGACGGGTGTTGGTGTCGATCTCGCTCGTGATCGAGTCGGGGTGCCCCCCCGCCCTGGTGAAGGGGGTGCCGTCGGGGTCGGAGACTTGGCCGTCGAAGGCGTCGATGCCGAAGGCGGGCGGCGCCGAGGTGACCATGGTCGGGTCGGCGCTGGTAGCGCAGGCGGGCGGGCCGGTGGAAGGATCGCCGCAGGCCTCGCCGTCAGGCAGAGTGGCGCCACCACCCCACGCCTCGAAGGAGGTGGTGAGGAGGCCCGACGCAGTGGGGTCGACCGCGACGGTGACGATCGGCCCAAATGGATCGTTGGTCGGTTCGAGTTCAGTACCAACGCACGAGACGATGCTGGCCCCAGCCAGTGAACCACCACCGGGCCCGGTGCAGGTGAAAATTCCAACCGGATCGGTGGCGCTGAGCGCCGTCATCCCCGCTGGCAGGGTCGCCCTGAGGTCGACCTCACTGCCGTCTTTGGGGTCGGCGCTGACGTTTTCCACTCCGACGAAGAAGCGCAGGGTCCCGCCTGGTTCGACGGTCGAGTTGGCGGCGTTCTGGATCCGAAGCACCGGCGCCGCCGAGGCAGCCGAGGCGCCAACACCGAAGAGCGCGGCCGCGGAGACGGTGAGGGCGAGGAGCAGCGCGAAGCGTTTGCGGCGGTTCACTTCTCACCTCCGTGGTTGCGGTTGGCTCGGGTGGCGGAGCGCTGGGAGTGCTTCTTGGTGCAGTGCTTCTTTTGGTGCTTGCCCTCGTGCTTGCGGCACCTCGGCGGCTTCGGAGGTTTTGGCCGCTTCGGGTTGCCGGGGCCGACGAGGCCGGCGCTGGCCGGCGTCACCGCGCCGGGCACTGCGCTGACGGCGCCGCGGCAGGCATCCCCTGAGCAGGGCGCCTGCACGACCGGTTCGACAAAGCCGCCGTCGACGCGGGCGTCATAGAGGTCGAAGGCGGTGTCGGGGTCGCGGCCGAGCAAGGGCTCGCGGGTGACGAAGAAGGCGTTGCGCCCATCGGGGCTGGCCTCGATGAAGTAGGAGGGGGAGCTGTTGGTGCCGCTGGAGAGCAGCGAGAGCTCGCCCGAGACCGTGTCGTACTGGTAGGCGTCGGAGACGCCGTTGGTGTCGGAATCCAGCAGGCGTTCGGGGGTGGAGAAGAAGACGTAGCGCCCGTCGCTGGAGAGGGCGCGGTTGATGTGTGAGCTGGTGTTGTTCTGGCCGCTCGGGAATCGATACGCGAAACCCGCGTCCGCTCCGGGCGCGGGCGGGGTGGCGGCGGGGTTGCAGGAGACGCAGCTGAGCTCGCCGGCACCGCCGTTGGCGGTGGCGTCGTAGAAGTAGACCTCGGCGCAGACGAGAGCGTCCCCACTGGGACAATTCCCTGCCTGGTCATAGCCGGTCAGATCGTCGGGATCGGTGGTGCCCTCGGTGACGAAGACCATGCGGGTCCCGTCTGGGGTCACCCGCACGTTAATCGGCTGCTTCCACTGCCGCAGCGACAGATAGAGAGTGTCCGACCCTCCGACGCCCCCGATCTGACGCGCGACACCGTCGTGCCAGACGAAGATCGCTACACCGCTCGCCGAGTCGCTAGAGGCGCCACTGAAATAGACGTAGCTGCCGTCGTCACTGACCCCGGCGACGCCCGGGCCAAATTCGTCGTCGCCGACCGTGGCGAGGTAGGTGAGGTTGTGCGGGTCCGCGGCGGGGCGCTCGGTGTCATAGCGATAGAGCTTCGCCGCAGTGCTGATCGGGGCGTCGTCGGTCAGCGCCTCTCTGCTGGTGAAGAAGACGTAGCCGCCGTCGGGGGTGGCGTCCCAGAACCGCGCCGCCTGCGTCGTGTTGGGGTCGGGTTCGGTGCGCTCGGAGAGATTGAGTTGGCGGGTGGTGTCATCGCCGCTGGTTGCGGTGCCGTGGTCGTCGCGCATGTAGAGGTCGGCTTCGTCTTCCACTTCGCCTTTTGGGGTGGACAGCGGCGCGGCGAAGAAGACCTTGCTTCCGTTCTGAGAGATCGCGTTGTGGGTGTAGATGAACGCCGTCGCCCCCTGGCCGGCCCCCGAGCTCGGCGCTGGCGAGCCGTCGGGCAGGATGCCGGCCAGGCGAACGGTTCCGTCAGCCCACTCA
>DATKIA010000101.1:0-13807 GCA_035509895.1 Solirubrobacterales bacterium
GCCCTGCCCGCCCTCAGCCTGAAGACGGGGATGCCGTCGATCAAGGTCGTCCCCAAGCACGATCAGTCGCGGGTCGGCTACGAGCAGGTCAGCGCCGGCTTCGGCCTCGGCGCCCCGGCGACGCTGCAGGTGACCGTGCCCGCCGCCGGCGCGGCAGCGGTGAGCGACCAACTCGAAGCCGATCCCGGTATCGCCTCGGTCACCGCGCCGCTCGCCGGCGCCGGCGAGCGGGTCCTGATCGGTGCGGTTCCGACGGCCACCGCCGCCAGCTCCGGCTTTGACTCCACCGTCGAACGAGTGCGGGCGGAGCTGCCAGCGGCGGCCATGGTCGGCGGCAGCGCCGCCGAGAACCACGACCTCGAGTCGGCGCTGGGGACCAAGGTCCCGCTCGCGATCGGGCTCGTCGTCGGGCTCGGATTCCTGTTGCTGCTGATCGCCTTCCAGGCACCGCTGGTGGCGGCGATCGCGGTCCTTGCCAACCTGCTTTCGACCGCCGCTGCCTTCGGGGTCGCGAAGCTGATCTTCCAGGACGGCCACCTCAGCGGCCTGCTCGGCTTCGAATCGCAGGGCTTCCTCGACGCCTGGGGGCCGATCTTCTTCTTCGCGATGATCTTTGCGATCGCGATGGACTACACCGTCTTCCTGTTGGCAACGGCGCGGGAACGGTGGGAGCAGACCGGCGACCCGAAGGAGGCGATGGTCGGCGGGCTGGAGCGCTCGGGCCGCGTCGTGCTCGCCGCCGGCGCGGTGATGGTGGCGGTCTTCTTCACCTTCGCCCTCTCGGGGCCGCTGCCGCCGAAGGAGATGGGCGTGATCCTCGGCGTCGCCGTCCTGCTCGACACCTTCCCGGTCCGGCTCTTGCTGCTGCCGGTCTTCATGCGGCTCGCCGGCCGCGCCGCCTGGGCGATGCCCTCCTGGCTGGACCGGAGGCTGCCCGACGTCCGCTTCGGACACGGGAACTAGCTGGCCCTGTCGGGTTCCTCTCGCATAGCGAGAGTAAGTCGACAGGCGCTAGTCGTCGAGCTCGACGCGCTCGATCGTCTGCGGCTCGACCGGCTTGTCGCGGCCGTCGGTCGGCGTCGACTCGATCGCGTCGACGACGTCCATACCGTCGACGACCTCACCGAACACGGTGTGCTTGCCGTCGAGCCACGGCGCCGCGCCGGTGGTGACGATGAAGAACTGGGAGCCGTTGGTGTTGGGCCCGGCGTTGGCCATCGCCAGCGCCCCGCGGACAACCTTGTGGTCGTTGAACTCGTCCTCGAAGGTGTAGCCGGGACCGCCGGTCCCGGTCCCCTCGGGGCAGCCCCCCTGGATCATGAAGTCCGGGATCACGCGGTGGAAGACCAGCGTGTCGTAGAAGCCGTCGGCGGAGAGCTTGCGGAAGTTCTCGACCGTCTTCGGCGCGTCGTCATCGTGCAGCTCGAGCACGATCGGCCCGGCGCTGGTGTGGAGGGTGGCTCGCGACATCTGCCCGAACCCTATACAGACCAGGCGCCGGGGGACGATCAGCTGCCGACCCGGACCGTGACCGGCGGCGAGGAACCGGGCGCATAGGGCCAGCGCTCCTCGGCCAGCGCCGTCGCCCGCAACCGGATCGCGGCGCTGCCGCTGACGTAGCGAAAGCGGTAGCGGGCGCGGAAGCTGCCGTCGTGGTCGCCGCGGATGACGAGGACCGGGCGCCAGCGTCCGGTCTCCTCCTCCCGGTACTGGATCGCGACCAGCTTGCCGCGGCGCGGGATCGGCGCCGCCCGGTCCTCGACCTGGCCACTGAGCGTGACCGTCTCGCCGGTGGCGAGGGCCGTCGGCGTTGCCTCGAGGCTGACGCCGGAGCGGACCCGCAGGTCGAGCGAGTGCCGGCTGGCGGGCTCGAGCCCGTCCTCGCCGGCGAAGACGACACTGACCTGGCGCGAGGGGCCCGCCGGCAGGCTCAGCTCGAAGCCGCCGCGCTCGCCCGTCCGCACCGCGGTCGCCGTCGCCGCCACCAGAGCGCCACGCGAGGGCCGCGAGACGACCCGCAGCATGCGACCGGCCAGGCCGGCGCCGTCGGCGGCGGTGAGGCGGCCGCGCAGCGACGCCGCGGCCGCGAACGGGACGGTTAGAGAGTTACCCCCGCTGCGCGACGCGCGACCGAGGCGGGCGAAGAGCCTGGTCTTCGCCTTCGGCGCCACCACGGGAGCGGCGACGCGAACCTCCATCCGGGTGCCGTCGGCCCGCAGGGTGGTGGTCGCGGTGTTGCCGGCAGCGTCGCTCCCCTCGGCCCGGAACAGATAGGCACCGGGACCGAGTTCCGGGACCGGCGCGAGGAGGTTGGCCCGCCCAGCCGCGGCCGGCACCAGCTTCGTCGGCAGCTCCAGCCAGCGCTCGGAGTCGGCCCGGCGGTAGGAGATCTGCCCCGCTGCCGGCCCGGCCAGCGGGTCCTCGACCGCGGCCGCGACCTGCGCCGGCGGAGCTCCCCCCTCCGTCCCCGCGAAGGCGACGGCCGGTGGGCGGTCGTCGAAGCGCAGCGGCACCGCCAGCGCCGACGCCGGCGCCTCGTTGCCGGCCTCGTCGCGCAGCCAGAGCTGAAGAACGTAGGCACCGGACGCGGGGACGGCGAGGTCGGCGAGCTTGGCCAGGTCGCGCCCGGCGGCGAATTGGGCGCCGCTGTCGTAGCCGCCGGGACCGGTGACCCGCCAGCCGGCGCCCGCGATCGGGCTCGCCGGGCCCTGGTCGGGGTTGGTCCAGGCGAGGTCGAAATCGTTGCTCCGCCGCCAGCCCTCACCGCCACTGAGAGCCGGAGACCGGGGGTGCGCGGGCGGGTTGTTGTCGATCAGCACCGGGTGGTCGGCGGTGCAGGCGACGCTGCCGGAGAAGTCCGCCACGCAGGTGTGGGCGAGATGGCGGCCGTCGCTGAAGCTAGCCGTCGCCAACGGCTGGCTGACCGCGAGTTCGGTGCTGCACGGCCGCATCAACGTCGCCCGCCACTCGCCGCCAATCAGCGCTTTCGAGCAGGGAAACTCGGTCAGGCCGACCCGAGCGCCGTCGATCACGGTTTCGCCGAATCGCAGGCCGGCGCCGTAGTCCGAGCCCCAGACGACGGCGGTCTGGCCGCCGCGTCGCCAGCCGCCGGCGACCAGGTCCCCGCCGATCCCGACCGCCGGCGGATAGCGGTCTTCGAGCGTGAACGTCAGCGCCCTCACCCCCGACCAGGAGCCAAGATCGATCGAGCACCAGCTGCTCTCGGCCCGGGCACAGAGCAACCGGTCCTCGACCGCCAGGGCCCCATTCGGAAAACCGATCGCGAACTCGGCGAGCGCCGGTTCGATCGCTGCCGCGACGAGGACCGGGGTGAAGCCGCCGGCCCAGTCGACACCGCCGATCCGGTGCTGCATCCCGTCGCGGAGAGCGTGCGCCCAGCTGCCCCGCAGGGCGGTGATCACGGTGCCGCCGGGGGCGAGCCAGCGCCAGCGGCCGAAGCGATTGCCGGAGACGGTGCCCTGGCCTTCGCGGGTGAAGTTGCTGACGTGGGTCCCAGCGAAGGGGTCCGCCCCGGGCGGCGGCACGCAGAAGGTCTCGGGCCGGAACTTGACCCCGCCCGTCGTGTCGGCCCAGTCGGCATCGGCGCCCGCATACCAGCCGCACTGGGCGACCGCGTACTTGCCGGCCCGCGCCTCCCCCGCCAGCGCCAGCAAGAGCGCCAGCGCAAGTGCGATCCCCATCGCCAGCACCCGTCCGATTCCACCCCGCGTCCCCGACATCAGCCCTCCCTCGCTCGATGGCACAAAGGGGCTCAAGGTCGGCGTCGGGCGGACTCTCCCCCACCCGGCCGGACGGTCGCCGGGGCCGCTTTGCGAGAATGGCTCCGATGCCACTTCCAAGCAAAGAGCAGGTAACCGAGCAACTTCGAGCAGTGATCGACCCGGAGCTGCGGCGCTCGATCGTCGAGCTGGGCATGGTCCGCTCGATCGAGATCCACGACGACGGCCGCGTCGACGTGGTCGTCTCGCTGACCACCGCCGGCTGCCCGATCCGCTCCCACTTCGAACAGGCCGTCGCCCAGCAGGTCAACGAGCTCGACGGCGTCACCGCCGTCGGCGTCGGCTTCGACGTCCTCTCCGACGAGGAGAAAGGCCAGCTGCAGCAGACCCTCGGCCGCGGCAAGCTGCCGGAGGGCGCGCTGGCCCAGGTCAAAAACGTGATCTGCGTCGCCTCCGGCAAGGGCGGCGTCGGCAAGTCGACGATGACCGCCAACCTCGCCGCCGCGCTGACCGCCGAAGGGCACCCGGCCGGCGCCCTCGACTGCGACGTCTACGGCTACTCGATCCCGCGCATGCTCGGCGTCAACGCCAAGCCCGAAGTCAACGGCGAGCGCAAGATCCTGCCGCTGGAGGCGGCCGGTGGCGTCAAGGTGATGTCGATCGGGTTCTTCGTCGAGGAGAACGCAGCCGTCGTCTGGCGCGGCCCGATGCTGCACAAAGCGATCCAGCAGTTCCTCGAGGACGTCGCCTGGGGCGAGCTCGAGTACCTGCTGCTCGACCTGCCGCCCGGGACCGGCGACGTCTCGATGACGCTGGCCCAGCTCTTGCCGCAGGCCAAGTTCGTGCTGGTGACGACGCCGCAGCCGGCGGCCCAGTCGGTCGCCCGCCGCGGCGCCGAGATGGCGGCCAAATTCGACCTCGAGATCCTCGGCGTGATCGAGAACATGTCCGGCTTCACGACCCCGGACGGCGAGCGCTTCACGATCTTCGGCGAGGGCGGCGGCCAGCAGCTGGCCGACGAACTCGATCTGCCGCTGTTAGGCAAGGTGCCGCTCTCCGAGCCCCTGCGCGAGCACGCCGACGAGGGCTCGCCGCTGGTCACCGCCGACCCCGACTCCCCCGCCTCGCAGGCAATCCGCCAGGCAGCACGCGGGATCATCGCCGCGACCCCGCAGGAGTTGCCGGTCCTGCAGGCAACTCCCGCCTCGGCGGAAATGGCGCCGGTCAGTGGCACGCCGCTGCCGATGGCCCAGTAGCTCGCCTGTCCGACCGCAACCTTCGCGTCCGGCTAAGGTTGTTTATTAGCGAACGCACATAAACGCCCAATCCCTGGCTAATAGCCGGGGAGCGGGGGACCCATGTTTTCGGGGCGAATCCACCTTTTGGTGGGAGCGCAGGACTCCTTCAGCGCCAGCCCGTCAGCTAACCCCGCCGGCCGACGAAGGAGGAAGTTTGATGACGATCGTCCGTAGGGCGGCCGCATATGCCGCCCTCAGCACCGCCTTAGCCATGCTCGCGATGGCGGCGATAGCGATGACGCCCGGTGCCCGCGCCTGGGCTGCCAATGGACAGGGTGGGGTCTCTGCCCGTTCCTACGAACCGGAAATCCCGGTCGAAACGGGAACCGAAACCGGGACCGAACCGGCGGCCGGACCGAGCACCGCGATGCTGGTCAACGGGCGGGCGATCGCGCCGCTCGACGCTCCGCCCGCGGTCCGCAAGGTGATCGCCGCCGCGAACAAGATCCGCGCCAAGCCCTACATCTACGGCGGCGGCCACGGCCGCTGGTGGGACAGCGGCTACGACTGCTCCGGCGCGGTCAGCTTCGCCCTCCACGGCGCCAAGCTGCTCTCCACCCCCTTGCCTTCGGGCTCAATGGAGACCTGGGGCGCTCCCGGCCCCGGTCAGTGGATCACCGTCTACGCCAACGGCGGCCACGCCTACGCGGTGATCGCCGGCCTGCGCTTCGACACCGCCGGCAACAGCAGCACCGAAGGCACCGGTCCGCGCTGGCACGAAAGCCTCACCGCCGCCGCGGGCGGCCGCTTCATCGCCCGCCACCCGGTCGGGTACTAGGACTCCCTCCTGACCCTGGCTCAAGCCCCCGCTGCTCGCAGCCGATCCCCTCGCAGGGCGGCAGCGAGCAGCGGGAAGGCGAGGGTCGAGAGCATCCCGGCCCCGACCAGGCCGGCGGCGGTTGAGCTGCGCATGTGGCCGGCCTCGACCGCAATCGTCGTGATCGCGACCACCAGCGGCAGCTCGGTCGCCGAGTAGAGAGCGAGCGCAGTGCGGTCGCGGCGGTCGAGGACGCTGCGGTAGAGCAGCAGCGCCGGCGCCCCGCGGACGACGAGAAAGAGGGCGAAGAAGAGCGCCAGCTTGGCGAGGGCTTCGGCGCTTCCGAGCGCGTCGAGGTCGAAGGCAATGCCGCTGGTGACGAAGAAGAAGGGGACGAAGAAGCCGAACCCAACCGCCGCCAGCTTCGACTCGAAGACGCGGATCTCACGCCCCTCCAGCGCCGCCCGCGTGATCATCCCGGCGACGAAGCCGCCGAGCAGGACGTCGAGGCCGATCTGGTCGGCCAGCAGGACGAGGCCGAAGACGAGGACGACGGTGACCCGGACCGCGAGCTGGCTCGAGGCCTCGATCGTCCGTTCCAGCGCTGGCCAGTGGCGCAGCGCGATCCCGGTCGAGGCGAGGGCGACGGCGACCGCGATGACGACGAAGGCGATCAGGATCAGCGCCTCGTGCAGCGGGTGGTCGGTGCTGAGGAAGATCGTCACCAGCACGATCGGGCCGAAGGCGCCGGCGCAGCCGGCGGCGAGCAGGTAGGTGCTGAAGCGGCTGTGGACCTCGCCCTGGTCGTGGAGGATCGGGATCAGCGCCCCCATCGCCGTCGTCGCCATCGCGGCGCCGACGTAGAGGAAGGAGTCGATCACCCCGGCCGCCTCGAGCACGGCGCCGATCGCGAAGGCGAGCGTGATCGAGAGCACCCAGCCGGCACCGCCGAGCTCGAGCGGGCGACCGCGGATGCGGCTGAAATCGATCTCGTAGCCGGCGAAGAAGAACAGCATGCCGAGGCCGAGGGTGGCGAAGAAGTCGATGAAGTCGTCGTGACGGGCAATGTCGAGGACCTGGGGCCCGATCAGGATCCCGAGCGCGATCTCGACGACGACGACCGGGGCGACGAAGCGACCGGGGACCACCGCCACCGTGACCGCCGCCAGCGCCGCGGCGAGGACGATGACGAAGAAGGACTCGGTGTCGACGTGGATCATGCGGCGTCGCCGATCCTAGGCGCTGTCGCCACGGTCCCGGAACGACGAAGGGCCGCCCCGGGGCGGCCCTTCTCGAAGCTCGTGCGGAGCGCGGCTAAGCAGCTTTGCTCTTGTAGTAGTTCGCGTTGATCTCCGCGTATTTGGCCCACTCGGCGGGCAGCTGATCCTCGGCGAAGCAAGCGTCTACTGGGCAGGCCTCGACGCAGGCATCGCAGTCGATGCACTCATCGGGATCGATGTAGAGCATCTCGACCGAGTCGTAGTCGGCCTCATCCGGAGTCGGATGGATGCAGTCGACCGGGCAGACCTCGACACACGAGTTGTCCTTGGTCCCGATGCACGGCTCGGCGATGACGTAGGTCATTCGATGATTCTCCTGAGTCGATTTGGTGCCGGTACAGGGGCCAGCGGCCCCCGCCAAAAGCGAACGCACATTCTAGGGATGTAGCTCGGCGGAGGGCTGATTCGACGGCTAATGCGACGGGAATTTCGATTCCCGGTTGAGCCGCAGGATTGAGATCCCTAACGTTGAGGGTCTTGGCCTCGCGATCCCTCGTTTCGTTCGCGTGCTCGGTGGCGGCTGTGCTCGCCCTGGCGGCCCCTGCTCTGGGAGCGGCCGAGGCTCCGGTCCCGACCCAGGCGCCGGCCGAAACGACGCCGGCGCCGGCCTACGTTCCCGGACAGATCGTGGTCGTCTGGGACGAAGACGCCAGCCACCGGGACAAGGCGGACGCCGCCGACGACGCCGAAGTCGACCTCGGCGAAACGCTCGGTAACCCCGGCTCCCAGGTGCTCGAAGTCCAGCCGGGCCAGTCGACCGCCGCGGCGCTGTCCGAACTGCGATCCGACCCAGCGGTCGCGAACGCCGAACGTAACGCCCTCTACTACCCGGCGACGATCCCCAACGACACCCTCTTCAACCAGCTCTGGGCGCTGAAGAACAACGGTCCGCCGGGGATCAGCGGCGGCACCGCGATCGCCGGCGACGACATCAACGCGAGCAGCGCCTGGGACTTCTTCACCGGCCTGCCGGGGACGGGCGTAATCGTCGCCGACATCGACAGCGGCTACCGCTTCGCCGGTCCGGAGCTGGGGCCGGTCGCCTGGACCAACCCGGGCGAGATCCCGGAAAACGGGATCGACGACGACAAAGACGGGATCGTCGACGATGTCCACGGCGCCGACTTCGTCGGCGCAACCTGGCTCAGCCCGACCATCGACGGCGATCCGACCGACGACAACGGCGTCTCCGGGGGCCACGGGGTCCACACGGCGGGCATCATCGGCGCCGTCGGCAACAACAACAACGGCGTCGCCGGGGTCGCCTGGGACGCGCGGATCATGCCGCTGCGGGTCTGCGCCAACGCGGTCAGCCCGCCGCCGCCGTCGACCCCCAACACGCTCGGCTGCCCCGCTTCCCAGATCGCCAAAGCGATCGAATACGCGGGGGCGCATGGAGCCCGGGTCGCCAACATCTCGCTGACGAGCACGACGCCCAGCACCGCGATGCTGGAAGCGCTGGCGAAGAATCCGCAGACGCTGTACGTGATCGCCGCCGGCAACGACGGCAAAGACAACGACGCCACTCAGGCCCACTACCCCTGCAACTACCAGCCGGCAACCGACCCGAAACCGTCGATCCCAGGGGCGATCGACAACGTCGTTTGCGTCGCCGCAACCAACCAGTCCGACCAACTCGCCTCGTTCTCCGACTGGGGCAAAACCAGCGTCGACCTCGCCGCCCCCGGCACCGAGATCCTCAGCACCTACCCGCTGGAAGCCATGCTCAGCGAAAACTTCTCCTCCGGGGGCGGCAAATGGACGGCCGGCCCGGAAGGCGGCTTCGTCGCCGGCGCCACCGAATTCCCGCTCACCTCGCCCGGCTTCGCCGACTCCCCCGGCGAAGCGCCGGTCCCGAACTCGACCCGGGAATCGACGCTGACGGCGCCGATCGCGCTGCCAGCCGGATACGGGAACTGCCGCTTGGCGGGCAGACGGTACGTCTCGCTGCGCGGGTCGGAAACCAGCCCGGGCGTCTTCTCGGAAGGCACGTTCACCTACGAAATCCTCTCCAACGGCGTCTCCAAAGCCACGGTCCCGGTCGGCAGCACCTCAGGGACGACGATGGTCAGCTTCAACTCGGAAGCGATCAGCGAACTGGCCGGGACGAACGTGCAGATCCGCTTCCGCTACGCGGCCGGGGCGGCGCCGCTGAGCAGCAACGGCGTCTGGCTCGATGACCTCGTCTTCACCTGCTACCAGGCGACCAACGTCGCCCCCGGCTACGCCTTCCTGCAGGGCACCTCGATGGCAGCGCCGATCGTCTCGGGGACGGCCGCCCTGCTGTTCTCGCTGCAGCCCTCGGCGTCGGTGACGACCGTCCGCAAAGCGCTTCTGGCCGGGGTCGATCAGATCGAAACCCCGGGCGCGAAAACGGTGACCGGCGGGCGGCTCGACGCCCAGAAAGCGTTGGCGCAGCTCGACACGACGAAACCGGACCCGCCGGCCTTCAACCCGACTACCAGTCCCCCCTCGCCGAACGAAAGCACCACGCCGCGACTTTTCGGCACCGAGTCCGACTCGACCGCGACGGTGAGGATCTACGCCAACGGCGGCTGCAGCGGCCCGGTGGGGTGGTCCGGCAGCGCCGCCGCGTTCTCGGCAACGGGAATCCAGGTGACTGTCGCCCACGAAGCTCTGGTGACCTTCTCCGCCGACGCGATCGACCCGGCGAAAAACGTCTCGCTCTGCTCCTCGCCGACGATCTCCTACCAGCAGAAAGACGACAAAGAACCACCGCTGGCCCCGCAGCTGATCGCGACCAACCCGCCCTCCCCGAGCGCCAGCGGGACGCCGCGGATCCTCGGCGTGGCCGAGGCGAACTCAACCGTGCGGCTCTACGCGAACGAAACCTGCACCGGCCCGCCGACGGTGACCGCCAGCGCCGAAGCGCTGAACCTCGCCGGCATCCCGGTCGTGGTTCCGAGCTCCAGCACCGCCACCTTCTGGGCAACGGCGACCGACCTTGCGGGCAACGAATCCCTCTGTTCGGCGCCGATCTCCTATACGAACAGCTCGCTGATAACCCCCATCATCGACCCCACGGTGAACCCGCCGCCGAGCAGCTCCTGCACGGTGCCGAAACTCGCCGGCAAGACCCTGGCGCAGGCGAAGAGCGCGATCACCCGCGCCCTCTGCAAGACCGGCAAGGTGACGAAGCCGAAACCGAAACCGGGCCAGAAGCTCGGTCCGCTGGTCGTCAAGTCCTCCTCGCCTGCCGCGGGCGCCGTCGCCGCCAGCGGCGTCGTCAGCCTCAAGCTCGGGCCGAAGCCGGTGGCCCGCCGCGCCAAGCAGAGCCGGAACCACAGCTAGCATCGACAGCACATGCTGCTGTTGACGGGGGCCACCGGAAGCATCGGATCGCGACTGCTGCCGCTGCTCTTGGAGAGCGGCGAGGAGGTGCGCTGCCTGGTCCGGGAGCCGCGGCGGCTGGGCGAGCGCCGGGTCGACGTCCAGATCACGCTCGGCGACCTCGGCGAGATGTCCGACCCCCACCTGGTACGGCAGGCGCTGCGCGGAGTCGACACCGTGATCCACCTGGCGGCGACGATCCGCGACCAGCCGCCGAAAGGGATCGAGGAGCTGAACGGACTGGCGACGGTGCGGCTGCTGCGAGCGGCGGAGCGCAGCGGCGTCAAGCGCTTCCACTTCTTCAGCGCTCTCGACGCCTTCGCCGCCCAGCGCACGCGATTCTTCCGCGCCAAGTGGCTGGCCGAGCAGGCTGTCCTCTCCTCGCCCCTGCAGACCACCGTCTTCGCGCCCTCGATCGTCTACGACCACAGCGACCCCTGGATCACGCTCCTGCGGCGCTTCTCGTTCCTGCCGGTGCTGCCGGTCTCGGGCGAGGGCAAGGCGCAGTTCCAGCCGATCTGGTCGGCTGACGTGGCCCAGTGCGTGGTCGCGGCACTGGCCGCCGCCGAGCCCCGCCCCCGTTACGAGCTGGCCGGGCCGGAGACGCTCAACTACGACGAGATGTCCGATCTGGTCAGCCGGATCGCCGGTCGGCCTCGTCCACTCGTCCACCTGCCGCTCGGGCTCGTGCGCGCCGGATTGATCGGCCTCCGCTCCGTTTTCGGGGAGGCCGTGTTTGCAACCTGGGAGGAGGCCGAGTTGATGGAGGTGTCGATGGTGAGCGAGCGCGGACCGGCCGACGCGCAGGCCCTCGGCGTTCGACCGCGAAGGATGAGCGATGTCCTGGAGGCTGAATAGAGGTACCGGGCGCGCCGCAGCGCTGGCGCTGGCCCTGACGGCGCTGTTCGCGACCCCCGCCGCGGCACAGACCCTGGTGCCACCCAAGCCCGACGTCTACCTCGGCGTCTCCGACCGCGGCACGGCGACCGAATTCAACGAATTCGCAGCGCTGACCGGCAAGCACCCGGCGCTGATGGAGACCTTCCACCCCTGGGGCAACAGCCTCAACGAAGCCTACGAACGCTGGCGCGAAACGGCGACGCGGCCGATCCTCCATATCTCCACCGCCGACGACCAGACGCTGGCGGAGATCATCACCCCGCAGCAGATCGCGCTCGGCTACGGCGACGACTACCTCCTGCAACTCAACACCTTCTTCGCGACGCGCGGCCTGCCCGCCTACATCCGGCCGCTGGGCGAGCCCAACCGCTGTCTCAACGCCTGGTCGGCGGTCTACTGCGACGGCACCCAACGTGGTGGCGAACACACGACCGGCTGGTACAAACAGGCCTTCCGCCGGATCGTCGCCATCGTCCGCGGTGGTCAGACGCTGGAAGGGCTCAACGCGACCCTGGCCGAAATCGGGTTGCCGCCGCTGAACCGGACCAAGGGCCTGCCGCCGGAAAGCCTGCCCGCGGCGCCGGTAAGCATCATCTGGAGCCCGTTGCCGGGTGGCTCGCCGCGGGTCAAAGGGAACTTCCCCGGCAACTACTGGCCCGGCAGCCGCTGGGTCGACTGGGTCGGCACCGACTTCTACTCCGAATATCCGGTCTGGGACGACCTCAACCGCTTCTACGAAGGCAAACAGTGGAAGGGCAAGCCGGTCTCGGTCACCGAGTGGGCGGTCTCCGGCAAAGACGAACCGCGCTTCGTCAAGCAGGTGATCAGCTGGATCGTGAAGCGGCCGCGGGTGCGGATGCTCGTCTACTACCAGGGCTTCGGCAAGGGCAACACCTACGACCTCGGCCTCTACCCCCGCACCACCAACACCCTGCGCAAGAAGATCCGCCGCGAAAGCTTCCTCCCCTACGCCGAATGGAACGCCGGCCTCTTCCCCCCGCTGCCGCCCAAGGAAAAGAAAAAATAGGGCGCCGCGTGGTTGAGCTTTGTGGCCTATACGGCACCACAGCTCAACCACGCCTTTTCGGGGCATGAAAAAGGGCCCGGCTTGCGCCGGGCCCTTCGAAGCAATTCCCTCGTGAGAGGGGTGCTTACATCATGCCGCCCATGTCCGGCATACCGCCCGGCATGCCACCGCCGGCGCCGCCATCCTCCGGCGGCTCGGCGATGATCGCCTCGGTGACGAGGATGTTCTTCGCGATCGAGGCCGCGTTCTGCAGCGCCGACCGGGTCACCATCGTCGGGTCGATGACGCCGGCTTTGATCAGGTCGCCGTACTCGCCGGTCGCGGCGTTGAGGCCTTCGCCGGTCTTCAGCTCGCGGACCTTGTTGACGACGACCGAGCCCTCCAGGCCGGAGTTCTCGGCGATCTGACGGACCGGCTCCTCGAGCGAGCGGTGGATGATCCGGGCGCCGGTGACCTCATCGGGATCGTCGGCGAGCTTGTCCGGGTCCAGTGACGACTGCGCGTTGAGCAGGGCCACACCGCCACCCGGGACGACGCCCTCCTCGAGCGCGGCGCGGGTCGCCTGCAGCGCGTCCTCGACGCGGTGCTTTTTCTCCTTCATCTCGGTCTCGGTGGCGGCGCCGACCTTGACCACGGCGACACCTCCGGCGAGCTTCGCGAGGCGCTCCTGGAGCTTCTCGCGATCGAAGTCGGAGTCGGTGTTCTCGATCTCCTGTTTGATCTGCTTGATCCGGCCTTTGATGTCGTCGCCGGCACCGGCACCGTCGATCACCGTGGTCGTGTCCTTGGAGACGACGACGCGGCGGGCCTTGCCGAGCTGAGCGAGCTGGGTGTTCTCGAGTTTGAGACCCATCTCCTCGGTGATCACCTCACCGCCGGTGAGGATCGCGATGTCCTCGAGCATCCGCTTGCGGCGGTCGCCGAAGCCGGGGGCTTTGACGGCGACACCGGTGAAGGTGCCGCGGAGCTTGTTCACGACCAGGGTCGCGAGGCACTCGCCCTCGACGTCCTCGGCCACGATCAGCAACGGTTTACCGCCCTGCATCACCTGCTCGAGCACCGGCAGGATGTCCCGCACGGAGCCGATTTTCTGGTTGGCGATGAGGATGTAGGGGTCCTCGAGCACGGCCTCCATGCGGTCCTGGTCGGTGACCATGTACGGGGAGATGTAGCCCTTGTCGAACTGCATCCCCTCGGTGAACTCCAGCTCCATGCCGAAGGTCTGGCCCTCCTCGACGTTGACGACGCCGTCCTTGCCGACCTTGTCGATGGCGTCGGCGATGACGTCGCCGATCTCCTCGTCACCAGCGGAAATGGTGGCGACGCGGGCGATCTGCTCTTTGCCCGCTACCTCTTTCGACTGCTTGCTGCGGAGGTTCTCGACGACCGCGTCGACAGCCTTCTCGATGCCCCGGCGCAGTGCCAGCGGGTTGGCCCCGGCGGCGACGTTCTTG
>DATKIA010000102.1:0-5082 GCA_035509895.1 Solirubrobacterales bacterium
CAGGTAGAGGTTGTCCTCGACTCCGGCGCGGACGTTGCCGCCGAGGACCAGCGAGGAGGCGAGCAGCTACCACTGGTCGCGGGAGATGCCGATCACCTGCCACTGGTTGGGGCCTTCCGGCCCGCCGGGGATCTGGTCCGACATCACGGTGACGTTGCGCGGGGTCGGGCGGATGCCGCCGGTCACCCCCATTACCAGGGAGATCTGCAGCGGCGGCTCGAGCAGGCCCATGTCGACGAGCGGGTCGAGGTTGGCGACGTGGCCGGCGTCGAAGCACTCGTGCTCGGGCTTGATGCCGAGCTCCCGCATCGCGGTGAGGAACTCGATGATCGTGTCGAAGCTGTTCTCGAAGACCGCCTTGAAGACGAAGTCCTTGCGCCGCGAGGAGTACTTGGCGTAATTCATCGAGCTCATGTTGAGCGCGGCGACATCGGGCTTGCACTCGCGCAGGTACTCGATCCGCTTCTCGATCGGGATGCCGATCGCGCCGGTCGAGTAGTTGACGATCACGTCGCCGACCTCGGCCAGGATCGCCTCGGTAATCGCCTTGAAGTCCTCGACCTCGTAGGAGGGCGTGCCGTCCGGCTTGCGAGCGTGGATGTGGATCTGGGAGGCGCCCTCGTCGACCGCGCGCCGCGCCTCCGCCGCGTACTCCTCGGGCGTGTAGGGGATCGCCGGGCACTGGTCGCGGTTGGCGATCACGCCGCTGATCGAGCAGCTGATGATCACCGCGTCGCTGAACTTGCTCATCGCCGCGCCTCCCTCATACCGGCATCACGCCGTGTCGTTTCTTCGGCTTCTCGACCTGCTTGGTGGCAGCCATCCGCAGCGCCCCGATGATCGTCGGCCGCGTCTCGCGCGGGTCGATCACTTCGTCGATCACCGCGTTGCCGGCGGCGATGTAGGGGTCGATCCGCTCCCGCACCGCGTTCAGCATCGCCTCACGCGCCGCCTCCGGGTCCTCGGCCGCCTCGATCGCCGAGCGGCCGATGATTTCGACCGCGCCCTCGGCGCCCATCACCGAGATCTCGGCGTCGGGCCAGGCGACGATCAGGTCCGGCTCATACGCCTTGCCGCACATCACGTAGTAACCGGCGCCATAGGCCTTGCGGACGACGACCGTCACCTTCGGCACCGTCGCCCGGCTGACCGCGTAGAGCAGCTTCGCCCCGTGGCGGATGATGCCGGCGCGCTCGACCTTCGAGCCGACCATGAAGCCGGGGATGTCCTGGAGGAAGACGAGCGGGACGTTGAAGGCGTCGCAGAGGTTGATGAAGCGGGCCGCCTTGTCGGAGGAGTCGTTGTCGAGGACGCCGGCCAGCTGCTTGGGCTGGTTGGCGATGATCCCGACCGGCTGGCCGCCGAAGCGGGCGAAGCAGGTGATGACGCTGCGGGCAAAGCGCGGCTTGACGTCGAACCACTCGCCGTCGTCGACGATCTCGGCGATCACCTCGTACATGTCGTACGGCTTGCGGTTGGAGTCGGGGACGATTTCCATCAGCTTCTCCGACATCCGGTCGGCCGGGTCAGACTCCTCGCGGACGGGCGGCTTCTCTTCCCAGCTCGAGGGGAAGTAGGAGAGGTAGGACTTGATCGCGGCGATGCACTCTTCGTCGTCGGCGACCTCGAGGTCCCCCACTCCGGAGACGCGGCAGTGGACCTTGGCGCCGCCGAGCTCCTCCATCGAGATGTCCTCGCCGGTGACGGCTTTGGTCAGGTGCGGGCCGGCCAGCGCCATCGCGCCCTGGCCGGAGACCATCGGCACGAAGTCCGAGAGCGCCGGGATGTAGGCGGTGCCGGCGGCGCAGGGACCCATCATTGCCGCCACCATCGGGATCACCCCCGACATTTCGACCTCTTCGCGGAAGAGCTGGCCGGAGCCGGCGAAGAGCGAGCCGGTCGCCTCCTGGATCCGGGCGCCGGCCGAGTCGAGCAGCCAGACGAACGGCATCCGCTTGGTCAGCGCCATCTCGCGCAGGCGGCCGACCTTGAGCTCGCCGGTCATCCCCATCGAGCCGGCCATCACCGTGAAGTCGTAGGCGGCGATCGCGCAGCGGCGGCCGTCGACCTCGCCCCAGCCGGTGATGACGCCGTCGGCGGGAGCGTCCTTTCCGTCCATTGCCCGCTGGCTGAAGTGCGGTCGGCCGTGGAGGCCGAGCTCCGTGAAGGTGCCCCCGTCGACCAGCAGGGCGATCCGCTCCCGCGCGGTCAGCTTGCCGCGATCGTGCTGCTTGGCGATCTGGGTCTCGCCGCCGCCGAGCTTGGCCGTCTCGCGGCGCTCGTGCAGCTGCTCGGTCAGCTCGCCCATCGTCGCGGCGCCGGGTAGCAGGTGCTTCTGGCCTTTCTCTTCCGTCGCCACTAGCGGCCTTTCCATTGGGGGTCGCGTTTCTCGAAGAAGGCGGTGACGCCCTCGACGATGTCCTCGGTGCTGAGGGTGAGCGAGAGCTGCGAGCGCAGGAACTCGAGCGCGTCGTCGACCGCCATGTCCTGCTGGCGGTACATCGCATCGTGGCCGAGGCGCATCAGGACCGGGCTCTTGGAGGCGAGCTTGGTCGCCCAGTCGGCGACCGCATTGTCGAACTCTGCGGCCGCGACGACCTTGTTGGCGAGCCCGTACTCGACCGCTTCCTCCCCCGAGAGCCGCTCCCCCAGCAGCATCATCTCGTTGACCTTCTTGCGCGGGACGTTGCGGTAGATGATCGCCATGATCATGTAGGGGAAGGCGCCGACGTTGATCTCAGGAGTGCCGAAGGTCGCACCCTCTTTCGCGATCAGCAGGTCGCAGGAGAGGGCGAGGCCCATGCCGCCGGCGAGGCAGTGGCCGTTGACGGCACAGAGCGAGGGCTTGCCGAGGCGCGGCATCAGCCGGAAGAAATCAAGGAAAAGATCACTGGCGAAATGTTTTTCGACGAGCGAAACGTCGGAAGCGAAGCCACCTAGGTCCGCCCCGGCACAGAACACCTTTTGACCTGCCCCGGTGAGAACAACCGCGCGAACGGCCTCCGAGTCGCGCGCCTCTTCCATCGCCGCGACCAGCTCGGTCAGCATCTGACCGGAGAGCATGTTGCGCTTCTCGGGGTCGTTGAGGGTGACCGTGGCGACGCCGTCGGCGACCTCGTAGGCGACCTTCTCGTAGCTCCCCGGGCTCATTCGGAGGGCAACAATAGCGACCTCCGTCGAAAGTGGGAAGTGCTACTGTCTACTCGCTTCGGGAAAGCTACAACGCACCAAACGAGCGAGGAGAGACCAGTGGCGACCGCGACTACCAACGGCTCCAGCGTCATCAAGCCCGACCACGCCAGCGCAGGGGGCAAGCACTTCATCTTCAGCCAGGAGCACGAAGATCTGCGCGAGTCGATGCAGTCGTGGGTCAAGAATGAGCTCTGGCCCCACCGCAACGAGTGGGAGGACACCTACTGGCCGACCGAGAAGATGAAACGGGCCGGCGACCTCGGCTACCTCGGTCTCTGCTTCCCGGAGGAGTACGGTGGCCAGGGCGGCGACTACTTCTACTCGCTGGTCCGGGCCGAGTGCATGAGCTACTCCGGCTCCGGCGGCACCAACATGGGCTTCGCAGTCCAGACGGACATGGTTCTGCCTCCCATCCACCTGCTCGGCACCGAGGCGCAGAAGAAGAAGTACCTCGAACCGGGCCTGAAGGGCGAAAAGGTCGGCAGCCTCGGAATCACCGAGCCCGGCGCCGGCTCCGACGTCGCCGGGATCCGCACGACCGCGATCCGCGACGGCGACGAATACGTGATCAACGGCTCCAAGACCTTCATCACCAACGGACCGCGGGCTGACTTCATCGTCCTCGTCTGCAAGACCGACCCCGAGGAGCGCCACGCCGGCATCACCCTCTTCGTCGTCGACCTGCGCGACGAGAACGGCGAGAAGGTCCCCGGCTTCAGCGTCTCCAGCGAGCTCGAGAAGATGGGGATGCACGCCTCCGACACCGGCGAACTCGCCTTCGAAGACGTCCGCGTCCCCGCCGACGCCGTCCTCGGTGAGGTCGGCAAAGGCTTCTACCACATCGCCTGGGAGCTCCAGGGCGAGCGCCTGGTAGCCGCCGCCGGCTGCCACGCGGGGGCCGAGCGGATGATCGAGAAGACCCTCGACTACGCCAAGGAGCGCGAAGCCTTCGGCCGCCCGATCGGCAAGTTCCAGGCGATCCGCCACAAGTTCGCCGAGATGGCGACCAAGACCGAGGCGGCGAAGCAGTTCACCTACTCGACCGCCTGGCGCTTCGGCAACGGCGAGTACCCGGTGCGCGAGATCACGATGGCCAAGCTCTTCGCCTCCCGCGTCGCCTGCGAGGTCGCCGACGAGTGCGTCCAGATCCTCGGCGGCTACGGCTACATGAAGGAGTACGAGATCGAGCGCGCCTACCGCGACGTCCGCCTCAACCGGATCGGCGCCGGCACCGACGAGGTGATGCTCGACGTGATCGGCCGCTCGTACGGGCTGTAGATCTCGGGAAGACCGTCGCGACTGACGATCAAGCGTTCGTCGCGATGACCGTGCCGATCGTCGCGAAGATGCCGAGCATCGTCGCTCCCCAGAGTTGGAACATGAGCATCCGCAGATCTCGAATGTCTCGGTCAACCCGCTCGAATCCAGCGTCGACTTTTCGGGCCAGGTCGTCCAGTCGCTCGTCAGTCCACACGCTTCGCTCCATGCCTCGACGGTACAACGGATCAACGCGCGCGAAACGCGTTGTCTGCAACATTAGCGAACGGAGTTCGTGACATGAACGTCATCAAGGACAGCGGGACGCGCGCCACGCTCCCGCCCTTCGGCGAGGAGCACGAGGAACTGCGCCAAAGCGTCTCGCGCTTCGTCGCCAAGGAGATCGCGCCGCACGTCGACGAGTGGGAGGCGGCGCGGGAATTCCCGCGCGAGCTCTACTCGCGCTGCGCCGAGCTTGGCTTCCTCGGGCTGAAGTTCCCCGAGGAGTACGGCGGCCAGGGCGGCGACCACCTGCACGACGCGGTCTGGGTCGAGGAGCTGGCCCGCTCGGGCGGCTCGGGCGGCGTCGCCGCCGGACTCAACGCCCACGCCTCGATCGCGATGCCGCCGATC
>DATKIA010000103.1:0-37938 GCA_035509895.1 Solirubrobacterales bacterium
GAGGAGGACGCCGCGGACCGAGCGGTGGAATTCGCGCTCGCTGTCCGGGGCCTTCGAGGTGTGGAGGCTGGTGAGGTGGGGGAGGATGCTGGTCGAGACCGCCTGGAAGAGCTGCAGCGGCGCCCGCGCCAGCATCAGCACGTTGAAGATGAAGCCCGCCGCCGCGGCATCCTGCAGGCCGCGGATGATCAGCGGCCCGGCGTTGAGGAAGGCCTGTTCGCTGAACATGATCAGGAGCACCGCCGCGGCAAAGCCGCCGCCACTCCGGAATGAAAAATCACCCGACTCCGACTGAGTCAGATTGCGATCGGAGTCGGGTGATTCCGACATGTCCTCCGCTTCGCGTCCGGGCATGCCGGGCGAACCTTGCTTCTCCTTTTGCGCTCTGCGAGCAAACGCGAACGGCACGACCAGCAGCGAGAGCGCCGGCGCGGCGGTGATCCCGATCGCGACCGCCGACTGGCCGCTGAGGATGCCGACCGCGACGAGGACGGCGAAGATCGTGCGGAAGCACGATTCGGAGAGGATCAGGGCGACGAAGAGGCCGAAACGCTGCTCGCCGGCGAGGAAGCCGCGGGCGAAGTAGCTGGCGGCGTAGAAGAGGACCGAGGAGAAGAAGACCCAGTAAAGAGCTTCATTGCCCTCCAGCAGGTCGTTCTGGATCGGACCGCGCAGCGCCAGGGCGACGACGGCGAAGAAGAGCGAGAGACCGAGCTGGATCGTCGAGGCGACCCGCATCGGCTGGCTGATCGGCTGCCCTTTGACCCGCCGCTCGGAGATGTGGCGCGAGAGCAGCTGTTCGATTGGCCGGTAGAGGGTCGAGATCGTGATGAAGACGGCCGACCAGAGGAATGCGATCTGCCCGTAGTCCGTCTTGTCGAGGACGTGTGAGGCGATCAGGAAGTAGGCGTAGGTGATGACACCGGTGAGGCCGACGCCGACCGCGAGGAAGCTGGCGGTCTTGCCGTAGTCAGCCGAGCTCGCGGTCGCCTTGCCCTCGTCCTGTCCGGCGCCGTTGGCGCCCCCGCCCCGCGCGTCCGCGGAGCTCACTCCGGATCCCCGGCGCCGCGCTCGTAATGCGAGGGCTCGACCCCCAGCGCCAGCTCGACCCGCCGCACCCGCTCGAAGACGCGCTGCGTCATCACCCGCTGGCCGGCGAGCAGGTCGCCGATCACGCCCAGCGCGAACAGCTGCACGGCGGCGATGAAGAGGACGGCGCCGAGGATCAGCGACTGGATGTGGCCGGTCGAGTCGCCGTTGAAGATCGCGTCGATCAGGAACGGCAGCCAGGCGAGGAGGGCGAGCAGGAGGACGAGCGCGCCGGCGGTTGAGAAGGCGCGCAGCGGCTCGTAGCGGGCGTAGATGCGGAGGATCGCCGGGATGTTGCGCCGCACGTACTTGCCGGTCGAGCCGGCCAGCCGCGACTCGCGCGTCTGCGGGTTGGTCGCGACCGGGACCTCGTCGACCGCGACCAGCATCTTGCCGGCCTGGATCAGGCTCTCCAGGGTGTAGGTGAAGTTGTCGACGACCAGCAGCTGCAGCGCCGCCTCGCGGTTGTAGGCGCGGAAGCCGGAGGTGGTGTCGGTGATCTCGGTCCCGGAGAGGCGGCGGACGACCCAGCTGCCGAGCCGCTGCAGCCCCTTCTTCGAGCCCGAGAAGTGGTCGATCTGGGCGACCTGGCGGTCGCCGACGACCATGTCGGCCGCGCCGGCGAGGATCGGCGCCACCAGCTTGGCGACGTCGGCGCCGCTGTACTGGTTGTCGGCGTCGGTGTTGACGACGACGTCGGCGCCAAGCTTCAGGCAGGCGTCGAGCCCGGCCTGGAAGCCTGCGGCGAGACCCTTGTTGTTGGTCAGGCGGACGATGTGCTCGACGCCCTGCTCGCGGGCGACCTCGACGGTGCGGTCGGTCGAGCCGTCGTCGATCACCAGCAGCTCGACCGAGTCGAAGCCGTCGACCCGGCGGGGGAGGTCGGCGATCGTCGCCGGCAGCGTCGCCTCCTCGTTGAGGCAGGGGATCTGGATTATCAGTTTCACGAGCCGATCAGGGTATTCGGGAAAGCTTCCGTAACTACTTCAATCGAGGAGTAGAATCCTGGTTGATTGACGAGTCAATCGGTTTTCGTGGACACCCACCTGACAGCCGCCGACAGTGCTCACTTGAGACGCGCCCTCGAGCTGGCGGAGCGTGGCCGGGGCCGGGTCAGCCCGAACCCACTGGTTGGCGCCGTGATCGTGCGTGACCGGGAGATTATCGGCGAGGGGTTCCATGCCGAGTTGGGCGGCCTGCACGCCGAGCGTGCGGCGCTGGCCGACTGCCGCGCTCGGGGCGAGGATCCGGCCGGGGCGACTATGTACGTGACGCTCGAGCCCTGCGCCCACCAGGGCCGCCAGCCGCCCTGCGTCGAGGCGATCCTCGCCGACGGCATCTCCCGCGTCGCGATCGCCTCCGAGGACCCGAGCGAGAGGGCCGCCGGACGCGGGCCGGGAATGCTGCGCGACGGTGGCGTCGAGGTGCTCTTCGCCGCCGGCGCCGAGGCCGCTGCGGCCCGTCGCCTCAACCAGCCCTTCCGCAAGCATGCCCGCACCGGCCTGCCGTTCGTGACCCTGAAGCTGGCGATGTCACTCGATGGCCAGACCGCGACCGCCCCCGGCGACAGCCCTTGGATCTCCGGCGATGAGTCCCGGGCGCTGGTCCACCACTGGCGCGCCGAATCGGACGCGATCGCGGTCGGCATCGGCACCGTCCTCGCCGACGACCCGCTGCTCACGGCTCGCATCCCGACGGCCCGCCAGCCGATCCGCGTCGTCTTCGACTCCGACGCCCGCCTCCCGTGCAGCTCGCAGCTGCTGGCGAGCCTCGACCAGTCGCCGCTGATCGTTGTGGTCGCTCCGGATGCCGACCCGGCGCGCACCGGCGCTCTGCGCGACACCGGCGCGGACGTCATCGTCGCCAGCGGCGCCTCCCCGGCCGACAGGGTCAGGACCACGTTGGCGGACCTGGGCCGCCGCGAGATCACGAGCTTGTTCCTCGAGGGTGGCCGAACCCTCGCTTCAGCTTTCCTCACCGCCGACCAGATCGACGAGACCAGGACCTTCATTGCTCCCGTCCTTCTCGGTCAGTCGAGCCCGCCCCTCGCGGTGGGTGACCCCGAGGGGGGGTCCGAGAACGAAAACCTCGCCCGCAGGACCCCCCCTCGGGGGCAGGCCCCGCCGCGCCGGAGCGCGCTCGAGTCATCCACGGAGCAAGTCGGTGACGATGTCCTCGTGACCGCGAGATTCCGGGAGTGGTGACTTGTTCACGGGACTGATCCAGGACCTGGGCACGGTCGAGCGGCTGGAGGCCGATGCCGACGGCGCGACGCTGCGGATCGCGACGAAGCTCGCGCCTGAAATCGGCCTCGGCGACTCGGTCGCGGTCAACGGCGTCTGCCTGACCGCGACCGCAACCGACGGCACTGGCTTCGAGACGGAGGCAATGAATCAGACCCTCACCGTCACCGCCCTGGGCACGGTTGAGGCAGGTGACCCGGTCAACCTCGAGCTGGCGATGAAGGCTTCGGACCGCCTCGGCGGCCACATCGTCCAGGGGCACGTCGACGGCGTCGGTCAGATCGCCGCCGTCGAGCAGGACGGGTTCGCCCGGCGGGTGCGGATCGAGCTGTCCCCGGATCTGCTCCGCTACGCCGTCGACAAGGGCTCGATCACGCTCGACGGCGTCAGCCTCACCGTCGCTGAGCTCGGCGAGGACTGGGTCGAGGTGTCGCTGATCCCGGAGACCCTGGAGCGGACCAACTTCGGCCGAGCGGCGCCGGGTGGCAGAGTGAACGTCGAGAGCGACGTGGTGGCGAAGTACGTGGAGCGTTTGCTGGCACCATTCGCAGGAAAGGATCGAACGTGAGCGGGATGACTGAGACGCAAGGAAAAGAGAGCGTTACCAGCCGGACGGGCGAGAGCCCGTTCGCGACGATCGAGGAAGCGCTCGAGGAAATCCGCCGCGGGCGGATGATCGTCGTCTGCGACGGCGAGGACCGCGAGAACGAGGGTGACCTGGTGATGGCCGCCCAGTTCGCCACCCCGGAGGCGGTCAACTTCATGGCCAAAGAGGCGCGCGGGCTGATCTGCCTGGCGCTGACCGCGGAGCGCTGCGAGCGGCTCGGCCTCAACCTGATGGCGGCGAAGAACGAGGCGCCGCTGCAGACGGCGTTCACGGTCACGATCGAGGCCGCCGGCGGCGTCAGCACCGGGATCTCGGCCCACGACCGCGCGCACACGATCCAGGTCGCGATCGACCCCGACTCGGGCCCGCGCGACATCGTCGTCCCCGGCCACATGTTCCCGTTGCGGGCCAAAGACGGCGGCGTCTTGGAGCGCACCGGCCACACCGAGGCCTCGGTCGACCTCGCCCGCCTCGCCGGCCTAATCCCGGCCGGCGTCATTTGCGAGGTGATGAACGACGACGGGACGATGGCCCGTGTCCCCGACCTCGTCCCCTACTGCCAGAGGCACGGCCTGAAGATGGTCACGGTCGCCGACCTGATCGCCTACCGGCGCCGGACCGAGAAGCTGGTCGAGCGGGTGGTGGCGACGGCGCTGCCGACCGCGCTCGGCGACTTCACGGCGGTCGGCTACCGCTCGCTGGTCGACGACAAACACCACGTGGCGATGGTCAAGGGCGAGATCGACGGGGTCGAGGACGTCCTCGTCCGCGTCCACAGCGAGTGCCTCACGGGTGACGTCTTCCACAGCATGCGCTGCGACTGCGGCGAGCAGCTGGAGGCGGCGATGTCGCAGATCGAGGCCGAGGGACAGGGGGTCCTGCTCTACCTCTCCCAGGAGGGCCGTGGGATTGGCCTGCTGAACAAGCTGCGCGCCTACAAACTGCAGGAGGAGGGAGCGGACACGGTCGAGGCCAACCTCAAACTCGGTCTGCCCGCCGACCTCCGCGACTACGGGATCGGCGCCCAGATCCTCGCCGACCTCGGCCTCTCCAGCATCCGGCTGCTGACCAACAACCCGAAAAAGATCGTCGGCCTCGAGGGCTACGGGCTCTCGGTCTCCGAGCAGGTCCCGATCGAGTTCCAGCCCAACACCCACAACGAGGCCTACCTGAGGGCCAAGCGCGACAAGCTCGGCCACTCGCTGCACCACCAGGGCCTGGCGCTCGACGAGGAGATGCTCCACGACGAGGAGGAACGCGACGCACGGGAAGCCGCGGGCCAGGATGGCTGACGGCGACGGGGCGTTCCTCGAGCAGTTCAGCGAGGACGAGAAGGCGCGGTTGGCGCCGCTCAACTGGGCGGTCGTGATCGGCCGTTACTACGAGGACCTGGCGCAGCGCCTCGAAGCAGGCGCGCTGGCCGGCTTCGAGTTGGCCGGTATTCCCGCCGAGCAGGTCACCGTGGCGTCGGTCCCCGGCGCTTACGAGCTGCCTTTCGCCGCCAAGGCGCACGCCGGGACCGGCCGCTTCGCCGGCATCGCCTGTCTCGGCGTCGTCATCCGCGGTGAGACCGACCATTTCGACTTCGTCTGCGCCGAGTCCGCCCGCGGCATCCAGGACGTCCAGCTCGAGACCGGCGTCCCCTGCGCCTTCGGCGTCATCACCTGCGAGACGATGGATCAGGCCCTGGCGCGGGCCGGCGGCGACAAACGCGACCAGGGCCGCAACGCCGCCCTCACCGTCGCCCGCATGGCCCTGCTGCAGCGCCAGCTCGCCTGAGGGCCCCGGCACAGACGATCGTTTACCATCCACGATCCCGATGGCGAAGGTATGTCACAGCTGCGGCAAAGGTCCTGGCTTCGGCCAGTCCCGAAGCCACTCGATGGTCGCGACCAAGCGGCGCTTCGATCCGAACCTGCAGAAGGTCCGGATCCAAGAGGGCGGCCGCCCGTTTCGCGCCTACGTTTGCACGCGTTGCCTCAAGAGCAACAAGGTCACCAAGGCCGCCTGAGGCCGTCTGGCCGGCGCATGTCAGCGTCCTCGGTCGCTCACGTGCAGAGCACGCTTCGGCTCCCTGCGTCCTTGACCTGCTTGGCCAGACGGCCTCAGGCCAGCTGAGCCCAGCCAGCCCTCGTTAAACGGAGTAGCCGCGGGGCGCGGTCGTCGCGGAAGGCTGATTTGGTGCCGTGCCCCCGCCAGCCGTCGAGCTCGACGATCTGGCGGTTCAGCCACAGGCAGTCGACCTGGTAGCTCTGTCCATTCACTTCGTTCCAGGCGTTGAGGCGCGGGATCGGCAGAGAGTGGCGGCGGAGGAAGGGGACGAACCGTTCCTCGAGCGGGCTTCGCCGTCGGCCACCGGGCTCTTCCTCGATTCGCGCGAGGGCGGCACGGTGGTCACCGGAATCCCATCCGCCACCGTCACCTCGTCGGCCGGGAGGGAAACACCCCTTGGTGCATCCGATGCAGACGGACTCGCCCCCCGGAGGGGCTAGTCGGTTTCGGCGGGAGCTGGTTTCTCGGGGGGCTCGACGGCGAGGTTGGGGAGGATGCGGCCGAGCCACTCGGGGAAGTACCAGGCCTTTTTGCCGAAGAGCTGCATGATCGCCGGCACCAGGACGGTGCGGATGACGACGGCGTCGATCAGGACGGCGGAGGCGAGGCCGAGGCCGAACAGTTTGATGATCCGTTCTTCGCCGATCATGAAGGAGGCGAAGACGGTGACCATGATCGCCGCCGCCGCGGTGATCACGCGGCCGGTCAGGGCGAGCCCCTGGGTGACGGCTTCGGAGGCGTCGTGGCGGTGCTCCCACTCCTCATGGATCCGCGACATCAGGAACACCTCGTAGTCCATCGAGAGCCCGAAGACGATCGAGAACAGGAATATCGGGAAGAAGGAGATGATCGGCCCGGTGTTGTCGACTCCGATGATGCTCGCGCCCCAGCCCCACTGGAAGACGGCGACGACGAGGCCGAAGGCGGCGCCGATCGAGAGCAGGTTCATCACGATCGCCTTCAGCGGCACCAGGACCGAGCGGAAGACGATCATCAGCAGCAGCGCCGAGAGCAGGACGACGACGCCGATGAAGATCGGCAGCTTTTCGGTGATCGCTTCGCCGAAGTCCTCGAAGATCGCGTTGATGCCGCCGACGTGGAGCTGCGCCCCGGTCTTGGCCTCGATCGGCGGGATCACGTTGTCGCGGATGTGGTCGAGCAGATCCGTCGTCGCTTCGCTCTGCGGCGAGGTCGTGGGGTAGACCTGGAACACACCGGTGTTTTCGGCGTCGTTGAGGTTGACCGAGGTGACCGAGGCGACGCCTTCTTCGCCTTCGAGCTGTTTGCTGAGCTCGACGAGGCCCTGATCTTCACCCTTGCCAGGCAGCGCCCCGACCATCACGAACGGGCCGTTGAAGCCGGGGCCGAAGCCCTCGGAGAGCAGGTCGTAGGCCTGGCGGGTGGTCTTGTCGGTCGGTTCGGTGCCGGCGTCGTTGGTCCCGAGGCGCAGCGACAACGTCGGGATGCAGAGGATCAGGAGGAAGGCGCCGGAGAGCGCGGCCGAGAGCACGGGCCGCTTCTGGATCTCGCGGCTCCAGCGGTACCAGCGGCCGGTTTCGTCGGTGCTGGTCCCGCGCTTCTTGAGGCCCGGGATGCGGAGCCGGTCGACCCGGCGACCGACGATCGCCAGCAGCGCCGGCAGCAGGGTCAGCGCCGCGATCATCGTGAACAGGACGGCCAGCGCAGCCGCCGTGGCGACCCCGTAGAGGAAGGGGAGGCCGAGCAGGAACATCCCCATCAGCGAGATGATCACGGTGATCCCGGCGAAGAGGACGGCGCGGCCGGCGGTGTCGACCGCTTTGATCGACGCCTCGCGCGGCTCCAGCCCCTCGTCGAGGCCGTTGAGGAAGCGAGTGAGGATGAAGAGCGCGTAGTCGATACCGACCCCGAGGCCGATCATCGCGGCCAGGATGATCGCGAAATTCGCAGTGTCGAAGACATGCGTCCCGATCGCGACCAGGCTGAGCCCGACTCCGAGGGCGAACAGGGCGGTGATGATCGGCAGCCCCATCGCGACCACCGAGCCGAAGGTGATGAGGAGGATGATCATCGCCGCCAGCAGGCCGATCCCGAATGAGGAGTCGCCTTCTTCCTGTTCGGCTTCCTGGATCAGGCTGCCGCCGAGCTGGACTTCGAGTCCTTCGCCGTCCACCCCCTGCGCGATCTTGATGATTTCGCGCGTGTCGTCTTTTTCGATTTCGCTGTTCTGAGCGTCGTACTGGATCGTCGCGTAGGCGATCTTGCCGTCGTCGGAGACCGCGGCCGCGCCGCCTTCTGCATAGGGGCTGGCGACTTCGGAGACGTGGGGGAAGCCTTCGATTTCCTTGAAGACCGCCTCCATCTTCTTCTGCACGGCCGGCGATTCGATTCCGGCGTCGGCCTTGAAGACGAGCTGCGAGCTGTTCCCCGACTGTTCCGGGAATTTCGTTTCCAGCAGGTCGAAGGCTTCCTTGGAGTCGGAAGCGGGAAGTTTGAATTCTTCGGTGAAGTCGGCGCCGACTGAGCTCGAGATGCCGCCGATGATGATCAGGGCGGCGATCCAGCCGATCACGACCGTCTTGCGGTGGCCGGTGATCCAGGTGGCGAAGCTCCTCATGAAGCAGGGCACGGTAGCAATGGCCGCAGTCGCGCGTCCTGACAATTTCGTGAAACGAGCTGCATCTTCCGGGCACTGTTCTCAACGCCATCGCGGGCGGCGGATAGATTGCCGACAGATGTCCGATCCATCGATCGCCCGCTTCCGCCGGGTCATCACCTCTGCATACACCTCACTCGAGGCCCGCCGCCAGGAGGTCAACGACCTCAACGTCTTCCCGGTCGCCGACGGCGACACGGGCGACAACATGGCGATGACGCTGCGTGCCGTGATGGAAGAGCTCGACCGCCTCGACGGTCAGTCGGTCGACGAGGTCGGCCGCACCGAGCTGGTTCAGGCGCTGGCGCGGGCGGCGCTGATGGGTGCCCGCGGCAACTCAGGCGTGATCCTCAGCCAGATCGTCCGCGGCGCCGCCGAGGAGCTTGCCAGTCGCCCCGGCGAGCTGGTCGACCCGGTCCTGGTCGCCGCCGCCTTCGCCTCCGCCGCCGACGCCGCCTACGACTCCGTCCGCGAGCCGGCCGAGGGGACGATGCTGACCGTTTTCCGCGAGATGGCGCACTCGCTGGCGCGCCAGCTCGCCCACCTCGAAGCGGACAAACAGCGGCTCGGGCGTGACGTCTCCGAGGAGGAGCAGGACGCCGTCCTCGCCGGCGTGATCGAACGGGCGATGGAAGACGGTGAGCGGGCCGTCGCCCGTACCCCCGAGCAGCTCGAGGTGCTGCGCGAATCGGGTGTCGTGGACGCCGGTGGCCACGGCCTCGTCCTGATCCTTGCCGGCGTCGTCGCCGGCCTGCGCGGCGAGGACGGCGAGATGCCTGAAGTCCCCCATCACGAGGCGCCGCGGGCCAGCCTGCCCCATCACGAAGACAGCCGCTACCGCTACTGCACGAACTTCATCGTCTCCGGCAGCGGTCTCGCCCAGCGCCAGTTCCTGCCGCGACTGGAGGGGCTCGGCGACTCGGTTCTCGTCGTCGGCGACGACGTCACCCTCAAGGTCCACGTCCACACCGACGACCCGGAGGCCGCGGTCGCCCTCTTCGACGGGGTCGGCACGGTGACCAACCTCGACGTCGCCGACATGCGCGAGCAGATGGCGGAGCGCAGCGCGCGCCTGGCCGGCGCCGAGGCGAGCGGCCGCACCGGCGTCGTCGCAGTCGCGGCGGGGGAGGGGATGGAGCGTCTCTTCGCCGAGCTCGGCGCGATCGTCGTCCCCGGTGGCGAGACGCTCAACCCCTCGACCTACGAGCTGCTGGCCGGGATCCACGGCGTCGCCGCCGAGGAGATCCTCGTCCTGCCCAGCTCCTCCAACGTGGTGATGGCCGCCGAGCGCGCCTGCGAGCTCTCCGAGAAGCCGGCCCGGGTGGTGGCGGCGACATCGCAGCAGGCGAGCCTGCTGGCACTGGTCGAGCTCGACGGCGAGGCTTCCGCAGCCGAGAACGCCGAGCGGCTCGAATCGGCGCTGGCCGGAGTCAACACCGGCGGCGTCGCGCCGGCTGCCCGCGACGATGCCCAGGGTCGCTTCAAGCAGGGCGACGCGGTCGGTTTCGCCGCCGGCGAGATCGTCGCCTGGGGCGGCGCCGGATCGACCCTGACCCGGACGATCCAGCACCTCGCCGAGGGAGCGGAGATCGTCACCGTGATCGCCGGCGAGGGCGCCCCGATCGCGCTGGCAGAAATCGACACCCACGTTCCCGACGGCGTCGAGATCGAGACCCACGAGGGGGGTCAGCCGAGCTGGTGGTGGCTGCTGGCGGCCCAGTAGGCGTGCGCTCGTTTGCCGGCGAGCGCGAGCTGACCGCCGCCGAGCTCCGCGGCGCCCCCGTCCACTGGCCCCGCCCCAGCGTCCTCGCCGCCTCGCTCCAGGCCCTAGCCGGGGTCGGTCCGAAATCAGCTGAAGCCGCTGAGGAAGCCGGGATCCAAACGATCGGTGATGTCCTGCGCCGTCTCCCGATCCGCCATCGGGACCGCCAGGTCCGCCAGCTCGAGACCGTCGAGCAAGGCGAAACCGCAACCGTGCTGGTGACCGTGCTCGGCAGCAAGCCCCGTCCCTTCCGCAGGGGCCGCCTGACCATGGTGGGAGTCAAAGTCGGCGACGAAACCGGTCATCTGCGCGCCACCTGGTTCAACCAGCCTTGGGTGGCGGCCAAGCTCGACCCCGGCACCGAGTTGCTCCTGACGGGGAAACTGACCGGCCGCGGATTCACGGTCGCTGAATGGGAGCTCGTGGCTGCGGCGGGTGACCCGGGGAGGGAGTCCGAGAACGTAAACCTCGCCCGCAGGACTCCCTCCCCGGGGCAGGACCTGCCGCCCGCTACGGCCCCATCCCCTCGGGGGCAGGACCCGCCGGCCGGCGCCCCCTTCGTCCCTGTCCATCCCGCGACCGAGGGCTTGCGCGCCCAGAAGATCCGCGACTGGGCCGAGCAGGCCTGCCAGCTGGCCCCGAACATGATCGAGGGCCTTCCCGCGGAGATGCGCGCCCGCCGCCGCCTCGCCGGCATTGCCGACGCGATCAAGGTCGCGCACTTCCCCGAGACCGCCGAGGACCTCGACACCGCCCGCGCCCGGATCGCCTTCGAAGAGTTGTTCCTGCACCAGGCTCTGCTCGCGACCCGCAAACGCACTCACCGTCTTGCCCGCCCGGCGCCTCGCCTCGGCCGGCCCGGCGACCTCGTCGGCCGCTGGCTCGAGTCGCTGCCGTTCGAGCCCACCGCCGACCAGCTGGCGGCGTTCGACGACGTCGACGCCGACCTCGACTCGGGCGAGCCGATGCAACGGCTGTTGATGGGGGAGGTCGGCTCCGGCAAGACCGTCGTCGCCGTCTACGCGATGCTGCGGGCGCTCGAAGCCGGCTTCCAGGCGGCGCTGATGGCGCCGACCGAGACCCTCGCCGAGCAGCACGCGCTGACCCTCGACCGCCTGCTCGGGGCGGAGGCGATCCCGTTCTCGCTGCTGACCGGCGCGACGCCCGCCCCGACCCGCAAGCGCGCCCTCAACCAGCTCGCCACCGGCGAGCTGGGGCTGATCCTTGGCACCCACGCGCTGATCGAGCCGAGGGTGCAATTCGCCCGGCTCGGTGTCGTCGTCGTCGACGAGCAGCACCGCTTCGGGGTCGAGCAGCGGCGCGCGCTCGACGCCAAGGGGGTCGAGGGGATGGCACCGCACGTCCTCCACATGACGGCGACGCCGATCCCGCGCACGCTCTCGCTGACCGCCTACGGCGATCTCGACACGACGGCGCTGCACCAGCTCCCTGCCGGACGCCAACCGGTGGCGACGCGGCTGGTCGAGGAGGACGAGCGCGCCGGCGCCTACCAGTTCATCCGCGACCGGCTGCGAGACGGACGCCAGGCGTTCGTCGTCTGCCCGCTCGTCTCTGAGTCCGAGAAAATGCCGGGGCGGGCGGCCGAGGTCGAGGCTGAGCGCCTCGCCAAAACCGAGTTCCGCGACTTCAGGGTCGGCGTCCTCCACGGCCAGATGCGCTCCGACGAGAAGGCGGCTGCGATGGCGGCCTTCGCCGCCGGCGAGACCGACCTGCTGGTGGCGACGACCGTGATCGAGGTCGGGATCGACGTGCCGAACGCGACGGTGATGGTGATCGAGGGCGCCGAGCGCTTCGGCGTCTCCCAGCTGCACCAGCTGCGGGGCCGGGTCGGGCGCGGCGAGCACGCCTCGGTCTGCCTGCTGTTCACCGAAGAAGCGGGCGAGCTGGCGCGGCGACGGCTGCGAGCGGTCGAGCGTGAGGGCGACGGCTTCAAGCTGGCCGAGGTCGACCTCGAACTGCGCGGCGAGGGGGAGATCCTCGGCACCCGCCAGAGCGGGCTGCCACGCTTCGCCGTCGCCGAACTGCCGGAGGACGGGCCGAAGCTGATCGAAGCGCGCGACGAGGTGTTGGCGCTGCTGCGTGAGCACGGCTCACTCGAGGCGCCGGAGCTGGGCCCGCTGCTCGATGCCGCCCGCGCCAGGTTCGGCGCCGGCGCCGCCGACCCGATCCCGCTTTGATGACCGGATGCGAATAATCGCCGGCGATCTCAAGGGCCAGCGCCTCGTCGCGCCGCGCGGCTGGAAGGTGCGGCCGACCTCCGACCGGGTGCGCGAGGCGACGTTCTCCGCCCTCGGCGACCGCGTCGAGGGCGCCCGCGTGCTCGACCTCTTCTGCGGCACCGGCGCCCTCGCGATCGAGGCGCTCTCGCGCGGCGCCGGCACGGCGGTCCTCGTCGACCGCGACACGCGGCCCGCGCTCGGCAACGTCGAGCACCTTGGCCTTGCCGAGCGGGTCGAGCTCGTCCGGGCCGAGGTCGGCCGCTGGCTCGAACAGGTTTCGGACCTCCAAAGCGAGGGGAAGTTCGACCTCGTGTTCGTCGACGCCCCCTATAGACTCGCCGACCGCGTGGAGCAGGACCTCAACACCCACCTTCCCCGGCTGCTCGGCCCCGCGGGCCGCGCGGTCGTCGAGAGCGGTGCCCGCCGGCCGCTACGGATCGACTCGCTGGAGCGGCTGCGCCAGCGCCGCTACGGCGCTGCCGACGTCTCGATCTACGCCATGGAGCGAGCATGACCGAGCGCAACGGCACCGTCGTTTGCCCGGGCAGTTACGACCCGGTCACCAACGGCCACATCGACATCATCACAAGGACCTCGAACGTCTTCGAGAAGGTCGTCGTCGGCGTCGTCAACAACCCAGTGCGCAAGCAGAAAACGCTGTTCACGGCCGAGGAGCGCAAGCAGTTCATCGCCGAAGCGACCGCCGACCTGCCCAACGTCGAGGTCCAGATCTTCGCCACCCTGCTGGTCGAGTTCGCCCGCGACAACGACGCCAAGGCGATCGTCAAGGGACTGCGGGCGATCTCCGACTTCGAGTACGAGTTCGAGATGGCCCAGCTCAACCGCAAGCTCGATCCCGGCATCGAGAGCATGTACGTGATCGCTTCCCCTCACTACAGCTTTCTCTCCTCGACCGGAGTCAAGGAGATGGCCACCTTCGGCGGCGACGTCGGCGACCTGGTTCCCGCCCCGGTCGCCGCTGCACTCTCTGAACGCCTGGGCGACAGGTAGGCTTTCGATTCCAGTCCCGGCCCCCTGGGCGGCCGCTTGCAAAAAACGCCCCTATGCACGTCATCTTCCCGAAAAACCCCGCATACACGTAGGCTTACGATCTTCTTATGGACGTACTGGTCCTCATAGACAAGCTCGACGACGTAGTGCACAACGCCCGTCCCGTCCCCTTGACGGATCAGGTTCGTGTCGACCGCGAGGAGATCTACGACCTCCTCGATCAGATGCGGGCGACGATCCCCGAGGAGATCAAGCAGGCGCGGTGGATCGTCAAGGAGCGCCAGGAGATGCTGGCCGAGGCCAAACGCGAGGCCGAGCGGATCGTGCGTGAGGCGCGCGAGCAGCAGGCCCGCCTGATCTCCGACGAGGAGGTCACCAAGCAGGCCGAGCGCGCCGCCGACGAGATCGTCGAGGACGCCCGCACCCGCGAGCGCGAAATCCGCCTCGGCGCCGAGGACTACGCCGACGAGATCCTCAACACCCTCGAAGTCAACCTGCAGAAGTTCCTCGCCGCCGTCCAGCGCGGCCGCGATCGCCTTGCCGGTCGCGACGACGAACCCGTCGCCGAGCTCGACGAGCAGCCCTAGCGGCTACTCCAGCTTGAGGTTGTCCAGGGCCGCCCAGCGCGGGTCCTTGCCGCTGTCGTGTTCGTGGTCGGCCGGGTCGGCGCCGTTCAGGGGCGCGCCGCAGGTCGGGCAAAGGCCGAGGCAGTCGGGGCGGCAGAGGATCTGGGTCGGGAGCGCCAGCATCGTCGCGTCGTGCGCCCAGCGGCCGATGTCGAGCTCGTCGTCGGCGACGTAGGGGCTGTGCAGCTCCGGATCTTCAGTCGTCGACTGGTCGATCTCGCGCGCCTCGACCTCGAGGTCGAGCGCGGCCGGCTCCAGGCAGCGCACACAAGGACCCTCGAGATGGACCGGGAAGCTGAGGTGGAAGGCGAAGCCCCCACTCGGCCGCGAGACCTCGAGCCGCACGGTCGGCGCCGCCGGGTCGGCGAGGTAGGTCTGGCCGCCGAGCTCGAACGGCTCGAGCCTGACCGGCAGCTCGACGCGCTTGCCCTCGCCGAAGGAGAGGCCAAGGGTGGAGAGGTCGATGACGGTGGACGCGTCTGGCATTGTCCGAGATTACGAGATGGCCCAATTCCACTGGAAACCCGACAATTACCTGAAGCTGATCCACGAGGAGATCCCTCGCTACGACGAGCTGCAGGAGGAGGCGATCAAGGCGATCCCCTTCGCGCCCGAGCGCGTGCTGGAGCTGGGGATGGGGACGGGGGAGACGACCCGCCGCCTGATCGACGCCTACCCGGACTCGTGGGTGATCGGCCTCGATTCCAGTCCCGACATGGTCTTTCGGGCGCGCGAGGCGTACGACGACGTGCAGCTGGCGCGGATCGAGGATCCGCTGCCGGATGGCCCCTGGGACCTGGTGATCGGCGTCCTCTCGATCCACCACCTGACCACCGAGCGGAAGCAGAACCTGTTCCGCCGCGTGCGTGAACACTCGAAAGCGCTGGTGATCGGCGACGTCGTCCAGGCCGACGTCCAGGTCGCCCCGCTCGACCCCGGCTACGACTTCCCCGAGACCGCCGCGAACCTGGCCGAGTGGAGTGGCGGCAAGGTGGTCTGGGAGGGCGACGACCTGGCCGTCGTCAGTGCCGTCTACGAGCGGCCGGAGATCACCAGCTCGGGCGCGGCCGAGTAACGGCGGCCCGAACCGGCTACCATCTCGCGTCCGATGGCCGTACCGAAGAAGAGAACTTCCAGCGCCCGCCGCGACAAGCGGCGCGCCAACCACAAGGCCGGCAAGGCACGCCTGAACAGCTGCCCGCGCTGCCACAGCCCGCGGCTGCCGCACCGGGTTTGCCCGACCTGCGGCACCTATAACGGCCGCGAGGTCGTCGTCCACAAAGTGGTCGACCCGAGCGCCGGCGCCGCCTCCGACTCCGAGTAGCCGTGGCGCCCGGGCGCGGCGTCACCGTGGCCCTCGACGGTTTCGGGGCCGAGCAGGGCTTTGACGTGCTCGCCGAGGGCGCGAGGCTGGCCGCCGCCGACGGCATCGGCGTCCGCGTCTTCGGGCCCGAGCGCGCGCTCGGGCTGGGCGGGGTCGAGGGGGTCGAGGTCGTCCAGACCAGCGACCACATCGGCAACGACGAGGACCCGGTCGTCGCCGTGCGGGCCAAGAAGGAGGCCTCGGTCGTGCGCGCCGCCCGCGAGGTCGCCGAGGGACGGGCCGCGGCGTTGGTCAGTCCCGGCTCGACCGGGGCGACGATGGCGGCCGCGACCTTCGGCCTGCGCCGGCTCAAGGGCGTGCAGCGGCCGGCGCTCGCAGTGCAGCTGCCGGTGCCGGGCAAAGCGGTCCTCTTCCTCGACGTCGGCGCCAACGTCGAGGTCCGCGCCCAGCATCTGGTCCAGTTCGCCTTCCTCGGCGCCGCCTTCAGCGCCGCCGTGCTCGACGTCCGCGACCCCAGCGTCGGCCTGCTGACGGTCGGCGAGGAGGCAGGCAAGGGACGCGAGGAGGTGGTCGAGGCGCACCGCATCCTCAGCCAGGCGAGCGGCATCAACTTCGCCGGCAACGTCGAGGGACGAGATTTACCGGCCGCCGTGGTCGACGTCGTCGTCACCGACGGCTTCACCGGCAACGTCGCGCTGAAGCTGCTGGAGGGGACGGCGAAGGCGGTCGCCGGCGCCGTCGGCGACGCCGCCCGCTCCAACCCCCTGTCCTCGCTCGGCGGCCTGCTGCTGAAACCCGCCCTCGGCGGCTTGCGCCGCGAACTGCACCCCGACAGCACCGGCGGTGCGATCCTGCTCGGACTGCGCGGAATCGCCGTCGTCGGCCACGGCAGCGCCGGCGCCGAGGGGATCGCCAACGCCGTTCGGCTCGCCGCCCGCTGCGCCGAGGTCGACGCAGTCGGCCGCACCGCAGCCTTGCTTAGCGAGGGCGGCGCCGTCCGCAGCGCCTTGGCCAGCGACGAGGGCGCGTGATAGGAAGTGGGGCAATGACTCACGACCAAGTTCTCACCCTGGTCCGCGAGCACCTCGCCGAGGAGCTCGAAGTGGACATCGGCCGGATCACCGAGCAGACGCGGTTCAAGGAGGACCTCGACGCCGACTCGCTCGACCTCTACGAGCTGGTGATGGAGTTGGAGGACCGCTACGGGGTCGCCGTCTCCGAGGAGCAGGCCTCGCGGATCGTCACCGTCGGCGACGCGGTCGGCTTCGTGCTCGAGCATGCTCCGGCCTGAGGCAGCTCTCGCGGCGCTGATCGAGGACCTGCCCGAGGACCTGCGGCGCCAGGCCCTCACACACTCCTCCTGGACCGAGCGGCGGATCGACTCCTTCGAGCGCCTCGCCTTCCTCGGTGACAGCGTCCTCGGCCTCGCCGTCGCCAGCGAGTTGTTCGCGCGCTTCGACAAGGTCGACTCGGGCGGCCTGACCAAGGTCCACAACCAGGCGGTCAGCGGCGTCTCCTGCGCTGCCGTCGGTACAGGGCTGGGCGTGGCGGAGATGCTGCGGGCAAACGAGCCCGACGACGTCACCGCGGCGATTCCGGCCGAGGTCCTGCTCGACGGCGAGCGGCCGCTGCCGGAGGCGACCGAGGCGTTGATCGGGGCCTGCTACCTGGCCTTCGGCTTCGAGCGCACCGCTGCCGCGGTGGCCGCCGCCTTCGAGCCGCGGATCCAGCTCGCCTCGGAAACGAGGATCGACTTCAAGTCTGCTTTGCAGGAGCTTTTGGCGCAGCGCGGAGCGCGCGTAAGCTACGAGGTGATTGCGGCCACAGGCCCCCCGCACCGGCGAACTTTCGAGGTGGCCGCGATCGTCGATTCCGAGCGGGTCGGGTCGGGCGAGGGGCGCAGCAAGAAGGCGGCCGAGCAGGTCGCAGCGGAGCAGGCGCTGGCGGCGCTGGACGGCTAGGCGCCGACTCCCATTTTGGGGGTTTGCGGGAGCGGTGTTTGCGTCCGAGCCAGGCGCGAGCCTGTGTTGCTGGCGAAGCACGGAGTGAGAGGGCGTAGATGTACCTGAAGTCGATCAGCATGAAGGGGTTCAAGTCGTTCCCGGAGCGGGTCTCGCTCGAGTTCTCGCCTGGCGTCAGCGTGATCGTCGGCCCCAACGGCTCCGGCAAGAGCAACATCACCGACGCCGTCCTCTGGGCGCTCGGCGAGCAGAGCCCCGGCGCGATCCGCGGTGCTTCGATGCAGGACGTGATCTCCGCCGGCGGCAAAGGGGTCGGCCAGCGCCGCTCGGCCGAGGTCGAGGTCGTGATCGACAACTCCGACGGCCGCGCCGCGACCGAGTTCTCCGAGATCGCCGTCGAGCGCCGTCTCGACCGCTCCGGCGACAGTGGCTACCGGCTGAACGGCGCCCGCTGCCGCCTCGCCGACGTCACCGACGTTCTTTCCGACACCAACCTCGGCCGCGAGATGCACTCGGTGATCAGTCAGGGCCGGGTCGAGACGATCGTCCACTCGAAACCGCGCGAGCGCCGGCTCCTGGTCGAGGAGGCGGCGGGGCTCGGCAAGCACCGCAAGCGGCGGCGCCGGGCGGAACTGAAGCTGCGCGCGGCCCGCGACAACCTCGACCGGGCGCTCGACGTCGAGCGCGAGGCTCGCGGCCGGCTGCGACCGCTGAAGCGCCAGGCCGAAGCGGCCGAGCTCGGGGCCCGGATTGAGCGCGAGGAGCTCGGCCTGCGCGGGCGGATCGTCTCCGAGGAGTTGCGTTTCGGCGCCGATCGCGCTGCGGCGGCGACGAAGGTCGCGGAGAAGGCGCGGGCGACGCGGACCAAGCTCGAGGGGCAGCTGACCGAGGTCGGCAAACGGCGGCGTGCGGCCGAGGAGCGTTTCGCCGCCCGCGACCGCGAGCGAACCCAGGCCTGGGGCCTCCTGACCAAGCTGCGCGGGGAGCAGGAGCGAATCGCGGTCCGCGTCGCGACGCTCTCCGGCCGTGCGACCGAGATCGAGGCCGGCCTCGAGAAGATCCGGGGCGAGCTCGGGCCACTGACCCTCGACGTCGGCGCCGGCGGCACCCCAGCCGAGCGTGCTCGCAAGCTCGAGGAGGAGCTGGCCGAGGTCGATGCCGGCCTGCGCACCGCCGGCGACGGGCTCGTGGTCGCCCGCGACGACGGCGCCGCGGAGTCGGCGCGGGAGGCGGCGCTGGGTGAGATCCAGGCCGGTGCCGACCGCGCCGCCCGCCACGCCCGTCGCGCCGAGGGCCTGGTCGGCGAGCGCCACCGCGAGGCGTTGCGCCAGCGGGTCGCCGCCGGCGAGGAGCTGCTTGACGACGTTCGCGCCGCGCTGGCCGCGGTCGAAGGCGTCGGCGCCGCGATCCGGGCCCGGGTCGAGCGCACCGAGAGCAAGGTGATCGGCGGCGAGGACGACGGCGACGAGATCGCCGAGGAGCTGCGTACCTGCTCACAACAGGAGTTCGAGCTGCAGTCGCAGATGAGCGCTGCCTCCGACGAGCTGACCAAAGCCGAGGTCGAGGCGGCGCACCTCGGCGACCGCCGGGCCGAGGCCGAGCGCGAGCTGGCGGCAATCGCCGAGAAGCTGGGGGAGGAGATCCCCGCCGCGGAGGAGGCGCTGACGGACGAGGAGCGGGTCGAGATCGATCGCCAGCTCGAACGCCTCGACCGCCGCCGCTCGCAGATCGGCCCCGTCAACCCGCTGGCCGAGCGCGAGTACGAGGAGGCGCGAGAGCACGTCGAGGCGCTGCAGACCCAGCGCGAGGACACCGAGCGGGCGATGCGGGAGCTGGAGTCGCTGATCCGCGACATCGACGAGGAGATCGAGCGCGCCTTCGAGCAGACCTTCGAGGCGACCGCCAAGTACTTCGAGGAGATGGTCGAGCACCTCTTCCCAGGCGGCCGCGGGCGCCTGCGCCGGGTCAGCCTGCGCCCCGTCCGCGACGATGAGCGGCCGGCCGGCGAGCAGGAGGTACCGAGCGAGGACTCAGAGCCCGAGCCCGAGGAGGACGAAGAGGAGCGCGATGAGCTCGGGGTCGAGATCGAGGTCACCCCGGCGGGTAAGTCGACGCGCAAGCTGTCGCTGATGTCGGGCGGCGAGAAGTCGCTGGTTGCGCTGGCTTTCGTCTTCGCCGTCTTCCTCGCCCGGCCCTGCCCCTTCTACATCCTCGACGAGGTCGAGGCCGCCCTCGACGACGCCAACATCGACCGCTTCCTGCAGCTGATCCGGCGCTTCTCCGACCGCGCCCAGTTCGTGATCGTCACCCACCAGAAACGGACGATGGACGCCGCCGACGTGCTCTACGGGGTCAGCATGGGCGGCGACGGCGTCACCAAGGTCGTCTCCCGCCGCCTACCGCGCGACGAGGACGCCGAGGCGGAGGACGACGAAGAGTCTGGCGGCGGCACCCTCTCCGCCGTCGCCTGACGCAGGCCCGCGCTCGCGAGCCTGCGCGCCTTGTGCCTTTGGGCCCAGAGATCGACCCGCACGGCCCGATTTCTTAACCGACCGCTCTAAAACCGTCGAGAGCCGGGGAGTACCCTCTTTCCGAGGAGGGAAGGGATGCCGCAACGGCACATGGACAGGCTGACGTCGTTCGACACGTCGTTCCTGGCCAACGAGAAAGCGAACGCGCACATGGCGATCGGCGCCGTGCTGATGTTCGAGGGCGCGCCGCCCGCGGAGGACGAGTTCCTCGCCCAGATTCGCGGCCGCGTCCACCAGCTGCCGCGCTTGCGCCAGCGCCTGCTCTACCCGCCGCTCGGCCTCGGCACCCCGTTCTGGGTCGACCACGCACAGTTCGACGTCCACCGTCATGTCAGCCGCGCCACGCTGCCGGCGCCCGGCGACGAGCGCCAGTTCCAGCAACTGGTCGGCGAGCTGCTGGCGCCGCCGCTCGACCGTTGCAAGCCGCTCTGGGAGCTGATCCTGGTCGAGGGCTTCGCCGACGACCGCTTCGCCGTCGTCTACAAGACCCACCACGCGATGGCCGACGGGATCTCGGCGGTCGACATCGGGATGCTGCTGTTCGACGTCGACCCGCAGGCGCAGCCAGCGGGCGAAGAAGAGGCTTGGGCTCCCAACCACACTCCGAATCGCGCTGCCCTTGCCTGGCGGGCCGGCTCCGGCGTGCTCGGCACCGTCGCCCGGCTCTGGCGTTGGTGCCGGCGGGCGCTGCGGCAACCGGCGCGGGCACGACGCCGCGCCGCCGACGGCATCGCCGGCCTCTGGGAGGTGACTTGGAACCTGGCCCGCCCAGCGCCCAAAGTGCCGTTCAACACCGGCCCCGGCCCTGGTCGCGGCTTCTGCTGGGCGAACTTCGACCTGGCCGAGTTCAAACGGATCAAGAACGCGGTCGGCGGCACCGTCAACGACGTTTCGCTCGCGGTCACCGCCGGCGCCGTGCGGCGCTGGCTGCTGGAGCGCGAGGTCGAGGTCGACGGCATGGAGCTGAAGGCGCTGGTCCCGGTCTCGATCCGGACCGAAAACGAGCACGGTGAGCTCGGCAACAAACTGACCGCGATGCGCGGGCCGCTGCCGGTCGGCGTCGCCGACCCGATCGAGCGGCTGCGCGCCGTCTCAGCGGGGATGGACGCGCTCAAGGTCTCCAAGCAGCCGCTCGGGGCGGAAGCGATCTGGGGTCTCAACGACTGGTTTCGGGACTTCGCGCCGCCGGTCCTGCTGGCGCCGACGGCGGCGATCAACTTCTCGACCCGCCTCTTCAACCTGCTCGTCACCAACTTCCCCGGCCCGCAAATGCCCTTCTACGCACTCGGCCGCGAGCTGACCCAGATCTACCCGGTCGGCTTCCTCGCCCGCCGCCACGCGCTGGCGATCGCGATCCTCAGCTACAACGGCCAGGTCGGGTTCGGGATCCTCTCCGACCCCGAGGTGCTGCCCGACGCGGAGCGGCTCGCCGGCCATCTCGAGGCGGCGCTCGAGGAGCTGCGGTCCGCCGCCGGGGTCGCGCAGATAGCCTCCCCCGGCGATGGCGACCAGCTGGCAGGAGATGATCGACCTCGGTTCGCGCGCGAGCGCGAACGCCTCGGCCGCGGCTGAGCCAGAGCCCGAGCAGCGCCGCGGCGTCTTCCGCCGCCTGCGCGAGAGCCTCTCGAAAAGCCGCCAGGCGCTCGCCGAGGAGATCTCGGCCAGTTTCTTCGACCGCATCGACGAGGAAACGTGGGAGCGGCTCGAGGAGGCGCTGATCCTTGCCGACGCCGGCGCCCCGACGACGGCGGCAGTGGTCGAGCGGCTCGAGCACGAGGTCGACTCCGGCGCCGTTCCCGCCGACGGCGCCCTGGTCCGCGAGCGCCTGATCGAGATCCTCACCGAGGTCGCCTCGACCGGGCGAGCGCCGATCGACCTCAGCGGTGAACCGGCAGTCCTGATGATGGTCGGCGTCAACGGCACCGGCAAGACGACGACGATCGGCAAGATCGCTTGGCACCTGAGCAAGGAGATGGGCCTCTCGGTCATCCTCGCCGCCGCCGACACCTATCGTGCCGCGGCCGCCGAGCAGCTCGCGGAGTGGGCTGACCGCGCCGGCGCCGAGTTGATCCGCGGCCAGGAAGGAGCCGACCCCGGCGCCGTCGCCTACGACGCGATCTCCGCTGCCCGCGCCCGCGGCGCCGACGTCGTCATCGTCGACACCGCCGGCCGCCTCCACACCCAGGGCAACCTGATGGACGAGCTGGCGAAGGTGAAACGGGTGATCGCCAAACAGATCCCCGAGGCACCGCACGAGACGCTGATCTCGATCGACGCCACCACCGGCCAGAACGGGCTGCGCCAAGCCAAAGTTTTCTCTGACGCGGTCGAGCTCGACGGGGTCGTCCTGACCAAGCTCGACGGCACCGCCAAGGGCGGGATCGCGCTTGCGATCGCCTCCGAACTGGAGATTCCGGTGAAGCTGATCGGGGTCGGCGAGACGCTCGAGGACCTGCGCCCCTTCGATCCCGGCGACTACGCCAACGCCCTGCTGGCCGAGTAGGGAGGCGCACGCCCTCTAAGCTGGGCGTCGGTGTTCGACCAGCTCTCAGACCGACTGCAATCGACGCTCTCCGACGTCCGCTCCCGCGGCAAGCTGAGCGAGTCCGATGTCGACGCGGCGATGCGCGAGATCCGCCTCGCCCTGCTTGAGGCGGACGTCAATTTCAAAGTCGTCAAATCGTTCACGAAGACGCTGAAAGAGCGCTGCCTCGGGTCCGAGGTGCTCGACAGTCTCGATCCCGGCCAGCAGGTCGTGAAAATCGTCAACGAGGAGCTGGCGGCGCTGATGGGGGGGACCGGCAGCGAGCTGGCGATGGCCTCCAGCGGCCCGACCGTGATCCTGATGGCCGGCCTGCAGGGATCGGGCAAGACGACCGCCTGCGCCAAGCTCGCGCAGTACTTCCGCAAGCAGAACAAGGACGTCGCCCTAGCCGCCTGTGACGTCTACCGGCCGGCGGCGGTTGAGCAGCTGGTGACGATGGGCGGCCGCGCCGGCGCCCATGTCTACGAGAAAGGGACCGCTGCTGACCCGGTCGAGATCGCGACCTGGGCGCTGGAGCAGGCGCAGACCGAGCGCCGCGACGTCCTCATCGTCGACACCGCCGGCCGCCTCCACATCGACCAGGACCTGATGGAGGAGCTGACGCGGATCCGCAAGAAGACCCGCCCGCACGACGTCCTCCTCGTCGTCGACGCGATGACCGGCCAGGACGCGGTCGGCGTTGCCGAATCCTTCGCCGAGGCGGCCGAGTTCGACGGCGTCGTCATGACCAAGCTCGACGGCGACGCCCGCGGCGGCGCCGCGCTCTCGGTCAAGGCAGTCACCGGCAAGCCGATCCTCTTCGCCTCGACCGGGGAGAAAATCGAGGATTTCGACAAGTTCCACCCCGACCGGATGGCGTCTCGGATCCTCGGCATGGGCGACGTCCTCAGCCTGATCGAGAAAGCCGAGCAGCAGGTCGACGAGAAGCAGGCCGCCGACCTGCAGGAGAAGATGCGGAAGGACCAGTTCACGCTCGAGGACTTCCTCCAGCAGATGAAACAGGTCCGCAAAATGGGACCGCTCAGCGGGATCATCGGGATGCTGCCCGGGATGGGCGCGATGAAGCAGCTGAAGGACGCCGACATCGACGAGCGCGAGCTCGACCGCACCGAGGCGATCATCCTCTCGATGACCCCGGCCGAGCGCGCCGATCCGCACCTGATCAACGGCTCACGGCGCAAACGGATCGCCAACGGTTCCGGCACCCGGGTCCAGCACGTGAACCAGCTGGTCAAGCAGTTCGACCAGATGCGGGTGATGATGAAATCGATGGTGAACGGGAAGATGCCGAGCCCCGAGCAGTTGGCGAAAATGAGCGGCCAGACCGCGCAGCGACCGAAGATCCGGCGCCGCTAGCGCCCGAGCGGGCGTTTTCTGTAACCTCCTGCGGCTCATGGCTGTCCGAATCAGACTTAGACGGGTGGGTTCGAAGAAGAACCCGATCTGGCGCATCGTCGTCGCCGACAAACGCTCGCCGCGCGACGGGCGCACGATCGAGACGATCGGTCAGTACAACCCGCAGACCGAGCCCTCGACGATCGTGATCGACGAGGAGCGCGCTCGCCACTGGCTCGAGCACGGCGCCCAGCCCTCCGAGACCGTGGCCGGGCTGCTGCGCACCAAGGGCATCGCCGCCTCGGGCAGCTAGGGACGGCGCTCGTGACGGAGCTGCTCGAATTTCTGGTCAAGGCTCTGGTCGAGGAGCCGGAGGCTGTCGTGATCGAGGAGCTCGAAGAGGACGGGGACCTCGTCTACGAGATCACCGTCGCCGACGGCGACCTCGGGCGGGTGATCGGCAAAGGCGGCCGGGTCGCGAACGCGATCCGCACGATCGCCAAGGCCGCGGCGGTCAGGATCGATCGACGGGTTATCGTCGACATCCTCGACTGAGCGACCACCGCGGGCCGGGGCGCAGGCTCCCGAGCCGATGAAACTCGACATCTTCACCCTCTTCCCGGAAGCGTTTGACTGGTTCCAGGGCCAGCGCTCGGTCCAGAACGCGCTGCGCGAAGGCAACGAGCTGCGGCTGATCGACTACCGGGCGACGACGCCGCTGGGCGCCGGCCAGGTCGACGACTCGCCCTACGGCGGCGGGGCCGGGATGGTGCTGCGGGTCGATGTCGTCGACGCCGCCCTGCAGGCCGCTTACGGCGACGATCCGCGGCCGCGGATCGTCCTGCTCTCGCCGACCGGGCCGCTGCTCGACGACCCGATCGCCGACGAGTTGGTCGCCGAGCCCCACGTGGCGCTGCTCTGCGGTCGCTACGAGGGCTTCGACGACCGCATCCACCAGCACCTCGCCGACGACGAGCTCTCGATTGGCCGCTACGTCCTCGCCGGCGGCGAGCTGCCGGCGATGGTGGTCGCCGACGTCCTCATGCGCAAGCTGCCGGGCGCCCTCGGCCACGAGGACTCGGCCGCCGAGGAGTCCTACAGCCAGGTCCTGGAGGGGATGCCCGAGTACCCGCACTTCACCCGCCCCGCCAGCTACCGCGGCTGGGAGGTGCCGGAGGTCCTGCTCTCCGGCGACCACGAGAAGGTGCGGCAGTGGCGCCTGGAGCGCAGCCGCGAGCGAGCAGGTCGCGATTGACTCTTTAGGCAACGCTTGGGAGGAACGGGCAGACTCCGCTCGAAACGGCGGGTGGTCTACCATTCCGCAACCGCGCGGTTCCCGCTCCCCGGGTCCGGCGGTTTTTTCTCGCCAAGCGCGAAAGAACTTGAGATGAGCTCTGTAATCGACAGCATCGAGCGCGACCAGCTGCGCAAGGGACTGCCCAAATTCAGCCCGGGCGATCGCGTGCGCGTTCACTTCCAGGTGATCGAGGGCACGCGCAAACGGACCCAGGTCTTCGAGGGTGTCGTCCTACGGCGTCAGGGCTCGGGCGCGCGCGAGACCTTCACGGTCCGCAAGCAGTCGTTCGGGGTCGGCGTCGAGCGGACGTTCCCGCTGCACTCGCCGAAGATCGAGAAACTCGAGGTAGCGGCGCGCGGTGACGTGCGCCGGGCCAAGCTCTACTACCTGCGCGGCCGGATCGGCAAGGCCGCCCGCGTCGCCGAGCGCCGCTGGGGCATCGACGAGGACATGGTCTCGACCCCGGTCGAGGCGGTCGATGCCGAGGGCGTCGGCCAGGAGGAGGTCGTCCCGGTCGAGACGCCCGAGGAGACCGAGGCGGAGGCGCCGGAGGATGCGGTCGCCGAGGCGAGTGACGAGGCTGCGGCCCCGGAGGCCGAGGCGAGCGAGGAGACTTCTGAGCCCGAGGCTGAGGGTGATGCAGGGGCGGAGGCCGACGCGGCGGCCGAGGAGGGGGAGACCGAGGGCGACGCAGCGTCAGAGGATGCCGAGGACGAGAAACCGGCCGAGACCGGTGACTCCGACGAGGACTCGGCGACCTGAACTTCCGAATCCCGAAGCCGAAGGGCAAAGGCGGCGGGCTGATCGAGTTGGTCGTCATCGTCGCGCTCGCGCTTGGGCTGGCGCTGGCGATTCAGGCCTGGCTGATCAAGCCGTACCAGATCCCTTCCGAATCGATGGAGCCGACTCTCGACGTCGGCCAGCGAGTCCTCGTCAACCGCTTCATCTACGACTTCAAGGACCCGAAGATCGGCGACATCATCGTCTTCCACCCGCCGGCCGGTGCCGACTCCGGGACCGAATGCGGGGTGCACCCGAAGGTCGGCGAACCGTGTCCCAAACCGACTGCCGCCGAGTCGAGCCAGAACTTCATCAAGCGGATCGTCGCTGGGCCGGGCGACACGCTCTCGATCAAAGAAGGGCACCCGGTCGTAAACGGGGTCGAGAAGACCGACGAGCCCTACACCAACCCCTGCGGCGGCGGTAGTTCCTGCAACATGCCGAGAACGATCACGATTCCACCCGGCCACTACTTCATGATGGGCGACAACCGTGGAGCCAGCGACGACAGCCGCTTCTGGGGCCCCGTCCCAGAAGACTGGATCATCGGCGAGGCCTTTGCCACCTACTGGCCGCCAGACCGAATCGGCTTCCTCTAAGGGGCCCAAACCGGGGATCACCCACCGGCGCCGGCTCGCTCGCAGCCGCCGCCTGTTCGCCTTCGACCGCGGCTTGCAGAGCCGCTTCGTCGCCGGCGCCGACGAGGCCGGCCGCGGCTGTCTGGCGGGACCGCTGGTCGCCGCCGCGGTCCTGATCGATTACGAGTCGCTCTCGCATTCGGACCGCCGTGCCCTTGCCGGCCTGCACGACTCCAAGCAGATGACCGAGGAGCGGCGCCTGGAGATGTTCCCGAGCGTGCTGCGGGCCGCCGAGCGGGTCTCGGTCGTCGTTCGTTCCGCCGCCGGGATCGACCGCCGCGGCCTCCACAACACCAACATCGAAGCGCTCTCCTGCGCGCTCGAACGGCTGGCGCCGGGCGAGCAGGCGATCAGCCTCGTCGACGGCTTCGCGCTGCCTCGCTGCACGGTCCCGCACCGCCGCGTGATCGGCGGCGACGCCACCAGCGCCGCGATCGCCGCCGCCTCGGTCGTCGCCAAGGTCACCCGCGACCGGTATATGTGCGCAGCCGCCCTTGAGCACCCAGGCTGGGGCTTCGAGGAGCACGTCGGTTACTCGACCCCCGAGCATCGCGCCGCGATCGACAGGATCGGCATCTCGCCGTTGCATCGGCGTAGCTTTCAAAGCGTCGCGTATACGCAGCTCGGCTTCGTCTGACCGGCGCATAAGGACGACCATCCCTCTACGGCATCCTCAGAAGGCGGCTTCGATGTGCTCGACGTCGACTGCGCGGCCGGCGCGGTCGAGGGTGACGCCGACGGCGTCGAAGCGGATCTGCTCGTAGCGCGGGAGGTCGCGGCGCTCGGCCATCCAGGCGGCAGCGAGACGCCGAATCTGGAGCTGCTTGCGGGGGCCGATTGCGAGGATCGGACGCTCCGGGCCGTAGGTGCTGCCCTCGTTGCCGGCCTTGACCTCGACGAAGACGAGGGTTCTGATGTCGAGGCCGATCAGGTCGAGCTCGCCGTAACGGGAGCGTGCGTTGCGCTCGAGGATGCGCCAGCCGGCCACGGTGAGGCGGTGGGCGACGAGGTCCTCGGCGACGCGGCCGGTGTGCAGGCGAGCATGAGTCATCTGGTGCCCAAGTCCCTGGCCGCGCGAGATTCGCCCCACAACTGACCCAAAGAAAGCACGAAGCCCGCGTAACGCGTCCAACCTCGCTCCGTAGCGTCGTCGTCGTGCTCGCCACCGCCCGCACTTTCACGCTCGACGGCATCTCCGCCCGCCCGGTCCGGGTCGAGGTCGATGTCCACCGTGGCCTGCCCGGATTCGCGATCGTCGGGTTGCCCGACGCGGCTGTGAGGGAGGCGCGCGAGCGGGTGCGAGCGGCGCTGGTCAACTGCGGCTTTGAGTTCCCGCTGCAGCGGATCGTCGTCAACTTGGCGCCGGCGAGCCTGCGCAAGGCCGGGCCGGGTATGGACCTGGCGATCGCGGTCGCGTTGCTGAGCGCCTCTGGGCAGCTCGAATGGGAGCGGCTGGCAGATGTCGCCTTCGCCGGCGAGCTGGCACTGGATGGCGCGACCCGACCGATCCACGGCGTCCTGGCGATCGCCGAGGCCGCTCGCGAGGGCGGGGCGGAGGCGATCGTGGTGCCGGCCGAGAACGGGCCCGAGGCAGCCCTGGCGACGGGGATCGAGGTGATCCCGCTGGACGGGGTCGGTCGGTTGGGGGCACTGGCAGCAGGGGAGTGGCGGCCCGAGCGGCCGCAGCCGCTGTCGCTGCAAAGCCGGCCCGCAAACAACGCCCCTGACCTTGCCGACCTGCGAGGCCAGCCACACTTGCGTCACGCGCTCGAGGTCGCCGTCGCGGGCGGCCACAGCCTGCTGATGATCGGACCGCCCGGGGCCGGCAAGTCACTGGCGGCGGCGCGGGTGCCATCGATCTTGCCGGAGCTGGCCGCCGCCGAGGCACTCGAGGTGGCGCGGATTGCCAGCGCCTGCGGTCGTCTGGCCGGGTCGCCTGGCGGTCGTCCATTCCGCGCTCCCCACCACACGATCAGCCCCGCCGGCCTGGTTGGCGGCGGTTCGCCGCCACAGCCGGGCGAGCTGACGCTTGCGCATCGGGGAGTGCTTTTCTTGGACGAGCTCTGCGAGTTCCGCCGCGACGCGCTGGAGGCATTGCGGGGGCCGCTCGAGGCCGGCGAGGTCGCGATTTCCCGCGCTGGTGGCCGGCGCCGCATGCCCTGCCGCTTCATGCTGGTCGCTGCCGCCAATCCCTGCCCCTGCGGCCGTGGTGAGGCCGACCCCGACTGCAGCTGCGCCCCAATCGCGGTACAGCGCTACCAGGGCCGGTTGAGTGGCGCCCTCGCCGATCGGATCGACATCCTCGCCGCCGTGCGCCAGCCGAGTGCCGACGAGATCGGTGGCGGGCCGGGGGAGACCTCTGCCGCGGTGCGTGAGCGGGTGGCGCTCGCCAGGCGGCGCCAGGAGGGCCGACTGGGAGAAGGCCGCTGCAACGCCGAGATGACGCCGGCCGAGGCACGTGAATGTGATCTCGACGGCGCTGCCGCGACGCTGCTGGCCGAGCTCTATGCGCGCCACCGTCTCAGCGGCCGCGCCCACGACCGTGCCTTGCGGCTGGCGCAGACGATCGCTGATCTAGCCGGCGCCGACTCAATCGGCGAGCCCGAGATGGCGCAGGCGCTGCAGCTGCGGAGGCGAGACCGTGCCTGAGCCGCAGGCCTGTCCAGATTGCCTGCGTCGCTCCTGGCTGCTGGCCTTGCTCGGCCCCTATGTCGAGCGGGTCGCGACCGGGGCGCCGGGTTCGCGCTCGCCGGAGCTGCTCCGTCTCTCCAACGAGGAGCTCGTCGAAGTGGCGGCCCCGAATGTCGCGAACCACCTGCTGGCCCGGGTCGAGGCGCTGCCCGAGAGCACACTGCGGGAGGAACTCGCGGCGGCGCGGTGCTGGGCCTGCTGCCGCCATGGCGATCTCTACCCGGACTCGCTGCGCGACGCCGCCGACGCACCCTGGGCCCTGATCGGCCGTGGTGACCCCGGCTTGCTTGCGGGGCTCGAGCCGTTCGCGGCGGTGACGATCGTCGGCGCCCGCCGCGCCACCTCCTACGGGCGCGAAGTCGCGCGCGAGCTCGGGCGCGAGCTGGCGGCTGCCGGACTGGTCGTCGTCAGCGGCCTCGCCTTTGGCATCGACGCCTGTTCCCACCGCGGTGCTCTCGACGCCGGCCGCACGATCGCGGTGCTCGGCTGCGGTCCTGACGTCGCCTACCCGCAGTCCCACCGCTCGCTCTGGCGTCGGATCTCCGAAGAGGGCCTGGTGCTGTCGGAGCTCCCGCCCGGCGCCACGCCCTGGAAGTGGACTTTCCCAGCCCGCAACCGGATCATGGCGGCGCTGGCCGGGATGACGGTCGTCGTCGAGGCGGCGGCGCGCTCGGGCTCCCTGATCACCGCCGATCTCGCGGCGGATCTCGGCCGCGAGATCGGCGCCGTCCCCGGCCCGGTCACCTCGCGCGCCTCGGCCGGCCCCAACAACCTCCTTGCCGGTGGTGCCTGCGTCATTCGTGACGCCCAGGACGTCCTCGACGCGATGCTCGGCGCCGGCGCCCAGCGCCTCGAGCGTCGCGGCCCGTCCCTCGACCCCGACCTGGTCGCGATCCTGACCGCCGTCGACGCCGGCGCCACCACCCCCGACGCGGTCGCCACCGCCCTCGACCTCTCCGGCCCCGACGCCGCCGCGGCCCTCGCCCGCCTCGAGCTGCTCGGCTACGTCAACTGCTCACACCTCGGCACCTACACCCGAACCCTGCTGGCGCTGCCGTCGTCCGCGGCGGCAATCTAGGGTGGCCCCGTGAACGATCGACGCGTACCTGCGGTGCTCTCAATCGCCGGCTCGGATTCCGGCGGCGGGGCCGGGATTCAGGCGGATCTGAAGGCGTTTGCGCGGTGTGGGGTGCACGGGATGACGGCGATCACCGCGATCACGGCGCAGAACACCGTCGGGGTCGAGGCGGTGGAGGCGATCTCGCCTCGGATCATCGTCGCCCAGGTGCGGGCGGTGGCTGAGGACATCGGCATCGACGCGGTCAAGATCGGGATGCTCGGCACGGCAGAGACGGTCGATGCGGTGGTCGAGGCGCTCGGATACGTGGGCGAGGCGCCGGTGGTGATCGACCCGGTGATGGTTTCGGAGACCGGTGCCGTGCTGCTTGACGACGACGCGAGGGTGGCGCTGGTCGAGAAGCTGCTGCCGCTGACGACGGTCGCGACCCCGAACATTCCCGAGGCCCGGGTGCTGAGCGGGCTCGGCGAGGAGGCGACGCAGGAGGAACTGGCGCGGGCGGTGCTGGCGCTGGGGCCGGACGCGGTCGTCGTCACCGGCGGCCACAGCCTCGGGCTCGTCGACCTCTTCCTCGACGGCGAGAACCTGCTCGAGATTCCCGGTGAGCGCCACCGCGACGGCTCCGCCCACGGCTCCGGCTGCACCCACTCCTCGGTGCTCGCCGCCTGCCTGGCACGCGGCGCGACGCGGGTGCAGGCGGCCCAGGCGGCCCGCCGCGTCGCCTCCGAGGCGGTTGGGGCCGGACTGCGTGAGCTCGGCAAAGGTCCCGGTCCCGTTGACGTCTTTGGCCTTGCCCGAGCCGACCGGGAGGGGGACGGCGGCGACCAGCGGGACGCCGATTCTGACCCCGGGTAGCGCCCCCGGCTAGATTTCCTTGTCCATGAGCACGAACGGAAACACCGCGACCAGCCTGCCCCGTCCCCGCTCGGCGACCGTTTTCGACGGTCCCGACCGCGCCCACGCGCGCGCCTACATGAAGGGCATCGGGTTCGACGACGACGCTCTGAAGCGGCCGACGATCGGGATCGCCAACACCTGGACCGAGGCGATGCCCTGCAACTTCCACCTCCGCGCCCTCGCCGAGCACGTCAAAGCGGGCGTCCGCGCCGCCGGTGGCACGCCGATGGAGTTCAACACCGTCGCCGTCTCTGACGGGGTGACGATGGGAACCCAGGGGATGAAGGCGTCGCTGATCAGCCGCGAGGTGATCGCCGACTCGATCGAGCTGATGGCGCGGGGGTACCAGTTCGACGCGATCGTCGCCCTCTGCGCCTGCGACAAGACGATCCCCGGCTGCGCGATGGCCCTGGCCCGTCTCGATGTGCCTTCGGTACTGCTCTACGGCGGCTCGATCGCCCCCGGCCATTGGCACGGCCGCGACGTCACCATCCTCGACATCTTCGAGGCGATCGGTGCTCACAACGCCGGCAACATGACCGACGAGGAACTGAACGAGCTCGAGGGCGTCGCCAGCCCCGGCGCCGGCGCCTGCGGCGGCCAGTTCACCGCCAACACGATGGCCTGCGCATTCGAGGCGCTCGGGATCAGTGCCGGCGGCTCGGCGATGGTCCCGGCCGAAGACGACGACAAGGCGACCGTCGCCGAGAAGATCGGCGAGCTGGTGATTAAGGTCCTCGCTGACGACATCACCCCGAGCAAGGTGATCACCCGCGACTCACTGGAGAACGCGATCGCCTGCGTCTGCGCCTCCGGCGGCTCGACCAACGCCGTCCTGCACCTGATCGCGCTCGCCCATGAGCTGAAGATCGAGCTGACGATGGACGACTTCGAGCGGATCTCGCGCAACACGCCGCTCTACGCCGACCTCAAACCCGGCGGCCGCTTCGTCGCCACCGACCTCTTCGCCGCCGGCGGCGTGCCGGTGATCCTCAGGCGCCTCGCCGACAAGGGCCTGTTGCACGAGGACGCGATCACGGTCAGCGGCAAGACGATCGGCGAGGAGGCCGAAGCGGCGACGGAGGCGCCCGGTCAGGAAGTCGTGCGGCCGCTCGACGATCCGCTGAAGCCCGAAGGCGGGCTGGCGATCCTGCGCGGGAACCTCGCTCCCGAGTGCGCTGTGGTCAAGGTCGCCGGCACCGAGCGTCGCCAGCAGACCGGCCCGGCCCGGGTCTTCGAGACCGAAGAGGAATGCTTCCGCGCGGTCAAGGACCAGCAGATCAACCCAGGCGACATCGTCGTCATCCGCAACGAGGGCCCGGTCGGCGGCCCTGGTATGCGTGAGATGCTCCAAGTCACCGCCGCGATCGTCGGCGAGGGGCTGGGGGAGAGCGTGGCGATGGTGACCGACGGCCGCTTCTCCGGCGCCACCCGCGGCCTGATGATCGGCCACGTCGCCCCCGAGGCGGCAAAAGGCGGCCCGATCGCGGCGGTCCGTGAGGGCGACGAGATCACCGTCGACATCGACAACCGCAGCCTCTCGGTCGCCCTCTCCGACGAGGAGATCGCAAAACGCGTCGCCGAGTACCAGGTCCCCGAGTCGCCCTTCGGGCGCGGGGTGATGGCGAAGTACGCGGCGACGGTCTCGTCCGCCGCGAATGGCGCGGTCACGAGTTAGCTGGCCAAGCAGACAAGGACGCAGGGAGCGCGGCGTGCTTTTGCACGCGAGCGACTGAGGACGCGGATATGCGCCGTGCCAGCTAACTCGTGAGGAAGTTCTCCAGGACGGCGTTGAAGCGCAGTGGGCGCTCGAGCTGCGGCACGTGCCCGGTGCGCTCGAAGACCTCCAGCCGCGAGCGTGGGATGCGGCGGTGGTAGCTGGCGGCGGCGGCGACCGGAACGACTCGGTCTGCGAGACCCCAAACGACCAGGGTCGGCATCTCGATCGCCGCTAGTTTCTCGCGGCTGTCGTGGACGATCAGCGCCTGCAGCGCGTCGCCGAACCCGTCGGCCCGCTTCAGCCCGTTGACGATCTGCTCCCAGAGCAGGTCTTCGCGCAGCCGGTTCGGGTAGCGCAGGAAGGGCCGGAAGACGAGCTCCCGCAGTCGCGGCCGGGAGACGATCTCGCGGCCGCGGTTGGCGAAATGCGGCCCGAACTCCTTCCAGGCCCAGGCGGTCGCCGTCGCCCGCGCCCGCGGCTGCCAGGTGTTGATGATGCCGGCGGCGGAGACGAGCACCAGCCGCTCGAACCGCGCCGGCGTCGCCGTCGCCGCCTCGACCGCAATCAAGCCGCCCATCGAGTTGCCGACCAGAGTCGCCCCCTCGAGTCCAAGCTTCTCGCAGAAGTCGTTCAGCAGCCGCGCGTAGGCGCTCATATCGATCTCCCAGCTTGGCATCGGGCTGGCGCCGAAGCCGGGCAGGTCGAGGGCGACGGCGCGTCGCCCGGCGGCGAAGACGGGCAGGTTCTCGAGCCAGTTCTGCCAGCAGCCGGAGATCCCGTGGACGAAGACGATCGGCCGGCCCTCGCCGATCTCGACGTAGTTGACGCTGGCGCCCGGCAGCTCCACCCGGTGTAGGTGCGCCCGCCAGTCGATCCCGGTCCAGCGTGGTTCGGGGTTGCCGTAGTCCTCGCCGGCGACGATCCGGGGATCGAGGCTGAGCGGCTCCATCGACACCCCGGTCACTGGCTAGCCCTTCGGCTCCTTCTTGCGGCCTTCGGTCACGGTCCAGAGCTCGCTGGGGTTGACCAGCAGCTTGGCGCCGTCGATCCGGGTTGCCTCGAAGATCGGCACCTTGGCGGCTTCGGCGGCGTCGATTCGCTGCCGGATCTCCTCAAGGGTCTCCTGGACAGCGATCGAGTGGTCGTCTCCAAAACGGATGTAGGTCGGCATCTGGGCGACCTTAGCGCGCTCGCCCTATACGATCCCCGCCGGATGCAATCGAACGTTCGTCCACTCCGGCTGGCGCTCGTGTCGACCCTGGTCGCCGCCGCAGTTCTCGCCTTCGCCGCGATCGGCAGCAGCGCCGCTGCGCCGCTCGGCTGCGCCTCGTTCAAGAGCCAGGCGGAGGCTCAGGTGTACTTCGTCGAACAGGGCGGGACGATTCAAGACGGCGTCGGCTCGCTCGACCCCGATCACGACGGCGTTGCCTGCGAGGGTTCGCCTGGGCCGTTCCGCGGCTACGCCACGCTCGGCTACAACAAAAAGCGCGACTTCTTCTACGGCACGGTCTCGATGCCGCCGAACCCGGCCGGCGGCGAATTCCCCTGCTTGATCGGCAACCGCCACTTCCCCGACGCGGCGCGGCGACTCAACGTCTACAAAGTCACCGGCGACGGCGACAAGGCGATCTTCAACCAGTTCGGGCTCGGCGCCGAAGCCGACCCCAGCAGCGGCCACCTGATCTGGCGCGCCGACCGCAAAACGGTCATCCCCGGCCGCTACTTCGCCGAATTCGAGGAAAAAGCGCGCACCACCGCCTATGGCGGGTCCGAATGTCCCGCGTTCCGCTCGCCGATCGTCAGCTTGCCGTAGCTCCACTCGTTCCGCGGCGCTCAGTCTCCAGGTCCACCCGAGTCATCGCCGGCGCCGTCCGCTCGGGGGAAGCGGCTTTCGCTTCCGGTCTGGCATCCAACTCAGGGGGCTGGCGACGTCGTCGCGCAAGAGGCAGCGTGGGCAATCCCGAATTGCAGCGGCGCGCGCCGAGTTGTACCTCGCTCCACAGCGTTCGCAGCCGAACATGGACCTCTCCTCGGGGGTGTACTAGGAGTGCCTACTGCGGCCCTCAGTCCAGATACGACCCTAGTCCCATCTCCCCGTTTGGGCAATAGGGCAAACGTCGGGTTGGCCGCTGCGCCGCTTAGGCGTACCCCATCCGTTCCAGAACCGGAATCTCGCGGATCTGGGGCGGCTGCAGGTGGTCCCAGAGGATGCCCCGGGGGCGGTCGTACTGGCGCTCGACTTCGATCACCGCCCGCGGCGTCGCGATCAGGTCGCAGGGAAGATCGTGGGCGGTGACCATCAGGTGCTGGCGCAGGATCTGGATCGGGTGGACGGTGGTCGCGACCGTCGTGTGGCTGTCGATCTTGCCGGCGTCGACGAGGATCCCGTACTCGAGGTCGTGGTAGCCGCCGCCTTTGCCGATCCGGGCGCCGCTGAGGTTGACCGCGACCGACCCGCAGAGGACGAAGTCGATCTCCGGTAGTTCGTCAAGCGCGATCACGCGGCCGTGCTTGAGCGCACCCTTGATCGTCGCCGCCTCCTTGACCGCGGCTTTCGAGAGCTTCGACGGCTCGAGCACCCGGAACGGGTGCGGGTCACGCAGCCGCGGCACCGCCATGATCACCGTCTTGCCCTCGTCGAGGGCGATCCGGCGCGCATGCGTCTGCGGCGAGTCGGGGTTGGCCTTGATCACCCGCGCCCGCTTCCAGAGCCGGTGTCCGGCCAGCTTCTCGGCCGCCAACTTGGCGCCGGCGAAGTTCGGAATCCGCCCCTCGGCGCCCGGAAAGCGGGAGACGCCCTCGCGCTCCATCGCTTTCCAGACCTCTTTTCGGACCTCGTCCTTGGAGCGCATTCGCGAAAGATATCCGGCGTGGCTGCCGATAAGACCGACGCAGGTGGCAAATTGCAGGGATGCCAGGCCTTTTGACCGAATGATCCGACTGCCTAGACTTTGCGCATACGCGTGCAAAGCCCAGTCGGGGCTGAGCTGAGCACTTGATGGGTACCAAGACCAAAATCGCAATCGTCGCCGTCGCGGTGTTGATCGTCGCGCTGGTCGGTGGTGCCTACGCCTACGACAGCGCCGAAAAGGACAAGATCGCCGACGGCGTCACGGTCGCCGGCGTCGACGTCGGTGGGATGAACGCGAGCGAAGCCGAAGCGGCGGTGCGGGCGAAGCTGCTGGCGCCGCTGCGGGACTCGCTCGAGGTCAGCTACGAGGGCGAAACCTGGACCTTGAAGGGCTCGAAGCTGAAGGTCCGCGCCGACGTCAGCGGCGCGGTCGAAGAAGCGGTCGACAAGAGCCAGGAAGGCGGGATCCCGAGCCGGCTCGTCCGCTACGTCACCGGCGACGAAGTCGACGACCAGATCGCCGCCACGGTCGAGTACTCGAAGCCGGCGATAAATCGCTTCGTCCGCCACGTCGCCGACGAAATCAACCGCGAACCGAAGAGCGCCTCGGTCGAGCCGACCTCCGACACGCTGGAAGTCGTCGATGGTGAAGACGGTCGCAAGGTTCGCGACGTGAAGCTGACCGAACAGCTCGAACACGCCGTCCTCAACGCCGACGCCCCGCGCGCGATCGTCGCCAGCGTCCACTCGACCCTGCCGAAGGTGACGAGCAAGGATGTCGCCTCTGAGTACCCGTCTTACCTGACGCTTGACCGCTCGACCTTCACCCTTCGCCTCTGGAAGGACCTGAAGCTGGCCAAGAGCTACACGGTCGCGGTCGGCATGGAAGGGCTGGAAACGCCCGAAGGTCTCTACGAAATCCAGGAAAAGGAAGAAAACCCGACCTGGCACGTGCCGGACTCCGCTTGGGCTGGCAGCCTTGCCGGGACGACCGTTCCGCCCGGCCCTTCGAACCCGATCAAGGCGCGCTGGATGGGCATCTACGAAGGGGCCGGCATCCACGGCACCGAAGAGACCGAATCGCTTGGCACCGCCGGTTCCCACGGCTGCATCCGGATGGCGATCTCCGACGTCGAAGAACTTTACGACCAAGTCGAAGTCGGAACGCCTATTTACATCGGCTAGCGGCGCGGATACCGGCGCATCTCGGCGTCCTTGCTCGGTCATGTGCAGAGCACACTCCCTCCCGCGTCCTTGACCTGCTTGGTCTCCGCGCCGCTTGGCGCAGGAGGACCGCAAGATAGGACGAATCTCCCTTCGTGAACTGGGAGCAAGCCTTGGCCGACTATGACCGTGACCTGCGGGCACGGGGGTCGGCGGAGCGCACGCGGCGGGCCTATGCGGTCGATCTTGGCGGCTTCTCGGCGTGGGTGGTGGCGCAGGGGCTTGGTCCCGGCGACATTCGCCACCGCGACGTCCGCCGCTACGCCGCCGGGCTCTCGTCGGCCGGCGCTGCGCCGGCGACCGTCGCTCGCAAGCTGGCGGCGATCCGCGGTCTCTACGGCTTCCTCGTCCGCACCGAGCGGGCGGGGCAGAACCCGGCCGAGCTGGTCTCCAGCCCAAAGCGCAGCGAGAAGCTGCCGAAGGTGCTCTCGACCGAGCAGATGCGAACGCTGCTGGAGCGGATTCCGGCCCGCACCCCGCTGGAGCTGCGCGACCGGGCGATGCTGGAGCTCGCGTATTCCTGCGGTCTGCGCTGTGAGGAGATCGTCAACCTCGACGAGGACGCGCTCGACTTCGAAACCGAGCAGCTGCGGGTGCTCGGCAAGGGTTCCAAGGAACGCCTGCTGCCGGTCGGGGCGCCGGCCCAGAAAGCGCTGCGCCGCTACACCGAACGCGGTCGCCGGGCCCTGGCCACCGATCCGCGCGAGCGGGCGCTGTTCCTCTCCAAGAGCGGTCGCCGCCTCTCCAACTCCGATGTCACCCGCCGGCTCGGGCTCTGGACCCGCGAGGCAGCGCTCGCAG
>DATKIA010000104.1:0-13266 GCA_035509895.1 Solirubrobacterales bacterium
GTCTGGGAGACCCCACCCCGGGGCCGCTCACGAAGCGTGGCTTAACTGCTCCGGCGGAGCTGGGTGTTATTCAGCCGGCCGGGAAGTACTGACGGCCCTGCTTTTTGACCCGGCCCTCTTTCTCGAGGTCGCCGAGGACCCGGTACAGGTAGTTCGGCTTGATTTTCATCGTCTTGGCGACGTCCGAGGCGCTGATGCCGGGTTTGCTCTCGATCAGGCTGACAGCCTGGTCGGCGCGGGTGCCGCCGCGGCGTTTACGGCGTTTGCGCGTGCCGCCACCACTCGAAGCGGTCGAAGCTTTGGCACTTCCGCGAGGACGACCGGGGGCGCGACGGGTGGCTTTGCCGCCGAGCTCGGCAAGAGCGCGCTCGAGGCGCTTGCGCTCCTCGTCGAGCTCAGCCAGCCGCTTCGTCACCAGCTGCCGCGCCTCGTCGAGAACGTTATTCGTGCTGGGCATCATTTCCTTTCCATCCAGTTGAACACGTCCGTTCCATCCAGTGACCGGACGTTTGTGAAGAGTGTGCCAGAACACACACTCACTGTGAATCCGTCGTTAGTCAATGGATATAGACGACCATATTGGGGCACCTTCGTCCATGCCCCGGCCGAATCGTGAGCCGAGCGCGTTCCTATACCGAGCGTTCGGCCTGGCGCTCGGGTGAGATCCGGATCACGTTGCGCGCCAAGCCGACCTTCTCCAGCCCGGTGATGATCAGCGCCGAGGGATCGGGCTCCCACCGTTTGAGACCGTGGACGGCGGAACGCGGGAAGGCGTGATGGTTGTGGTGCCAGGACTCACCCAGGGAGGGCAGTGCCAGCCAGAACACGTTGGTCGAACGGTCGTCGGTGTCGAAGCGGCGGCTGCCGAGGAAGTGACAGACGGAGTTGACGCTCCAGGTCACGTGGTGGACGAAGAAGATTCGCACCAGCCCGCCCCAGAGCAGGCCGGTGAGGGCACCGAGCAGGGTGCCGGTGAGGAGGTAGCCGGCCAGTGCCGGGACCAGCAGGGTGGCGAGGACCAACCAGGGGAAGTGACGGCTGATGAACCTCATCCCACGATCCTCATATAGGTCGGGCGCGTACTTCTTCCAATCGGCCCGGCCCTGGGTCGACATCAGCCAACCGGAGTGGGCGTGCCAGAGGCCGGTGAAGACGTTGCGCACGCCGTTGCCGTCCTCACTGACGTGGGGACTGTGAGGGTCGCCCTCTTCGTCGGTGTGGGCGTGGTGCTTGCGGTGATCGGCGACCCAGGAGTTCACCGGTCCCTGCACCGCCATCGAACCGAGCACCGCAAAGGTGTATTCGAGCGGCTTCGGGGTCTGGAACGAGCGGTGGGTGAGGAGGCGGTGGTACCCGACCGTGATCCCGATTGCGGTCAGCAGGTACATGACCGCGGCGATTGCCAGGTCGGTCGCGCTGACGACGCTGTTCCACAGCAGGACGATGGCTGCGAGGGTTGCGAGGAAGGGAACGACGACGGCCCCAAGGTTGACTGCCTTCTCAGCTCGTGTCATTTCTCCCATCGCAAGGGAAGATACGTGGGTGCTGGCGCTATGTATTGGTGGTTTTGCAACGACTTTGCATCTAAACTTGTCATCTAGATGACTAAAAGCATGGATGCTGAGCCCTGGCGCGGCCTCAGCAGCGACATCGCTGCCGTGATCGAGCCGGAGCTGCCGGCGATCACGGAGGAGATCCTCGCCACGATCGCCCGCGCGGTGCCGGAGTACGCGCGGCCGCTGGAGGGCAATTTCGGCCGCGGCGTTCGCACCGGCGTCAGCGAAGCCCTGCTCCAGTTCGTCGCCCTGATCCGCGACCCCGAAACGGGCCGGGGTACCGGTCGCGAGGTCTACGTCCAGCTCGGCCGCGGCGAGCAGCGCCAGGGGCGCACGCTCGACTCGTTGCTTGCCGCTTACCGGGTCGGCGCCCGCGTCGCCTGGCGGCGGATCGCCGCCGCCGGCCGCCGCGCCGGGCTCAAAGCAGAGCCGCTGACCCTGCTGGCGGAGGCGATCTTCGCCTACATCGACGAGCTCTCCGCCGATTCCGCCGACGGCTACGCCGAAGCCCAGGCCGAAGTCGAGGACATCCGCCGCCGCCGTCGCCGCGAGCTGGCGCTGCTGCTGATCCGCGAGCCAGCCCCCGAAGCGGCCGACCTCGCCGCCGCGGCGCGGGCGGCGGGATGGACGCTGCCCGCCCGCCTTGCCGCCGCGGCCTGCGCCGAGCGCGACCTCGAGGCGGTCACCCGCCAGCTCTCGCCGGAGATGCTGGCGACGGTGCACGAGGGCTGCGGCTATTTGGTTGTCCCCGATCCCGAGGGTCCCGGCCGCGCCGACGCCCTGGCCCGGGCCGCGTCCCGTTCGCGGCTGGCGCTCGGGCCGGCGGCCGAGCCCGTGGCTGCGGCCGAGTCGTGGTCGCTGGCCCGGGCGTTGCTGCGCGCCTCCGACGTCGGCGCGGCGCCGTCGAGCGGTCTGCTGCGCGCCGACGACCACCTCGCCGACCTGCTCCTGTTCGAGTCCGAGCCGTTGACCGCCCGGATCGCCGCCCAGCGCCTCGCCCCGCTCGAAGCCCTGACCGCAAAGGCGGCAGCGCGGATGCACGAGACCGCCCTCGCCCACGTCCGTCACGGCGGTAACGCGGTGGCGATGGCGGCCGAGCTGCAAGTTCACCCGCAGACGGCGCGCTACCGGATTGCGCGGCTGCGAGAGCTACTCGGCGATCAGCTCGACGATCCCGACGCCCGCTTCGAGCTCGAGATCGCATTGCGGGCGGGCGCCCAGCCGACCCTCGGACCAGATCTGGCTTAAACGGCGGCGACCCGGTCGCGCTGGCCGGCCCAGCGCGGCGCCCGCATCAGCAGCACCGGCTGGCGCGGCGGCACCAGGCCCTCGGGCCGGTTCGGCCTGAAGGTCGCGCAGGCCTCGTCGAGCTCGAGTGCGCAGAGGAGGTTCTTGTGGAAGAAGCAGTCCTCGCAGGTGGGGGCTTTGGGCTTGCGCGGCATCGGGGGCTGGGCCATCCAAGCACTCTGCGCAGGCACGCGCCAGGCACGACTCCGCAAATCGCAACCTCTTTGAAACGGCTTCGTCACATCTTCCCCGCGTCTTGCGGTCGGAGCGGGCGCCGTCGCTAAGATGCCGGGCGATGGAGGCTCACAGCAGCCGGAGCGAGAAGCTCTCCGCTTCTCCGCCCCTTTTCAAGAGTGAATTCCTCAACTTCTTCTCCCGCGTGCACCCGTCGGTGCCGGCGATCATCTTCGTCCCCGTCGTCGTCGCGATGGAGTGGCTTGGGGCCGACCGCGGCTTCGCGGCTTGGGAGCTGGCCCTGCTGACGCTGGCCGGAGTCGCGGTCTGGACGCTGACCGAGTACTGGCTGCACCGGCTCGTCTTCCACTGGGAGCCCGACAACGCCTTCGGCCGCCGCATGCACTTCATCATCCACGGCATCCACCACGACCACCCCAACGACCGCTTGCGGCTGGTGATGCCCCCCTCGGTCTCGATCCCGCTCTCGGCTCTCTTCTTCCTCGCCTTCTGGCTGATCCTCGGCGACGCCGCCTTCCCGGTCTTCGCCGGCTTCATCGGCGGCTACCTCGCCTACGACTACGCGCACTACTACGTCCACCATTTCGTTCCGAAGACGGCGTTCGGCAAACGTCTCCGCGAGCACCACATGCGCCACCACTTCCAGGATCACCGCTACGGCTACGGGGTCTCGACGCCGATCTGGGACGTGGCGTTCAGGACGTTGCCGAAGCAGCGGAAGAAACGGGACTAGGCAGCTCGCGCAGCCGGCGGCTGGCTATCGTTTCGGCCGATGCCGCAGCGCGACCTCTTCGCCGACTTCGCCCGCATGCGCCGTGAGATGGACCAGATGCTGGGAGACGCTTGGGGCCGGACCCGTTACGTCCACCGGCGCGCGACCGGGTTCTCGCCCAACGTCGACGTCTACTACTGCGGCGAGCCGCAGCGGGCGGTCGTCAAGGTCGACCTCTCAGGCGTTTCGTTGAGCCAGATCGGGATCGAGGTCAGTGGCCGCCACCTCGCGATCTCGGGCGAACGGCCGGTGCAGGAGACCGAGGGCCGCGTCTACCAGCAGCTCGAGATCCCCTCGGGCCCGTTTCGCCGCGTCGTCGAGCTCCAGGTCGAGGTCGACGCCGAGCGGGCGAGCGCCACCTACGAGGACGGGGTGCTGCGGGTCGAGCTGCCGCTGCGCGACCCGGAAGAGACCACCCGCCGGGTGCCGATAGGCCGCAAGTGATGGAGGGCTCGCCGGTCCTCGAAGTCGTCGACGCGCCGCTCGACGCGGAAGACGCGATCCGCGCCAACCAGCCCTTGCCGGAGGCGCTGCCGGTCCTGCCGCTGCGGGACTCGGTCAGCTTCCCGGAGACCCTGAACCCGCTGGCGGTCGGCCAGGAGCGCTCGATCCAGCTCGTCAACGACGTCCTCGGCACCAACCGGATGCTGGTCATGGTCGCCTCCCGCGACCCCGAGAAGGACGAACCCGGTCCCGCCGACCTCTACGACGTCGGCGTCGTCGGCTTCGTCGCCCGCATGGTCAAGATCCCCGACGGCAGCCTGCGGATCCTGGTCCAGGGAACGCAGCGGGTGAAGCTCGGCGATTACGTCGCCGAGCAGCCCTACCTGGTCGCGCGGATCACCGAGCTGTTCGATGTCTCCGAGCCCAGCGACGAGCTCGAGGCGCTGACCCGCAACGTCCAGCAGACCTTCTCCGAGATCGTCGAGCAGATCCCCTACCTGCCGGAGGAGCTGCGCCTCGCGGTCGCCAACATCGACGACCCGGCGGCGCTCGCCAGCTTGATCGCCGGTTCGCTGCGGATCGCCACCGAGGAGAAGCAGAAGCTGCTGGAAGAAGTCGACGTCGCCAAGCGCCTGCGCCACCTCTCGCGGATCCTCGCCCGCGAGCTCGAACTGGTCCAGATCGGGACCCAGATCCAGTCCCAGGTCCAGTCCGAAGTCGACAAAGGCCAGCGCGAGTTCTTCCTCCGCCAGCAGCTGAAAGCGATCCAGGCCGAGCTCGGCGAGGAGGACGAGCAGCAGGCGGAAGTGAACGAACTGCGGGAACGGATCGAAGCCGCCGACCTGCCCACCCACGCGCTCAAAGCCGCCGACCGCGAGCTGGCCCGGCTCGAGAAACTGCCGCCGGCCGCGGCTGAGCACGGCGTCATCCGCACCTACCTGGAGTGGCTCACCGACCTGCCGTGGTCGCGCGAGACCGCGGACAACCTCGACATCAAACACGCGCGCAAGGTCCTCGACGCCGACCACTACGACCTCGAAAAGGTCAAGGACCGGATCCTCGAGTACCTGGCGGTGCGCAAACTCAACCCGGACTCACCGGGACCGATCCTCTGCTTCGTCGGCCCGCCCGGGGTCGGCAAGACCAGCCTCGGCCGCTCGATCGCGAAAGCGCTCGGCCGCGAATTCGAGCGGATCTCGGTCGGCGGCGTCCGCGACGAGGCCGAGATCCGCGGCCACCGCCGCACCTACATCGGCGCCCTGCCGGGGACGATCATCCGCGCCCTGCGCGACGCCGGCTCCCGCAACCCCGTCTTCATGATCGACGAGATCGACAAGATGGGCGCCGACTTCCGCGGCGACCCCGCTTCGGCGATGCTCGAGGTCCTCGACCCGGCCCAGAACGACTCCTTCCGCGACCACTACCTCGACCTCGAGTTCGACCTCTCCGACGTCGTCTTCATCGCCACCGCCAACGTCCTCGACACGATCCCGGGGCCGCTGCTCGACCGGATGGAGACGATCGAACTCGCCGGCTACACGCTCGACGAGAAGCTCCACATCGCCCGCCGCTACCTGGTCGACCGCCAGATCGAGGCCAATGGGCTGAAACCGTCGCGGATCGAGTTCTCCGACGCGGCGCTGAGGGCGATCATCGAGGAGTACACGCGCGAGGCTGGGGTCCGCAACCTCGAGCGGCAGATCGGCACGATCTGCCGCAAAGTCGCCCGCCAGATCGCCGAGGGCAAGACCAAACGCAAGGTCGAAGTCTCGGCCAAAAAAGCGCGCGAGATGCTCGGCCGCCGTCGCGTCTTCGCCGAGCAGCGGCGGCGGACCAAGGTCGCCGGCGTCGCCACCGGCCTCGCCTGGACCCCGACCGGCGGCGACGTCCTCTTCATCGAGGCGACGGCGATGCCGGGCAACGGCGGGCTGACGATCACCGGCCAGCTCGGCGAGGTGATGAAAGAGTCGGCGCAGGCGGCGCTTTCCTACGTGCGCGGCCACTGGGCCGAGATCGCGCCGGGGCTGGGGGAGCTGTGGTTCGGTGAGCACGACATCCACGTCCACGTGCCGGCTGGGGCGGTGCCGAAGGACGGGCCCTCGGCGGGGGTGGCGATGACGGTGGCGCTGTCTTCACTGGTCAGCGGCCGGCCGGTTCGCAACGATGTCGCGATGACGGGCGAGGTGACCCTGACCGGGCAGGTGCTGCCGATCGGGGGTCTCAAGGAGAAGTCGCTGGCGGCGCAGAGGGCCGGCATCAAGCGGGTGATAGTTCCAGAGCGAAACGCGGGAGACGTCGCAGAAATTCCCGAGCACGAGCTCGGCGGCCTGGAGTTCGTCTTCGTCGACGAAGTCTCCGAGGCACTCGACGTCGCCCTCAGGTGAGATGACGGCGACCACGGGATCCGTGGTCTAGATGGAGGCAGCAAGCCTCCGCCGCGGGGCCAGCGAGACCTTCACTCAGTCGCTGGCCGAGGCGGTCCGAGCGCGCTCGCGCGCCTTTTGGATCGTCGTCGGCCTGACCATGTTCGCGGCGGCGCTGCGCTTCGCCACCCTCGGCCTGCAGAGCTACCACCACGACGAGGTCGTCACCGCCAGCCGCATCCTCCGCGGCAGCTTCGGTCACGCGATGGACGCTGTCGGCTTCAGCGAGTCGGCGCCGCCGCTCTACTACGCCTTGGCCTGGGTCTGGACCCAGGTGACGGGGACGGGGGAGTGGGGGCTGCGGGCGCTCTCCGCCGTCGCCGGGGTGGCGACGGTCCCGGTCGTCTACCTGATTGGGCTGGAGCTGCGCGGCCGCCGCGCCGGCCTGATGGCGGCGGCGCTCGCTGCGGTCAACCCGATGCTGCTCTGGTACTCGCAGGAGGCGCGGGCCTATGCGCTGCTCGCCCTCTTCTGCGCGCTCTCGCTGCTCTACTTCCTCCGCGCCCAGCGCTACGGGCGGCGCCGCGACCTGACCCTGTGGGGGGTCTTCTCGGCCCTCGCCCTCGCCACCCATTACTTCGCGATCTTCCCGATCGCCGCCGAGATCCTCCTGCTGGCACGCCGGCGCGGTCGCGAGAGCCTGCGCGGGCTCTGGATCATCATCGTCGCCTGTCTGCTGCTGGCGCCGCTGGCGATCCACCAGATGTCCTACGGCCACGCCGAATGGATCGGCGTCTTCTCGCTCGGTCACCGGCTCTGGGAAACGGCGGCGACCTTCGTCAGCGGCGAGACCGGCGACATCATCGGCCAGCCGGAGCGGCCGCCGCTCGCGTTCATCCCGCTTGCCCTCTGCCTCGTCGCCTTCGCCCTGCTGGCGCTGCGCGGCGACCGCGACGAGCGCCGGGCGGCCGGCCTGCCATTGACAGTCGGCGCCCTCGCGCTCGGCGTCCCGGTGGCGCTGGCCTTGATTTCGTCCAGCAAGGACTACGTCCTCGCCCGCAACCTGCTGCCGGCGCTGATCCCACTGCTGGTTGTCGTTGCGATCGGGCTGACCCTGCCCGCGGCGAAGCGGCTCGGCGCGATCGTCGCCGCCGGCCTGATCGTCTACTCACTCGGCTTCTCGATCGCCGCCAGCGCCCTGCCCCAGTTCCAGCGTCCCGACTGGGACGCGGTCGCGGGCCGGCTCGGCGAACCGGAAGGGCCGCGGGCGATGGTCACCTGGACCCTCGGCGAGGCGCCGCTGCGCTACTACCTCTCGACCGGCTCCTTCCAGGTCCGCGCCGCCGAACGGATCCCCTGGATGGTGGGCGAAGTCGACCTGATCTCGCAGGGGCACGCGCCGCGGCCCGCTCAGCACATGCTCGGACCGCGCTTCGCGCCGAGCGGCAGCGAAAGCGTCGGCCCGCTCCTGATTCGCCGCTACTCGACCCCCGGACCCGGCCTGGCGCCGCTGCGGCTGCGACGCCTGCGCCACGCCGACCTCAACTTCCGCACCAACGGTGTTCTCATGGACGGCGTAGGGCCCGGCTGAGCATGGCCGGCGCATTCCAGCGTCCTCGGTCGCTTGTGTGCAGAGCACACGGCGCTCCCCGCGTCCTTGGACTGCTTGGCCATGCCCCGCCGGGGTAGGTATATCCTCAATGTCCCAACTGCTGACGATCGAGGGAGTGAAAGGGATGTCGAAGAGCAAGACCGCGGACCGGGCCGGAGATCTGTATTCGGCGGCACGGGAGAACCCGTACGTGCAGCGCCTGATCGAGGACGAAGAGCTGCGTGAGAACCTGCGCGACGCCTTCGAATCCGCCAAGGGCGCCTACGGCCGCGCCACCGGCAACGGCAAGGGCGCCGTCAAGGCCGTGACCAGCGACAAGAAGGTCCAGAAGGAAATGCGCAAGGCCGCCGAGAACCTGCAGGAGGCGACCGAGCGCCTGCGCAAGCCGCCAAAGCGCAAGAGCCGCCTCGGCCGCCTGATCCTGCTCGGCATCGCTGCCACGGTGCTGGCGCTGATCATCAGCGAGGACGCACGTAAGACCGTGCTCGACGCTCTCTTCGGTGCCGAAGAGGAGTTCGAGTACACCTCGACTACGAGCATCAACGGCTCTTAGTGGAGGCAGCGACCAAAGAGCGCGAGCTCAGCGGCGACAAGGCCCAGCGCATCGTCGACGCGATGCGCACCAGCGTCGCCCAGCGCGGCGCGGCGGGCTCGACCTTCGAGCACGTCGCCCGCGAGGCCGGGGTCAGCCGCGGCCTCCTGCACTACTACTTCGGGACCAAGGAGCGGCTCCTGGTCGAGGTCGTCCGCCGCGACGCGGAGCTGCGGATCGACCGCCTCGACGAGATGCTGAAGGAGGCGAAGACGGTCGACGACGTCCTCGACGTCCTCGTCGCCAGCCTCACCGACATGATCGACAACGATCCGGGCTTCTTCCTCCTGCTCTACGAGCTGTTCAGCGCCGGCCGCCGCAACCCCGACATCCAGCGCGAGGTCGGCCAGCTCTTCGAGCGCACCCGCTCGCACGTTGCCGAGGTCTTGGCGGCGAAGCAGAGCGAGGGCGTGATCAACCTCCGCTTCGACGCCGAGGCCATCGTCTCTTACCTCTTTGCGCTCGCCGATGGCCTCGCTCTGCAGGCGCTCTCCGACCCGAGCCGCGACAACTCGCCGGCCCTCAAGGTCAGCACCGCCTCGGCGCGTTACCTGCTCGTCTCCGAGTAGGGCTCCGCAGCGAAACATCCCGATTCTGAGTGACGCCGCTCACTCGGTGACGGCGCTCACAGACCCCTGCCCTTGTCGTGCGGGAGGCTCGGCGGGCTGATGCGCGACGTGATGACAAGGCTCGCCAGGTTCCTCGGCCGCCGCCGGCGTTGGGTCGTCGGGGCCTGGGTCCTGATCGTCGTCCTCGCCGCGCCCTTCGCGATGAAGCAGACCGACCACCTCACCGGTGGCGGCTTCGACGTCCCCGGCAGTCAGTCCGAGGCCGTCTCCCAGTCCTTGCAGGACGAGTTCGGCTCGCAGGCCGACGGGATCTCGGTGCTGCTGAAAGCGGAAGACGGGGCGAGCGCCGCCGACCGCGCCGCCGCCGTCGATCGTGTCCGCCGCGAGGTCGCCGAGGTCGAAGAAGTGACGCTGGCGCCGGCCGACGCCGCGCGCGCCCGGGTTCAGCTGCAGCGCACCGGCACCGCGCTGTTGCCGCTGCGCAGTGATCAGTCCTCCGACGAGCTGATCGACTCCGCCGGCGACCTGCGCTCGGACCTCGATCCCGGCACCGTCGAATCCGGCGTCACCCCGTATCTGATTGGCCAGCCGACGATCTGGGCCGGGATGCAGGAGATTTCGAAGGAAGACCTCTCGAAGGCAGAGTCGAGCGGCTTCCCGATCGTCGCGATCATCCTCCTCGTCGTCTTCGGCTCGCTCGCCGCCGCGTTGCTGCCGTTGACCCTCGGCTTCGTCAGCGTCTTCGTCACCGGCGCCCTCATCTACTTCCTCTCGATGCAGATGACGATGTCGGTCTTCGTCACCAACATGGCCTCGATGATCGGGATCGGCGTCGCGATCGATTACTCGCTGTTCATCCTTGCCCGCTATCGCGAGGAGCGCCAGGCGGGCCTCTCCAAGCGCGAGGCGCGGGCCAGGTCGCTCTCGACCTCCGGCCTCGCCGTCACCTTTTCCGGCCTCGCCGTGATCATCTCCCTCGCCGGCCTCTGGATGGTCGACAACCAGGCGCTGCGTTCGATGGCGCTGGGGGCGATGACCGTCGTCGCGGTCTCGATCCTGACCGCGACGACGCTGCTGCCGGCGCTGATCGCGATGCTTGGCGACCGAGTGCTGCCGGGCGGCATCGTCGGCAAAGTCGAGCGCTTCTTCCAGCGCCGCTTCTACCGCCGCCGCAAGCCGCAGCCGCCGCTGGAGACGCCCGGCGCCAGCCGCTTCTGGACCAAGTGGACCGAGCGTGTGATGGCCCGGCCTTGGACCGCGATCATCGGCGTCTCCGCCGTCCTCCTCCTGCTCGCCAGCCCGCTGCTCTCGCTGCAGACGGGGACCGAGGCAATCGCCGAATTCCCGAAGGGCAGCGACGTCCGCGTCGGCACCGAACTCGCCTCCGACGCGCTCGGCGGCGGCACCGACCCGATCCAGGTCGTCGCCGAATTCGACGGTGCTCCCAGCGCCGCGGACCGCGCCGCAGTTGTCGGCTTCGTCCACCAGGTGGAAGGCACTGCCGGAGTCAGCTCGGTGTCGCCGCCCGCCTACGCCGCCGACGCAGTCTTGGTCCAGGCGACGCCGAGCGCCGGATCGGAGTCCGACGCCGCCACCGCCCTGGTCGAGCGCCTGCGTGACACCGTCGTCCCGGCCAGCGCTCTGGGCCAGGTCGCGACCGTCGACGTCGGCGGCGAAACCGCCCGCAGCTTCGACGTCCGCGAACAGATCAGCGGCTCGATGTGGAAAATCGTGCTGTTCGTGCTCGCGCTCAGCTTCGTCGTCCTGATGGTGATGCTGCGCTCGCTGATTCTGCCGCTGAAGGCGGTGCTGATGAACCTGCTCTCGATCGGCGCGGCCTTCGGCGTCCTCGTCGCGATCTTCCAGTGGGGTTGGTTCGACGGCCTGCTCGGCTTCGAAAGCCAGGGGGCGCTGAGCACGATCAACGTGCCGCTGATCTTCGCCGTCGTCTTCGGCCTCTCGATGGACTACGAGGTCTTCCTGATGTCGCGGATCCGCGAGCGTTACATGCGCCACGGCGACAACGAACGCGCAGTCGCCGAGGGCCTCTCCTCGAGCGCCCGCACGATCTCTTCGGCGGCGCTGATCATGACCGCGGTCTTCGCCGTCTTCGTCCTCACCGGCGTCCCCTCGATCAAGGAGCTCGGCCTCGGCTGCGCGGTCGCGATCGCCCTCGACGCGACCCTGGTCCGTTTGATCCTGGTCCCGGCGGCGATGAAGCTGATGGGCCGCTGGAACTGGTGGATGCCGGCCTGGCTCGACCGGGCGCTGCCAAACCTCAGCTTCGAGGGCGGCGATCCCCAGCCGAGCGAGGTTTAGTGCTCCGAGGGAGGGGCGGGGTGTGCCCTCCCAGTGGAGGCGCTGCTCGCTTCGACTGGGTATCGCCATCGTTTGGCTTGGGGGTACGGAGCGCTTAGGATTGGCCGCATGGCCAGTGCGGCGGTGACTGCGGAGGAGCTTGCGTTCGTCGGGGCGGCGCGGCAGGCGGAGATGATCCGGGCCGGCGAGGTGACGCCGACCGAGCTGGTGCAGATGTACCTGGAGCGGATCGAGCGGATCAACCCGCAGCTGAACGCCTTCCGCAAGGTCTACGCCGAGCGCGCCCTGCTCGAAGCCGAGCAGGCGGAGGCGCGACTGAAGGGCGGCGAGGAGCGGCCCCTGCTCGGGGTCCCGATCGCGATCAAGGACGAAACCGAGATTGCCGGCGAGGTGATGACCCGCGGCACCGATGCCTTCAGCGAGCCCTCGGCCGCCGACTCGGAGATGATCCGGCGCCTGCGCGAGGCCGGCGCGATCATCATCGGCCTGACCCTGCTGCCGGAGCTGGCGATCTGCGGCTTCACCGAGTCGGCGACCTTCGGGGTCACCCGCAACCCCTGGGACCCGCAGCGCAGCCCGGCCGGCTCCAGTGGCGGTTCCGCCGCCGCGGTCGCCGCCGGCCTCGCCCCGATCGCCTCGGCCGGCGATGGCGGCGGCTCGATCCGGCTGCCCGCCGCCTCCTGCGGCCTCTTCGGCTTGAAGCCCCAGCGCGGCCGGGTCTCACTGGCGCCGGCGCTCGAATACTGGAACGGGCTGGCGGTGATGGGCTGCCTCAGCCGCAACGTGATCGACACCGCGCTCTGGCTCGACGTCGTCTCCGGCGGTTCCCAAGAGCCGGGCGCGCCGCCGCCCCCGGAACGGCCCTTCGTCGAGTCGGCGCAGACGATGCCGGGCAAACTGCGCGTCGCCACCTCGGCCCTCGCCCCGCGGGCACTGGCGCCGGCGATTGTCGGCGATGTCGTCAAGCAGGCGGTCGCCGAAGCGGGGGAGACGCTGACCGGCCTCGGTCACGAGGTCAGCCACCGCGACCCCGACTGGGGGATGATCGGCAACAACATCACGCCCCGCTTCCTCCGCGGCGTCTCCAACACCGTCAAGGAAGTGCCCCATCCCGAGCGGCTCGAACGCCGCACCCGCGGCTTCGGCCGCCTCGGCGGCCTGCTGCCGGACTCGCTGTTCGAGAAAGGGCTCAGGGGCCGTGACGAGGACGCCCGCCGGATCAACGCCATCTTCGACTCCTACGACGTCCTGGTGATGCCGGTGATGGGCGGCACCGCGATCCCGGTCCGCCGCTGGGAGGGCCGCAGCGCCCTCCACACCGTCCTCGGCATGAGCCGCTTCTATCCCTTCTGCATCCCCTGGAACCACCTCGGCAACCCGGCGATGTCGGTCCCGATGGGCATCGCCGCCGATGGCCTACCGACGGCCGTCCAAATCATCGGCCCGCCCAACAGCGAGGGCCTGCTGCTCTCGCTCGCCGCCCAGATCGAGTCGGCCCGCCCCTGGGCCGACCGCCGTCCCCCTATTAGCTAAGGACCAGACCGAAACGCCGGGGGC
>DATKIA010000105.1:0-5366 GCA_035509895.1 Solirubrobacterales bacterium
AACAAAAACCACGGGGCCAAGATCTTGCTGCGCTGGCGAAGCGCCAGCACGGCGTCGTGTCGATTCGGCAACTGAAGCGGCTCGGCTATTCCAAGCAGTCTGTGTCGCGGGCCACCATCGAGGGTCGGTTTCATCTTCTGCACCACGGTGTCTACGCCGTCGGGCACACGGATCTCTCCCCGCAGGCGGAGTGTCTGGCGGCGGTGTTGGGGGGTGGGCCGGGGGCGTTGCTGAGCCATTACTCGGCTGCCTGGCTCCTGGGCTTGTTGAAGACGAGCCCGGTGCCGGTGCATGTCACGGGGCCGGTTGCGCGGCGCCACCGGTCTTCGATTCGGCAGCATCGTTCGCGCACTCTCATCGACGAGGACCGGGGCCTGGAGAAGGGGATTCCGGTGACGTCCGTCCCTCGGACCGCTCTCGACCTCTCGCCGCGGCTGCGGTTCGATCGGCTACAGCGCTTGCTCAAGCGCTCCGAAGAGTTGAAGGCCTTCGACCTTCTGGCCTTCGAATCGTTGCTTGCCCGCAACAAGGGGCACCGCGGCGCGCGGCCTTTGCGGCGTGCGCTGGCGACCTACAGGCCGCCGCGGTTCACCCGCTCCGGGCTCGAGGATCAATTCCTCGACTTGGTCGAGCGGGCTGGCCTGCCACGTCCCGTCTCCAACTACAGCGTCGCCGGCCACGAGCTCGACGTCTACTGGCCCGACCACCGTTTCGCGGTCGAACTCGACGTCTTCGAGACCCACGGCACGCGCCAGTCGTTCGAGGACGACCGGGTGCGGGACGAGGACCTGACGCTGGCGGGGATCGAAGTGAGGCGGGTCACCGGCCAGCGGCTCGAGCGTGAACCCGAGCGGGTGCTCGACCGGCTCGCGCAGTTGCTGGCGCGAGCCGGTGCCGGTGCCCGCTGAGCTCATTCGGCGCTGCCGCACTGTTCGGCGCGGAACCAGGTGTCGAATTCGTCGGTGTTCGCGATCACCTTGTTGACGACGATTGCGACGCAGTACTCGCGGGTGCGGTGGGACGCGATGCCGGCGCCGCAGTCGACCCTCGTGCGCGAGAAGCGGTGGCAGGAAAAGACTTTCCAGGTATCGCAATCGGACGTTTCCGAGCACCACTGCTGGACTTCCTGCTTGCTCCAGGCGCGGGCCTGGTCAAAGGGCATCTTCACCGTCGCCTCGGCGATCGCGGCAGTGCCGAGCAGTGCGACCACCAGCACGGCCAGAACAGCCTTCCACTTCATCGTCTATCTCCTTGACTGGTCTCTTGCACGCGCCGATCGGCACGCAGGATCCAGCTAAGAGGGAGGCGCTTAACGAACTCTTGCCGGTGAGTGGCGCTCGATGATGCGGCCGAAATCGGTGCCGGCCGGCAGGGTGCCGAAGGCCTGACCCCAGTCGCCTGCCAGGCGCGAGGCGCAGAAGGCATCGGCGACGGCCTCGTCGCCAAAGCGAATCAGCAGCGAGGCCTGCAGCGCCAGCGCCATCTTCTCGACCACGCGGCGGGCGCGGACCTCGATCGTCTCGATCTCGCCCGGGATCTCCCCCCGCAGCGCCTGCGCGTAGGCATCGAGGCGCGGCTCGGCGACGGCGCCCTCCTGCACCTCGGCGAAGAAGGCGTCGAGCGCAGCTGGACTCTTGATCATCGCCCGCAGGACATCGAGGCACTGGACGTTGCCCGAGCCCTCCCAGATCGAGTTCAGCGGGCTCTCGCGGAACAGCCGCGGCATCCCCGACTCCTCGACGTAGCCGTTGCCGCCGAGGCACTCGAGCGACTCGCCGGCGTGCATCGGCGCCCGCTTGGTGATCCAGTACTTGAGGACGGCGTTGGCGATCCGCTTCAGGTTCTGGGAATCCTCGTCGCCGGCCAGCGCCTCGTCGTAGGCGCGCGCCAGCCGCATCGCCGAGATCGTCGCCGCCTCCGACTCGACGCAGAGGTCAGCGAGGACGTTGCGCATCAGCGGCTGCTCGACGAGCACGGTGCCGAAGGCGGAGCGGTGTTCGGCGTGGTTGATCGCCTGCGCGACCCCGGCCCGCATCCCGGTCGCGCCGCCCATCACGCAGTCGAGGCGGGTGTGGTTGACCATCTCGATGATCGTCCGCACGCCGGCGCCCTCCTCGCCAACAAGCCAGGCCGAGGCGGCGTCGAACTCGATCTCGCTGGAGGCGTTGGAGCGGTTGCCGAGCTTGTCCTTCAGCCGCTGCAGCCGGAACCGGTTGCGCTCGCCGTCGGGGGTCCAGCGGGGGAAGAGGAAGCAGGAGATGCCGCCGTCGGCCTGGGCGAGGACGAGGAAGGCGTCGCACATCGGCGCCGACATGAACCACTTGTGGCCGGTCAGCTCGTACTCGGCGCCGGGGCCGCCGCCGTTAACCGGGCGGGCAACCGTCGTGTTGGCGCGGACGTCGCTGCCGCCCTGCTTCTCGGTCATCCCCATCCCGGCCAGCGCACCCGTCTTGTCGGGCGCCGGCGCGTTGCGCGGGTCGTAGTCGGAGGAGAGGAAGCGCGGCTCCCACTCCGCCGCCAGCTCGGGCTGGGTCCGCAGGGCCGGGATCACCGAGTAGGTCATCGAGATCGGACAGCCGATCCCGGCCTCGGCCTGCGACATGCACATGAAGGCGGCGCCGCGGGCGACGTGAGCGCCGGGCCGCGGGTCCTCCCAGGGTGAGGCGTGCAGCTCGAACTCGACCGCCTTCTCAAGCAGCTCGTGCCAGGCGGGGTGGAACTCGACCTCGTCGACCCGGTTGCCGTAGCGGTCGTGGGTCCGCAGCTTCGGCCCGTTCTCGTTGGCGAGGCGACCGAGCTCCTGGGCGCGGGCGCTGCCGGCGTAGGCGCCGACCGCGGCGATTCGCTCCTCGGCCCAGTCCGCTCCCTCGCGCCGCACCGCTTCGGTCAGCGGCAGATCGGCGGCGAAGACGTCGTAGTCGACCAGCGGCGGCGGCTGATTCGCGACCGCGTGGGTCCCAACGTTCTGGCGCTCCCTGGTTGCCATTGGGTAGCGATTGTGGCACTTACGACAGTCTTTGCGCCCAGCCGGCGACCGAGGTGCCGAGGTAGATAGCATCGCGCGCCGGTGGCGCAGATCAAAGTCATGAACCCGATCGTCGAGCTCGACGGCGACGAGATGACCCGGATCATCTGGTCCTTCATCAAAGAGCAGCTGATCCTTCCCTACCTCGACGTCGAGCTCGAGTACTTCGATCTCGGGATCGAGAGCCGCGACGCGACCGAGGACCAGATCACGGTTGACGCCGCCAACGCGATCAAGCAGCACGGCGTCGGCGTCAAGTGCGCGACGATCACCCCCGACGAGGCGCGGGTCGAGGAGTTCGGCCTGAAGGAGATGTACCGCTCGCCGAACGGAACGATCCGCAACATCCTCGGCGGCGTCATCTTCCGCGAGCCGATCGTGATCTCGAACGTGCCGCGCCTGGTGCCGGGCTGGACGAAGCCGATCGTGATCGGCCGTCACGCCTTCGGCGACCAGTACCGGGCCACCGACCTGGTCGTCCCCGGCGCGGGCTCGCTGACCCTTACCTACACGCCGAAGGACGGCTCCGAGCCGATCGAGCTCGACGTCTACGACTTCCCCGGCGGCGGCATCACGATGGCGATGTACAACCTCGACGACTCGATCCGGGACTTTGCCCGCGCCTCGATGCGCTACGGCCTCGACCGCGGCTACCCGGTCTACATGTCGACCAAGAACACCATCCTCAAGCGCTACGACGGCCGCTTCAAGGACATCTTCGCCGAGGTCTACGAGACCGAGTTCAAGCCCGACTTCGAGGCCGCCGGGATCAGCTACGAACACAGGCTGATCGACGACATGGTGGCGGCGGCGCTGAAGTGGGAGGGCGGCTACGTCTGGGCCTGCAAAAATTATGATGGCGATGTCCAATCCGACACGGTCGCCCAGGGATTCGGCTCGCTCGGGCTGATGACCTCGGTGTTGATGACCGCCGATGGCAAGACGGTCGAGGCCGAGGCCGCGCACGGGACGGTCACCCGTCACTACCGCCAGCACCAGGAAGGCAAGCCGACCTCGACCAACCCGATCGCATCGATCTTCGCCTGGACCCGCGGCCTGCAAGCCCGGGGCCGGATGGACGAGACCGCCGAGGTCTCACACTTCGGGGAGACGTTGGAGCGGGTCTGCATCGAGACGGTCGAAAGCGGCAAGATGACCAAAGACCTAGCGCTGCTCGTCGGCGGCGGCCAGGAGTTTCAGACTACGGAGGAGTTCCTGGCCTCGATCGACGAGAACCTGCAGGCCGCGATGGCCTGAGCCAGCGGCCTCAAACCACAATTGCGAGGAGAGAACCCAGTGAGCACCCCCGTCAAGGTCACCGTAACCGGCGCGGCCGGGCAGATCGGCTATGCGCTGCTGTTCCGGATCGCCAGCGGTCAGATGCTCGGCCCCGAGACGCCGGTCGAGCTCAGCCTGCTGGAGATCCCCGATGCGGTCAAGGCCGCCGAGGGCACGGCGATGGAGCTCGACGATTGTGCCTTCCCGCTGCTGCACAAGATCGACATCACCGACAACGCCACCCAGGCATTCGATGGCGCCAACATCGGCATGCTCGTCGGCGCTCGCCCGCGCGGGCCGGGCATGGAGCGCTCGGACCTGCTCGAGGCCAACGGCGGCATCTTCAAGCCCCAGGGTGAAGCGATCAACGCCGGCGCCGCCAGCGACGTCAAGGTCCTCGTCGTCGGTAACCCGGCCAACACGAACTGCCTGATTGCGATGTCGAACGCGCCCGACGTCCCGCGCGAGCGCTTCACCGCGATGATGAGGCTCGACCACAACCGGGCGATCGCCCAGGTCGCGAACAAGCTCGGCAAGCAGGTTTCCGCGGTCACCAACATGACCGCCTGGGGCAACCACTCGCCGACTCAGTACCCGGACCTCGTCAACGCCAAGGTTGACGGTGAGAGCGCCTGGGATCAGGTCGACGATGAAGCCTGGATCAGGGATGAGTACATCCCCCGGGTCGGCAAGCGCGGCGCCGAGATTATCGACGCCCGCGGCTCCTCCAGTGCTGCTTCCGCCGCCAACGCCGCGATCGACCACGTCCACGACTGGGTGCTCGGCACCCCCGACGGCGACTGGGTCTCGATGGCGGTGGCCGCCGACGGTTCCTACGGGATCGGCGAGGGCATCATCTGCGGCATGCCCTGCCAGTGCAGCGGCGGCGAGTGGAGCGTCGTCCAGGGGCTCGATATCCCCGACTTCTCGCGCGAGCGGATCGACGCCAGCGTGATGGAGCTGCAGGAGGAGCGCGACGCGATCAGCCAGCTCGGCCTGATCTAACGGTTGCAAAACGGCCCCGGGGTGGGGTCTCCCAGACACTCACCGTCTGGGAGACCCC
>DATKIA010000106.1:0-17368 GCA_035509895.1 Solirubrobacterales bacterium
TAGCTGCCACCGGGACCGTCGAAAAACTCGAAACCGAAGGTCTCCAGGTCGCCGTCGCCGCCGAATCGGTCACCACCTTTTACGGAATCCAGAACAACGCCACCGAAGAATCGGAATGCTCGCCCGACGGATTCAGCTATCGGCAGGTCTCCAGCGCACCGGCGACGCCGATCTTCAGTGGAGTCAGCCCCGAATCGCCGGCCAACTACAACTTCCCCTTCCTGATCGGCAGCGCCGACCCCGAAGCGACGGTCTCGATCTACACCGCCGCCAGCTGTGGCGGTAGCCCTGTCGCCAGCGGCACGGGCGCCGCCTTCGGGGCTCCCGGGATCCAGGCCACGGTTGCCGACAACTCTGAAACCAGCTTCTACGCGAAGGCCACGATGGCCGGCTTTGCCTCCGCCTGTACTCCGGCTCCGATCCTCTATCGCGAGGTGACCCCACCGCCACCGCCGCCACCTCCAAGCGGTGGAACCGGTGGCTCCGGCGGAATCAACGCTCCGTCGGCGAATCCCCCTCCGGCGCCTCGCCTGCGGACCGTGCCGGCGCGGATCGCGAACGACAACACGCCCCTGCTCACCGGCAGCGCCCCCGAAGCCGGCACGGTGAAGGTCTATGCCAGCACCAGCTGCGGCGGTGACCCTGTCGCGAAGGTCCCGGCCGCCACCTTCACCGGGCCCGGGGTGGAGGTCACCGTGCCCGACAACTCCGCCAGTGCCTTCACGGCGGTTTCGCTCTCTCTCAGCGGTCGCGAATCGGTCTGCTCGGACCCGGTGACCTACCTCGAGGACTCGACCGCGCCGCACACCCGGATCACGATGGGCCCGGCCGCCAAGACCGCCAAGCGCAAGGCGAGCTTTCGCTTCACCGACACGACCGGGGATCCCGCCGGCACCTACTTCCTCTGCAAGGTCGACAAGGCGAAGTGGAAGCAGTGCACCTCGCCGCTCAACATCCGCCACTTACGGCTCAGGCGCTACACCGTCCGGGTGCGGGCAGTCGACCCGGCCGGCAACGCCGAGCCGAAGGGCGCGCTGCGGCGCTTCCGCGTGGTCAACCATCCGTAGCGGCCTCTCGCCGGCCGACCCACTGGCTAGAACTCAACCCCGATGATCGCCGCCGTACTGCTCGCCTTCCTCGGCGGCCTCGCCGCCGGCAGCTTCGCCACCGCCGCCGCGCACCGCGTCCCGCGGCGGATGCCGCTGGCGACGGAGCGCTCGCGCTGCCCCGCCTGCGGCGCCCAGATCGCCGCCTACGACAACATCCCGCTCGTCTCCTGGCTCGTGCTGCGCGCCCGCGCCCGCTGCTGCGGCGCCCCGATCTCCCCGCGCTATCCGCTGACCGAGCTCTGCGTCGGCCTCCTCTTCGCCGCCACCGTCATCGTCAAGTGGGACGACCCCGCCGTGATCGCGATCGACTTCGTCTTTGTCACGATGCTGGCCGCGATCACCCTGACCGACCTCGAGCAGCGGATCATCCCCAACCGGATCCTGCTCGCCGGCGCCATCCTCTGCGTCCTGATCGCCGCCCCGACCGATCCCGGCGGCCTGCCCGAGCGCGCGATCGCCGCCGCCGCGGCCGGCGGCCTCCTCTTCCTCGTCGCCCTCGCCTACCCGCAGGGGATGGGCCTCGGCGACGTCAAGCTGAGCGCGACGATGGGCCTCTTCCTCGGCCGCGCCGTCGCCCCCGCGATCCTTTTCGCCCTCCTCGCCGGCAGCATCGTCGGCATCGCGCTGATCCTCCGCCACGGCGCCGAAGCCCGCAAGATGGCGATCCCCTTCGGCCCCTTCCTCGCCCTCGGCGGCGTCTTCGCGATGCTGGCCGGCGACCAGCTGATCGACCTCTATTTGGGCTGACCTGAGCGTTGGGACCCTCCAGATTGATACCTAAGTAGGTATCATGCAGTGAGTGGAAGATTTGAGCGAGGTCATACGGGCGATGCGTCGTGCCGCTGGACTTTCGCAGCGTGGCCTGGCGACCCGGGCCGGCACTTCGCAGCCGGCCGTAGCCCGGTACGAGAGCGGCGTTGCGCATCCCAACTGGGGAACCCTGCAACGGCTGGCGAAGGCCTGCGGTCGATGCCTGCGTCTTGAGGTTGGGGTGACCCCCGACCAGGGTGACCTCGAGCTCGCCGAACTCCTCCTCGGTCTTGCGCCGTTGGAGCGACTGCACGCCCTGGTCAACTACGCCAGATTGCACGATCTGGCGCAGGAGCGGCGGTGACTGCGCTCGACCCCGAGCGTCTCCTCCGCTCCCTCGTCGAGCACGAGGTCGAATTCTGCGTGATCGGTGCGGTTGCGGCCTGGTTGCAGGGCAACCCGACGGTCACTCTTGACCTCGACGTGATGCCGGCCCGGGACCTGGACAACGCCGACCGTCTGACGGCAGCCCTCAACTCATTGGAAGCCCGGAAGCGCGGCGGCGACGCGCCGATCGCCCTGGACGGCGGCGACTTCCTCGGCTGGAAGACGCAGCATTTCGACACCGATGCCGGGCCGCTCGACGTCGTTCCGATCGCAGCTGCGATCGGCGGCTACGAGGACGTCGCGACGATCGAGCTGGCTCTCGGCGACTTCTCCGTTCGGGTGATCACGCTCGACGAGGTGATCGCCTCGAAGGAACAGCTGGGGCGGCCGAAGGACGCGGCGGCCCTGCCCGCCCTCTACGCGACGCGGGAGGCCCTGCGCCGGCGCCGGCGCGACACCTAGGGGCCCGGAACCCCGACTTCGGCACCGACGGCGAGGCGCTGGCCGTGGGGGTGGGGCTTTGCTTCTCCGGAGTCCTTCGACTTCGGCTTGCCGAGCGGGGCGCGGTTGAGGTCCTTGGTCTCGACCAGGTGGATCTTCAGCAGTTCGATCTTGTAGGTCTTGTTGGAGCCGCCGTAGACGAGGGTCTCGGGCAGGCCGGGCTCCATCGCGATCATCTGGCAGCTCGTCGAGCCGAGCACGCACTTGGCGTCGCCGAAGACCGAGTCGACGTCGGAGGAGACGACGAAGAGGGCCTTCTTGCCGTCCTTGGTCGATCCCATGTAGACGAGTGCCGGCGTCTCGCGGCTCGGCAGCATCGTCAGCTCCGGCAGGTTGCGGCGCACGGCCGGTTCGCCGTCCTTGCCCCCCGCCTCTGCGGAGCCGCCGGCCGAGACCTTGACGTCGATCGCGTAGGAGTAGTACCGGAGCCCGCTCTGATTCGGTTCCCCGCCTTCGCCGCCGGAGGGGGATTCGGTCGGCGTGTACGAGCTTTCCGGCGAGAACGATTCGCTGGAGGTGCCTTCTTCCGTGCCGCCGGATGCCGACGATTCGGACGAGGATTCCACCGTGCCCGACCCTTCTCCGCTGCCCGTGTACTGCTGGATGAAGGGGTCCTTCGCCCGCAGGTGGTTCAGCCGCCGGCGGTAGTCGCGCAGCCCCGGTGCCGCTTTGGCGACCAGCTCGCCGCTGCGGGTTTCGGCACCACTCACGCTCACGCTCGCACTCGCACCCGCTTCGCTTGCCGCCGGTTCTTCCGCTTCGGAGGAGGACTGGCTGAGCGCGATCGGCACCGCGAATAGCGCAACGAGGAGGATCACCGCGATCGGCAGCAGGTGCCGGTCCTTGAGGTCGAAGTAGACGTCCTGGATGAATCCCGGGACCTTGATCTCCTTCAGTGCCGAGAGTTTCAGCTCGGGTCCTTTTTTCAGGAAGTTCATTGCGCTGCCGTTTCTTCTGAGGTCGTCGTCGCTTCTTCGCCGCCGGCTTCGGTCGCGACCGGCGCCGGTTCGGTCGGCGAGGCGCCGGCGGTGAGTTCTTCACCGGGCGGGATCAGGTAGGTCGTGACCGAGAAGGTGACGCTGAGGTTGGGGAAGTCCAGTAGGGGGTCGGGGCCGAGCGAGAAGCCGTTGAGGGTGATCAGGCGGCCGTCGACGCCGATCCCGGAGTGGTGCGTGCCGACCAGGGAGTCGATCCGCTTGATGAAGTCGGCTATGTGCGTGAAGTCGCCGGTGAAGGTGAGGGTGTAGGGCATCACGGCGAGTCCGGCGGAGCCGACGGTCGCTCCCAGCGGCAGCAGCGAGGCGGCCGCCTCAGTCGGGGGCACCGTCGCCGAAGCAGGTACGGCGCCAGGGGATTCGGTCGTGCTCGGGGTGGTCGGAACGGGCGCCACCGGTGCCGGAGCGGCACTGCCTTCGCCGCCTCCGGCCAGCTGGATGCTTTCGAACTTCAGCTTCGAACCGGTCGCGATCTGCTGGATTTCGACCAGCAGCGACGACGTTTCGTCGGTCGCCGGAACGGCCTGTCCGAGCACGACCAGCTGCCGGTAGTCGGTCGGGAAGTCCTGCTTCGCCGTCAGCGCTTCGGCTTCGCGGCTCTGCGCTTCGGCGAGGGAGACGTTGAGGCTGCTCACCTGTTCGCCGAGTTCGTCGGATTTTTCACGCTTGGGCGCCAGCACCAGCATCCAGAAGCCGACCGCCAGGACGACGACCACCAGCATTGCGACGATCATCCGGTTCGCCTTCTTCATTCCGAGCTTTCCCCTTCCGAGCTCGACGTCGGCGCAGCTTCTTCGGGTGGCGGCACGGCTTCGGCAGCACCGGCTTCGCTCGCGACCGGCGCCGCGTCGAAGGCGACGACCATGTCGAACTGGGCGATGAAGCTCTTCGTCTGGCAGGTGGCCGCGCCCGAGCCGCCGCTGCTGGCGCCGCCGGCGCCGCCGAGGGAGGAGCCCTGGAACCCGACCCGGGTGACTCCGTCGATCTCCTTCAGGGCCTGGACGAAGCCCGCCACCGCCTCCTGGCTTGGGGCGCACCCGGTCAGCGACAGCGCTGGCCCGGCGACGCCGGTGCGCAGCCCAGCTTCGCTGCCGCCGGCGACGCTGGTGCTCGGGGTGGCGCTCGCGGTCAGGTTGGTGAGCCAGACGTTGCCAGGCAGGATCAGCGCCAGTTCCCGCATCACCCGCTCCCAGTCGAAGCGGCTGTCGGCGAGGCTCGTCACCGTCGCCACCCGCTGTTCACGCACCGCGTGGAACTGGGTGTAGGCGCTCAGCGACTGCGCGCGGGCTTCGGTTGCGGCGACTTCACCCTGGATCCGGGTGATTTCGGCTTCGCGGTCGGAGATCTGGTTTTCGGTCAGGACCAGGGCGGTGACGCCGAAGAGGGCGGCCAGCAGAGCGGCGATCACGACGTACGCGATCGGGCCACCGCGCAGCGGCCGCCGCAGGCCGGGGCGCTCCTCGCTTGGGATCAGGTTGACGGGACGCATCGGCTACCGATCCAGGGCCAGTCCGTAGGGCAGGGTGAGGCGCGCGGCGGTGGCGGGGTCGAGGTTCGCGAGCGCGGCCGGCAGGCCGACCTCGAGCGGCATCCCGAGGGCCGGCGCCATCGTCTCGGCCAGGCCCGGGATCGTGCCGCCGGGGCCGCAGAGGACGATCCGCTCGACTGAAAGCGCCGCCTCCTGCGCGGCGTAGAAGTCGAGGGAGAGCCGCAGCTCGTCAACGAGCGCGGCGGCGCCGGTCTCGAGCGCGGAGCGGGCCGCGGCGACGACCTCCGGATCCCCCTCAATCGCCTCCGGCGGCTGCGAGAGGCCGACGTGCTGGAGCCACATCAGCGCGTGTTCGGGGCTCAGCTGCGAGCGGGCCGAGAGGCTCTCGGCGATGTCGTCGAGGCCGACCGGCGAGACCCTGGTGAAGAGGCATGAGTTACCCCTTGCCACCGCCAGGTTGCTGACGTCGCCGACGTTGCAGTAGAGGACCGCGCCGCGCGCGGCAAGCGACTCGGCCGTCGTCGCCTCGTCGACATCGGGGCCGGTCTCGCCGGCGAGGGCGCGGATCATCGCGAACGCTGAAAGGTCGACCCCGACCGGTTCGAGACCGGCGTCGCGCAGCGGCTTCAGCGAGGCGGCGATCATGTCGCGGCGGGCGGCGACGACGATCACGTCGATCTGCGGCGGCGCGCCCTCGGCCGCCGGGGCGCCGCCGACCACGCGGTGATCGATCACCGCCTGCTCGAGCGGCATCGCGATCTGCTCCTGGGCGGTGAAGCGGACAGCCGAGTCGAGCTCTGCCGGGTCCTCGATCGCCGGCAGTCGCAGGGTGCGGACGACGACCCTCTGGTTGGCGATCCCGAGCCGGACGCGGCGCCCGAGCTTGTTCTCGGCGAAGAGCGAGCCCAGCGCTGCCGCCACCGCCTCGGGGTCCCTCACCTCGCCGTCGCGGAAGGCCTCGGGCGGGATCGCGATCGAGGCCGAGGCCGCCAGTTGCGTCGAGCCGTTGGTCCGCACTTCGGCGGCGCCGATGCTGCCGGCCTCGATCTCGAGGCCGACCAGCGAGGAGTCGTTGTTCCGCTTTTTCAGTATCGAAGCCATGGGGGAACGCGGTGGGGCGCTGGACGCCCACCGCCTCAACCTCTGAATCGACAGAATCGGGCTCGAACCTGAGCCCGCCGGGGCCGCGCGAAATTGCTGCTGCAAATCATTCGATCGTCTCGCGTCCCACCACCCAGTCCGACTGTTTCGGCTCGATGAAATTCGGCGGCTCGAGGTACTGCAGGCGGTCGTCGTAGTTGTAGTTCTTGATGTAGCCGCTGCCGCCGGAGGTGCCGACCGCGCCCCTGTATTTCTGCGAGATCGCGCCGTTGACGGTGAGCGTGCCGAGCGCGGCGCCGCAGTCGTAGTGGTCGACGATGAACGAGTGGTTGATCGCCAGGATCGCGGCGTCGATCTGGACGTTTTTGATCGAGGTCGCCCCGTTCGAGCCGGAGTTGCATTTGTTGTGGCCGGTCTGGGTCGAGGTGGTGTCGCTCGAGAACGGGTGGTAGATGCGGACGAAGTTGTTGGCCACCAGCCCGAGCACGCCTTCTTCGCTGTGGACGAGGTTGCCGTCGATGATGATGTCGTTTTCGGTGGCGAGCGTCAGCTGGCCGGAGTAGTTGCCGTGGATGTAGGCGTTGCCGCAGCCCGAGGTCGCCGGATAGGTGGTGGTGAACGGCGAGTAGATCGTTTCGCAGACCCCGTTTTCGACGTAGACGACGCCGCTCGTGGGCAGCGCGCCCGAGTAGAGGACGTTTTCCGTGCAGCTTTTTCCGCCCCCGACCGTGATCGTCGTGCCGTTGAGGCAGATCCGGACCTGCCCTTTGAATTTGAGCCCGGCCAGCACCTTCAGTTCGCTGTTGGTCGGCGGCGGCGTGATCACCGGGGCGTTGGCGGTGAAGGTGCCTTTGAAGTTCGAGTTGGTGCCGACGCAGGAGGAGCCGGAGTTGGGGATTTCTTTGGTCGAGTACCAGCCTTTTGGCGGTGAGCTGACCTCGACCGGGTCGGCGGCGCCGCGCCCCAGCGTCGGGTTTTTGCAGATCACGAAAGCGTCGTTGGTATGCATCGGTCCCTTGATGCTGTCCCCTTCGACGAACGAGATCGTGTCGCAGTATTCGCTGGTGGTTGGGATCGGCGCCGTGTAGCGACCTTCTTTGATCGTTTTTCCGCACTGGGAGTAAGCCCCGTCGAGCGCCGCCGACGGATTGGGGAAGCCGTAGGTGACGGGGTCGGAGGTCTCCCGCTGCGTGAAGTAGACGTAGTCGAGAAAGGTCGCCGGCTTGAAGGTGGCGATGATCGAGACTTTGCTGTCCGCCACGAACCCGGTCGAACGGATGCGGAAGGTCCCTTTCAGCACACCGCTCGGCTCGAGCATGCTGGCGCCGGGGCTCGTCGTGCTGCATTCGGTGTACTGGGTCTGGCCCGCGGCCGGCAGCAGTTCGATCGCGTAGCTGCCGCCGGTTTTGCCGGGCACGAGCCGGCGTTTGGCGGTCGAGCCGACCTGGTTGACCGCGCTCGGGCCCGAGACGTTGGCGCAGTCGGTCCAGTAGTCGGTGTCTTTGTGCAGGTGGTAGACGTAGTCGTTGACGCCGGCCCGGGCCGCCTCGAAGGCGCGCCGGTGGTCGAGGTCGTTGCGGCTCTGGTGGATGTCGCCGGTGACCGCGGCGACGGCGACGAACGAGACGGCGACGACCAGCGACATCCCGAGCATCACCGAGATCATCGTGAAGCCGCCCTCGTTGTTTCGCTTCCTCATTGACATGGCAGGCTCGGCGCGTTCGGGTTGTAGGAGGGGGAGGAGAGGCGGAAGCTGACGCCGTCCTGGATCCGGGTCGGGTCGGCTTCGTTCGCCGATTCGCCTTTCTGCGGCGCCGTCATCAGCGCCACCACGACCTGGATCGTGTGCAGGGCGTCGACTTCGCTCAGCGGCGCCGCGAAGGCCGTTTCGCTCAGCGACCCGAGCGAGTAGCCGTAGTAGGAGAAGACCGCCTTGCCCGGGATCGCTTTGACCTTCGTCATCAGCGTGGTCGTCCCCGTCGGGGTCGTTTTGAAGGTCCAGAACGGCGCGTTTCCTTCTTTCCAGGCGTAGTCGGTCTGGGTCAGGTTGCCGCCGCTGAGCGAGATCACGCTGAGCGTTGGCACCGGGCTGACCGCAGCGCCGTTGGCGTGGACGAAACGGAGCACGGTGCTCGTGCTTTCTTTCTGGATCGGCGAGATCTTCGGCGCGATGCAGGCCGAGTGCAGCTGGTCGACGACGCGGGTCAGCGTCAGGCGCGCCCGCTGGGTCGAGTCGACCCGCTTGCTCACCTGGGCCGTGGACTGCATGCTGAGCAGGACCATCGTCGTTAGCCCGAGCATCACCATCGTGCCCATCGACATGCCGATCAGCAGCTCCATCACCGTCGTCCCGCGCTGGTCCTCCTTCAGCCGGCGCAGGCTCATGGGCATTCTCCGCTTTCGAGGCCCGTGCTGTTGCCCAGGTCGACGGTGAGCGTCGTCGCCGCGGTCAGGGTCTTGACCGTGACGGTGGTGACTTTCTTCCGTTTCAGCGAGCCGGAGATGTTGGCCGAGGCGCACGCTTCGTAGACCCCCCACGGCAGACCCTGTTCGGCCACCCCGTTTTCACTGGAGCTGGGCATCCCGCTTTTGTTGGTCGTGTAGACCCGCTTCATCAAGCTCAGCCCTTTGGCTTCTTTGCAGGTCTTGTCGGTGATCGTGACTTTCGCCCCCGCGACCGCGCTGGCACCGTTTTTGACCAGCATTTCGAGCGCCGGCAACTGGATCGTCACCGGCGCCGCGGTGCCGCCGGGGGGCGCAATGGCGTTGGCGACCGCCGGGGCGCCGGGCTGATTCGGTTCGCCGCTCGGATTGGGGTTGTTGGAGGCGCAGGAGCCGGCGTAGAGGATGTATGGCGAGGTGAACGGGAAGAGGGGGGTGACTTTGACGGTCGGTTCGCGGGCGGAGTTCGGCGTCCAGAACACTTTCGCCGCGGTCATCGTCGTGTAGTTGGCGACGATCGAGTCGGCGGCCGCCGGCGTGAAGGAGGAGGTGCTGCCAACCCGGGTTTTGAATTCGACCGGGATCGTCCCCGGGTAGTCGAACTGCGCCGCGACCGGTTTGATTTCGGCTTCCGGCACCGGCAGGGTGACTTCTTCGCTGCTTTTCCCGTCTTTGTTGACGAGCCCGGCTTTTTGACCGGAGATGATCGCCGGGTAGTTGCCTTTGAGCAGGTCGGGGAAGACGACGCAGCCGCCGGCGTCGGTCATCCCGTAGAAGGCGCCGCCAGTCCCGGTCACCTCGACGCCGGGACGCGCGACTTTCTGTTCGCTGGTGACCGAAACCGCGACGCCGCCGCGGCTGGGGTCGAGCGAGCCGGTGGTCGGCGCGACGATGCTGACGATTTCGGCCTTTTCGCCCTTGTCCATGCCGGGCCAGGTGACCGAGGAGCTGATCTGGACGTAGTCGGCGGTGGCCCCCTGGATGCAGCTCTGGGTCGAGGTGAGATCGTTGACGAAGAGACCGGTCGAGCGGATTTTGAAGAGGGTCTGGTTGAGGGTGACTTCCCGCGTCTGATCGAGGTGGTTGAGACGCGGCAGCTGCATCGAGGAGAGCCGCGCCTGATCTTCCTGGGCGAGTGCGTAGGCCTCGGTGCCGTGGCGCTGCTCGGCCTGGGTCGAGACCGTGGTGACGATCAGCCCGGTGACCCCGGCGGTGGCGACGACCAGGACCAGGGCGCTGACCAGGACCTCGATCATGATGAAGCCGCTGTCGCGTCGCGGGTGCTTTTCGGCAGGGCCGTTCCTCACCGAAGACCAATCGACCGCATCGTCTCTCGCTTGAATCGGCAATACCTAGAAATGTCTGATGGGATCTGGGTTTGCGCCAAAGCTTCAGTTAGTGAAGCCACATGGCTACACTTGTTGAAGCGAGATCTTCGGACCGCCACTGGATCTGAACCGATGAGCGCGACCAGCAACTCAGAATGTCCTGTCTGCCGCACGGCGGAAGTCGTCTGCGGCAAGTGGACCTTGCTGGTGATCCGCGACCTCGCCGACGGGAGCAGCCGTTTTTGCGAGCTAGAGCGGTCTTTGGAGGGGATCAGCCCCCGCACTCTCTCGCTGCGGTTGCGCGCCCTCGAGGACGAGGGAATTGTTGAGCGGCACACGTTTCCCGAGGTTCCGCCCCGGGTCGAGTACGCGCTGACGGAGAAGGGCCGGGCCCTGGTGCCGCTGATCGAGGACATGCGGACCTACGGCGCCAGCTGGCTCTTCGAAGAGTCCGAGACCGCCGCCGCGGTCTAGACCAAACGTCCAGGCGTCGTTATGCAAGCCCTCGTGCAGGCGCAGGAGGGCCGGCGGCCGGGCGGAAGCCTGGGACGTGCGTGACTTCCTGCTCAACGAAGCCCTGAAGCGCCTCGCGACGGAGGTCGCGACCCGGCTCAGCACTCTCGTCGCTGCCGGCGACCAGGTCCCCTTCGACGTCGCCGCCGATGCCGGCGAGGATTCGCCCTTCTACAGCTACGTGCCGCTCAGCAGCCGCTACGTGCTCGACCATGCCGAGGAGCTGCGCTCGTTGCCGAGCTTCGCCCCGGCGCGCGAGGCGGCGGTCGAGGCCGGCGTCGCCGCTCCCTATCTCGAGTCCCGCGGCGAGGCGGTGCCCGCCGACCCGAGCGAGCGGGCCGAGCTGATGATCCTCACCTTCTTCGCTGCGCTCTGGGAGGGATGCACCGGGTTCGCGCTCGATCGCGGCCGGCTCGAGGACGCGCTCTCGCTGCTCGACGCCGAAGGCCGCGAGGCCGACGACGCCGACGTCCTCATCGTCCCGATCGTCGGCCTGCGGATGTCGACGCCGCGGCTGAACCTGCCGCACGGGGTGCGGGTCGTTCGCGCCGACTCGATCGAGGCACCGGTTGACGCGATGCGCAGCGAGGGCATGGGCCGCGCCTCCTGGGAGCCGCAGTACCTGGCTGTCGCCGAGCAGGACCCCGGCGAAGGCGCCGACGCGGCTCTCAACCAGCTGCGCGAGCTGATCAGTGTCATGCGCCTCTTCAAGGGCGGCGGCGTCGGCCTCGGGCCCTACGCCTTCGCGCCCACCGGCGCCGACTGCTGGCGCCGGATTGCCACCGGTGCCCCGGCGACGCGGCCCGGCGGTTACCGCCTCAGCGAGGCGGAGGCCGAGGAGCTGTCCAAGTTTGCGAGCGAGCTCGAGTCCCGCCCCGATCCCGACGCCGCCCTCACCTGGGCGGTCGGCCGGTTCGAGATGGGCTGCGAGCGCGAGAGCGCGATCGACGGTCTCAGCGACCACCTGCTGGCGATGCGCGCCGTGCTCGAGGGCCACGGCCCGGTTGGCGCCTCGCTGCCGATGCGGGCCGCCGCCCTGATCTCCGTCGACGGTGAGCTGGACCGGATCGAGGCCCGCGAACGGGTCGAGGACACCTTGGAGCTGGAGCGCTCGACGATGAACGGCCGCTCGATGCAGAACGCCGTCGAGGTTGCGAGCTGGGCCGAGGAAGGCGTCCGCCGCCTGCTCCGCGCCGCCGCCCTCGGCGAGCTCGGCAACGACCTCAGCGCCACCGCCGACGAGAACCTGATCGTCGCCGGCCTGGCGGAGGGCGATGCCGAGATCACCGTCTCCGTGCAGGAGCCCGAGCCCGAACTCGACGCTGAGCCGCAGCTGCAGATCACCGAACCGACCGCATCCGAGCTTCGTATCCCCGAACCCGAGCTACGCGAGGAGGACGAGTACGACGTGGAGCAGGAAACCCGCATCATGGAGCCGGTCCCGGCCGAAGACGAGATCAAGATCACGGCCACGCCCTGGCTGGATGAGGTCTCCGACCCGCGCCCCGGCGACTCACTGGAATGGCCGGCCGACAGCGACCGCGACATCCAGCACCGCGAGCGGATCGACACCCCCCGCGTCCGTCACCTCTTCCCGGTCCCGGACTCCGACTGGGATGTCTCCCACCTGGAGTTCGAGTACTCCCGCCGCGGCGCTTCTTAAGCCCGCCCCGCCGCCATCGCCACCCGCTCCTCGCCAGTTGCGAAGAGATACCGGTTGATCTCGGCCAGGCCGGCGAGGTCGTGGACGTCCTCGTCGAGGTAGGGGACGCGGATCACGCCTTTGGTCCGCAGCTCTGAGGCGAGGTGGTCGATGTTGCGGGCGTCGCGCTCGGCCAGCGCCTGGTAGTCGGAGAAGTTGGCGGCGACGCGCTGGGCGAGGTCGGCGTCGCCGAGCTTCTCGGCCAGTTCCGTCGGCAAGTCGTCGACGGCGGTCCGCAGACACTCGGCCGGGTAATGGACCTTGTTGACGATGACGCCACCGAAGGGCAGCTTCGCCTCGACCAGTTTGCGGTGGAAGTAGACGGCCTCGTCGATCGGCTCGCCCTGCGGTCCGCAGACGACGAGGAAGCAGGTCGAGGGATCGGCGAGCAGCTTGTTGACACGTTTGGCTCGGGCCTGGAAGCCGTCGACCATGCCGCTGAAGGCGTTGAAGAACTCGGCCAGGTCGGCGATCAGGTCGAAGCCGACGATCCGCTTGAAGATGCCGAGCGCGACCGAGGCGCCGCGGCCGGCGACCTTCGCCGCCAGTCCGGTCGGCTTCATGAACATGCGCAGCGATTTGCCTTCGATGAACTGGGTCAGCCGTTTCGGCGCGTCGAGGAAGTCGAGCGCGTTGCGGGTCGGCGGCGTGTCGAGGACCAGCAGGTCGAAGTCGCCTTCGGTGTGGAGCTCGAACAGCTTCTCCATCGCCATGTACTCCTGCGAGCCGGCGAGGGCGCTCGAGATCTGCTGGTAGATCCGGTTTTCGAGAACGCGGTCGCGGGACTCCTCGTCCGGCGCCTGGCGCGCGATCAGCTCGTCGAAGGTCTGCTTCGGGTCGAGCATCATCGCCCAGAGCTCACCGTCCACCTCGATCTCGTGCTTGGCGAACAGCTTCGGGTCCACGCGGCGGGCGGTGTTGTCGAGTTCCTTCAGTCCGAGCGAGTCCGCGAGCCGCTTGGCGGGGTCGATCGTCAGCACGCAGACCTTCAGTCCCCGGGCCGCCATCCCGGCCGCGATCGCCGCCGAAGTCGTGGTCTTGCCGACACCGCCGGAGCCGGCGCAGATGCAGATCGATTTGCCTTCCAGGACCTCGTCCAAGGTGGGCATCAGGAGAGCCTCCGCGAGAGCCGCCGCGCCGCCTCGACGCCAAGTTCGGGCTCGAACAGGAAGGGCAGCGTTTTCACCGGCGCCTCGACCCGGCGCCGCAGGCGCGCCAGCTGGGCCCGCTGTGAGCGGGCGCGGCCGTGCTCGGAGAGCGCCGCCCGCGCCGCCGCCCGCGCCGCTCCCTCCTCGCTCTCGGCGAGCGCGGCGAGCTTCTCCGCCTCCGGCTTGCCGAACCGCTCGGGGTAGAGGCCGTTGAGGTAGACGCGATCGACGGCGACGCCGACCTCGTCGCGCAGATCGCGCTCGAGTGCCGCCGTCTCGTTGACCGGCATCTCCTCCGGCAGGGCGACGATCGCGGTGCCGGTGTGCGCGTGGTCGGTGATCAAGCGGTCCAACTGAAGGGCCTGGGAATGGATCGGGCCGACGCGGGCGATCGAGGCGAAGGTCCGCGGCGTCTGCAGGAAGCCGACGCCGTGGCCGGTGGCGGGGGCGTCGACGATCACCAGGTCGTATTTGCGACCGGACTTGACCTTGCGGTCGAGCTGGGCGAGCTCCCAGATCTTGCCGATCGTGACCAACTCCTTGAGGCCGGGCGTGGCGGCGGCGAGGTAGTTGAAGATGCGGCTGCGGAACAGCATGTCGCGCATCGCCCGCACCTTGAGCTGGAGCAGCACGTACTCGCGCATCGACTCGTCGGGGTCGATCGAGATCGACCATAGGTTCTCCTCCATCTCGACCTCGTGGAAGCCGACGGCGGTGTGGTCGAAGATCCGCGATGCGTTCTCCTGTGAGGAAACCTCGCAGACGATCGTCCGCTTGCCTGCCGCCGCCGCCCGCAGGCCCAGCGCCACGGCGACCGTCGTCTTGCCGACGCCACCCTTGCCGGTGACGATCACCAATCGCTTGTCGAGGAGCTCGGGTATCGGGCAATTCCTAGCAATTTCGATCACTGGCAGGAAAAGCGGGTCCCCATCCGAATATCCGCGCAATGGGATTTCTAAGCCGAAAGAAGCCGAAGGCCTCGTCCGTGGTGGTCGAGGAGGAACACCCGATTCTCGATGAGCTCCAGCGGATGGAGGAAGCCGTGCCGGAGCGTCCCGTCGACGACCACGTCGAGGAGGACCACGTCGAGGAGGAGGCCGAGTCCGAGGCCGAGTCCGAGGCCGAGCCTGATTCGGAGCCCGTGGCCGAGGCGGTGCGTTACGCCGAGCCCGAGGTGGAGACCCGAGTCGAGGAGCCCGAGCCAGAGTCCGAGGAGGAGGACGACGGTCGGATGAAGGCATCCGACCTGATCGCCCCCAGCCGCAACGACTTCACGCCCGAGCGGGAGGCCGAGAGCGAGGCCCAGGTCAAACACGCCGACGTGATCGCCTTCGCCAACCAGAAGGGCGGCGTCGCCAAGACGACGACCACCCTCAACCTCGCCGTCGCCTTCGCCGAGGAGGGCTACCGGGTGCTCTGCATCGATCTCGACCCGCAGGGCAACCTGACGATGAGCCAGGGGATCGACCCCGACAAGGTCGAGACCAGCCTCTACGACGTGCTCGTCAACGACGTCCCGATCTCGGAGATCATCGTCAAGCGCGAGATCGACATCGCCGTCGCCTCGATCGACCTGGCCGGAGCTGAGATCGCGATGAGCACCAAGATCGGCCGCGAGCGCTCACTGGAGAAGGCGCTCAAGGAAGTTTCCGGCGAATACGACTTCGTCTGCATCGACACGCCGCCAAGCCTCGGTCTGCTGACGATCAACGCGCTGACCGCGGCGAACAAAATAATCGTCCCCGTTCAGTGCGAGTATCTGTCGATGCGCGGGCTGGTTCAGCTCCAGAACACGCTGAAGATGATCCAAGAGAACCTCAACCCCGACGTCCGGATCGAGGGCATCCTGCCGACGATGTTCGACGCGCGGACCGTCCACGCCAAGGAGGCGGTGGAGATCCTCGAAGAGAACTTCGGCGACCTCGTTTTCCACTCCCGCATTCGCAAGGCGGTCAAATTCGCCGAGGCGCCCGTCAAAGGCGCGAGCGTCCTCAAGTACGATTCCGGCAGCAGCGCCGCGAACTACTACCGGGAGCTGGCGAAGGAGGTCCTGGCGAATGGCACGGCGTAACAAGCGCGCAAGCATGCGCGAGGGTCCCCTCGCAGATCTTTTCCGTTCGACTGCCGATGACGCCCCGGCGGATCCGCCGGAGGCTCCGCGCTACGGTCGCGAGGACCCCGCCGAGGCCCGCAAGTCGGAAGAGGAGGCTGTCCCGCAGCCTGCCGCGCCGGCCCCGGAGCCCGTGGCCGAGGAGCCGACTCCCGAGCCTGAGGTCGCGTCCCCCCTTTACGACCAGGACGTCGAACCCGCAAGCACTTCCGAAACCCCGCCCGAGCGGCTGAAACGGGTCTTCTCCGAGGAGCCGCGGCCGCGGGTGGATCGTGAGGACTACCTTCCCGGTTCGCCCAGGTACGGGCGCGAGGAGCCGGCCTACGAGCCGCCGGGCTCCGGTGAGCCCCACCAGCCGGTGATCAAGGTCGTCGGCGTCGGCGGTGCCGGCGTCAACGCCGTCAACCGGATGGTCGACGCCCGCATCCCCGGGGTCGAGTTCATGGCCGTCAACACCGACCTGCAGTCGCTGCAACTCTGCGTCGCCGACGTCACCGTCCACATCGGCGACGAGCAGACGCGCGGCCTCGGCGCCGGCGCCGACCCGGAGGTCGGTCACCGCTCGGCGTTCGAGGAGCAGGACAAGATCAAGCGCCTGCTGAAGGGCTCGGACATGGTCTTCGTCGCCGCCGGTGCCGGCGGTGGTACCGGCTCTGGCGCCGCCCCGGTCGTTGCCCGTCTCGCCCGCGAGGTCGGGGCGCTGACCGTCGGCATCGTCACCAAGCCGTTCAGCTTCGAGGGCAGCCGTCGCGGCGGCCAGGCCGACAAGGGAATCGAGGACCTCGCCGCCGAGGTCGACACCCTGATCGTCGTCCCCAACGACCGCCTGCTGCAGGTGCTCGATCAGCAGACCTCGATGGTCGAGGCCTTCCAGGTCGCCGACGACGTCCTGCGCCAGGGCGTGCAGGGGATCTCCGATCTGGTGACGCTGCCCGCTGTGATCAATCTCGACTTTGCCGACGTCCGCACGATCATGTCCGACGCCGGCCGCGCCCTGCTCGGGATCGGGATGGCCTATGGCGACGAGCGCGCGATCCTCGCTGCCGAAAAAGCGATCTCCTCGCCGCTGCTGGAGACTTCGATGGACGGCGCCCGGGCGATCCTGCTCTCGATTACCGGTGGCTCCGACCTTTCCCTGGTCGAGGTCTCCGAGGCCGCCAAGGTCGTCGGCGAGGCTGCCCACCCCGATGCCAACATCATCTTCGGCGCCAACGTCGACGACGAGCTCACCGACCAGATCTGGGTCACCGTCGTCGCCACCCGCTTCGACGGTCGCCCGAGCACTCCCCGCCGCTCGGCCGAGCCGACGATCCGCCGCACCAAAGAGGCCCCCGCGGGCCGCGGTCGCGAGACCGAGCTCGGCATCGACGTCCCAGAGTTTCTCCCGGGTTAAGGAGGGCGCCCCATGAGAGGGGTCGTCGCCGCTGGGCATCCGCTGACCGCCGAGGCGGGGGTCGAAGTACTGCGCGAGGGCGGCAACGCGGTCGACGCCGCGGTCTGCGCGGTGCTGGCCTCCTTCGCCGTCGAGAGTCCGCTGACCGGCTTCGGCGCCGGCGGCTACATGATGGTCCACCGTGGCGGGGAGACGGCGCTGATCGATTTCTTCGTGGCGGCGCCCGGCCTCGACGGAATCGCGCGGCGGACCGAGCTGGCGCCGGTGCTGGTCCACTTCGACGCCGAGACGGTGCAGACGTTCTACGTCGGGCCGGCTTCGTGCGGGGTGCCCGGGACCGCCGCGGGCCTAGAGGTGGTGGTCGAGCGCTTCTGCACGGTTCCGGTCGGCGACCTCGCCG
>DATKIA010000107.1:0-45262 GCA_035509895.1 Solirubrobacterales bacterium
TCGGGGAGCGAGTGCCCCGGCGTGATCGCGGCGTCGAGGACGTCGAGGTCGATCGAGACGTAGAGCGCGTCGGCCTCGGGAACCGTTTTCGCGACGACCGCCTCGGGGTCGCTCTCGAGCAGGTCGAGGCTGGTCGCCCAGCGCCCGCCGTGCTCCCTCAGCCCGTCCACCTCCGACCGATCGACGTTGCGAAGGCCGAGCGCGCTCACGGTTCCAACCGATGGCAGCTCCGCCAGCCGCCGCAGCTGGCTGGCGCCGGTCAGCCGCGCCCCGTCGAGGTCGTCGAGGAAATCGGCATGGGCGTCGACGTGGACCACGTTGAACTCGCCTGCCGCCGCGACCCCAAGGCCGAGCGGATAGCTGATCGAGTGATCGCCGCCGACCGCGACCATCAGGGCGCCGCGCTCGACGATGCTCTTCGCCGCCGCGGTCATCCGCGCGTAATTGCCGTCGGTATCCGATCCCTGGATCGCGACGTCGCCAAGGTCGGCCATCGTCACCCCGACGAGGTAGTCGCGATCGGTCTCGACGTCGTACCAGCCCTCGGCGCCGGGGTCCTCCCCAGCGGCGGCCGGGCGGGGATAGAGGAACTGCTCACGGCCCGCCTCGCGCAGGGCCGCGGGGCCGGCGCGCTGACCGGTGGGCAGCCCCGGCTGCGGAGTGCCAGCGTCGTAGGGCACGCCCAGGAACGCCACCTCGGCGCTGAGATCCTCGATCTCGTGCACCGCGGGAACGCCGAAGAAGGTGTGCGGCGCCGTGTCCAGCGGAGAGGGCCGCGGGTCGGCCGAGCCCGACATCACTCGGTCGCGAAGAGCTCGTGGACGAGCCGGATCGCGATCGATCCCTCGCCGACCGCCGAGGCGACGCGGTTCATCGAGCCGTGGCGGACGTCGCCGGCGGCGAAGACGCCCGGCATGCTGGTCTCGAGCGAGAGCGGGCTGCGCTCCAGGGGCCAGCCGTTGCCCTCGGCCTCCGCGCCGGTACGAACAAAACCGCCGTCGCCCAAGGACAACTCGCCCGGCAGCCAGTCGGTGTTGGGACGGGCGCCGATCATCAGGAAGAGCGCATCGGCCCTGACGATCTCGGTCGCAGCTTCGGCACCGTTGCGGAGGACCAGGCTCTGCAGCTCGCCATCTCCCCCACCGTCGACAACCTCGGTCCCGAGTCGGACCTCGATGTTCGGCGCCCGCTCAACCTGCCGCACCAGGTAGTGCGACATGCCGGCGGCGAGCGAATCGCCGCGGACGACGAGCGTCACCCGCCGTGCGTATTCGGCCAGGTGCAGCGCCGCCTGTCCCGCCGAGTTGGCGCCGCCAACCACGTAGACGTCGCGGCCGACCAGCGCCGGCGCCTCAGAGGCGGGACCGCCGTAGAAAACGCCGGATCCGTTCAACTCCTCGATCGCGTCGACCGCGAGCCGGCGGTAGGTGGCACCGGTGGCGACGATGACGGCGCGGGCGCTGACCTCACCGCCGTCGGAGAGGCTGAGAAAGAGACGGTCGCCGTCGCGCCGGAGCGAGATCGCGTCGTGCATGAAAGCGAACTTGGCGCCGAAGACCCAGGCCTGCTCGTAGGCGCTCTCGGCCAGACGGCGGCCGCTGACCCCGCGCGGAAAGCCGAGGTAGTTGCGGATCAGCGAGCTCGAGGTCGCCTGTCCCCCGATCCCGCCCTCGTCGATGACCAGCGTCCGCAGTCCCTCGGAGGCCCCGTAGACCGCCGCCGAGAGCCCGGCGGGTCCGGCGCCGACGATGACGACGTCGAAATCGCGCCGCTTGGGATCGATCGTCGCGCCGGTCGCGGCCGCCAGTTCGAGGTCGGTCGGGTCGGCGAGAACCACACCGTTCGGGAAGACGACCAGGGGCAGCGGCTCCGCGTCGCCCGACTCCTCGACCAGCTCGCGGCCACGGGGCGAGTCGGCGGCGACGAACGCATGTGGGACCGCGCAGCGCCCGAGCACCTCCCTCAGCTCAAAGGCCCGGCCGGTCCACGAGTCGCTGACGATGTGGACGGTCTGCGGCGACAGCCGCCGCGCGTGGGCCCACTCGAGCAGGAAGGTCGTAACCGACTGGTGGAAGAGCTCGTCGGGCGAGCGCGAGGGCCGCACCACGTAGTACTCGATCTGGCGCCGCGCCATCGCCCGGAAGATCTCCTCGCCGGTGCGGCCGTCGCCCCAGCTGCCCCACTCGATCAGCAGGCCCCGCTGAGCGTGCGGGTACAGGTTCCGCACCTCGCCCAACAGCTCGCTGCCGGTCATCTCGCCGAGCTCCTGGGCGGCAAGGACGAGGGCGACGTCCTCCTCCGCGGCCGCGAGCGCCTCGATCTCCCTCGTCGCCTCGGCCGCCGAGGAGACGCAGACGACCCGGTAGCTGCGCGAGTAGCGGTCGTTCAGCTCGCGTTCGACGTCGCCGAGCAGACGCTCGTCTTCGTCGACAGCGAGGAGAACCGGAACGGACACGCTGGAAAATTATCGCGGCCGGGCGGTTCCGCGCCAATGCGCGTTGACACGAACGCCGAGCAGCGCTCGGGCCTAACGCCAGGATGATCAGCCGCCGGTCATTTCCGCGCGTTCGTTCTGGCGCCGCTGCTTCCAGGGCAGGACCGGGATGCCCCAGCGAGCGCAGCCGAGGCCTTCGGCGTGGGGCAGCAAGCGCCAGTGGTGGGGTCCCCAGTCCCAGAAGCCGCTCGGCATCGCCGCTGACAACTGCCAGATCGTCTCGGGATAGTCGCCGTCCGCGTTCATCTCGCGCAGGATCGGCCAGCGCCTGGAAGTCCCCATCGCCTTGACGGCTTCGGCCTCGGCCTGCTTGTCGCCGGTCCGGCGGGCCTGGCCCCACTGCCGGAACCAGAGGCAGGAGACGGTCCCAGCCACCCGCGCGCCGACCTGGTAGCGGTTGGTGGTCACCCCTTCGTCCGGGATCCGCTTCGGATCGAAGGTCGCCGGCGCAGGGATCCCCTTCAGCATTTCGCGCACGGCGGTGTCGTGGTCGGCGGCTTTGACGACCTTCGCCGGCATCGCGTCGAGCCAGGTCTGGGAGTCGACCTTCGCCAGCCAGCCGAGGCGTTCTTCGAAGGCGGCGAGGTCCGGGACCGCGGCTCGCATTTCAAGCAGGTAGCCGCCTTCGGACCAGTAAGCGTTCATCTGGCGGTTGCCGGGGCCGCCCTGGTTGACGTAGGGCTCGGCCCGCGTGTCGACGTCAGCCGTCGTTTCCAAGACAGGCGCCTTGACCCAGAGCTGACCGTGGGGATGCGGCATCTGGCGAATCGCCGCGACCCACTCCGGCACCGAGCCACGGCGCCAGTTCAGTTCCACTTTCCGCTGGCGGACCGCCGGCGGGAACATCCCGGACACGTACAGCCTGGTCTTGTCCTTGCCGCTGATGGTCAGCCTTTCGTAGGGGACCGGCTTGCCGGTGACGAACTCCATCGAGCCGTCGCCGTTCTTCTGCTGGGTCACGTTCTGGACCCGCCAGCTCGGGCCTTCGAGCAGCAGCAGCGGCGTCGATTCGGCGAAGCGGACGACCTCGGCGCCATAGGCCTCGGACGGCGACTTCGAGGCGCCGCCGCCAAACAGGAGCAGCACCGCCACCGCCATCGCGGCTGCAGCCGTCCCGGCCAGGCCGAGCAGGCCGAGGCGACGGCGGCGCGCGTTCGGCCAGGGCAGGGCAACGCCATCCGGAGCGCCCTCGGCGGCGGGCTCGGCGACGATCGCCTCGAGCAGGGCAGCCTCGGCCGGCCCGAGCTCGAGCCGGTCCATCACCGACGCCGGCGCCCGATCCACTCTTTGCAGTTCTCGGTCGATCTCGTCCACCCTCATTGCGCTTCACCCACCTCGATCTCGCTCGTCGGTCTCCCCGCCTCGTCGGAAAGTCGCGTCCGCAGGCGACGGCGCGCCCGGTGCAGCCGCGTCCGCGCGGTCATCGCCGAGATGCCCAGCACCCGCCCCGCCTGGCTCGGAGTCAGCCCCTCCCAGCCGACCAGCATCAGCAGTTCCCGGTCGCCGTCATTCATCCCGGCCAGCGCTTCGAGCACGCCGCGACGCTCTGGGCTCGGCTGCGCCGGGATCTGCCGCCGCACCTCCTCGCGCAGCCGCTCCGCCAGTCGCGTTCGCCGCCCGACGCCGCGCCTGTGGTTGGCTAGCACCCGCCGCGCCGTCGCGTAGAGCCAGAGCCGCGCCTCGTCCCCGAGCGGTACGTCGGCAAGCCGACGCCAGGCGACGAGAAAGGTTTCCGCGACGGCGTCGGCCGCGTCCTCGGGATCAGGGCTGCGCCGCAGCGCATACCTGAGGATCTCGCGCTCGTGATCGCGATATAGCTGCGAGAACCGCACCTCCGCGAGCTCACGGGGCAGCGCCTCCTCGGCGGTATTACGGGCCATCACTGGTTCATGTCCGGATCTTCGCCAGCGTTACACCGACCACATCCGCCGCCCGTTCCGACCTCTCCAAGTGCCAATCTGGCGAGGTGTCGACCGCAGACAAAGACATTCTCTATCGCGTTGCCTACGACGAGGCCGTTCGAGCGCTTTCAGAGCAGCAGTCAGTCATCGACAGCTTCCGGACCCGGGCCGGGCTCGTACTGTCGGCCGCTGCAATTACGACCTCCTTCCTGGGAGCGCATGCCCTTCAAGGGGGAAATTCCCCGTGGACCGCCTGGCTCGCTCTGGCTGTGTTCGTCAGTGTCGCCGTCGTCTCGCTGGGCATCCTCTGGCCGCGACGATGGGAGTTCACGGCGAACCCGCGAGATGTGATCCAGACGTACATCGAGTCCGAGAAGCCGGCGCCGATCGACGAATTGCACCGTGACCTCTCTCTCCACATGCATGACAGCTATTCCACCAACCGACGCGGCCTCGAGCAGCTCGCCGCCTTCTTCCAGATCGCTTGCGGGCTCCTCGCCCTTGAGGTGGTCCTGTGGATCGTCGCCATCGCGTCAACCCCATAAGATTTGTCCATGGTCCCAACCGCACCGCCCACTCCACCGCCAGAGCCAAAACGGCCCAGCCCCATGCAGACCGAGACCCGCGGTCTGTCGCTCAGCAAGGCGAAATAGCAAGTGCTGATACGGCGATGGTGGCTGGTTGCCGGCGCTCTCGCCGTCGTCCTGGCGCTACCCGCTAGCGCCGGAGCGGAATTCGCGCAACCGGGTTGGATCGAAGGGGTGGTTAGCGTGGCGCCGGGCGGCACTCACGTCGAAGGGATCGAAGTCTGCGCCAACGCCGAGATCGAAGAAGAAGAAAACTTCACCCAGTGCCAGCAATCCAAGGCTGACGGCTCCTACGAAGTCACCGGCCTGCCGGAAGGCAAGTACCGGGTCAGCTTCAGCAGCGGAGAAAGCGGCCTGAAGCTGGTCACCCAGTACTGGCGGAACGTGACCACCCCGGGCCCGGCGACGCTGATCCCGATCGGCGAAGGCCAGCAGGTCACCAACATCAACGCCGAGCTGCAGCCCGCCGCCGGGTCGATCGGGCGTCCTCAGCCGAAGATTCTGAGCGCGTCCTGGGGCACCGAAAACGCGGTCGGCTGCCCCAACGGGACGCAGGGTCTCGACAACATCCCGACCACCTTCAACTGGTTCATTCGCCGCGCCTCGATCCAGCCCACCGACTTCCGGATCGTCCGCAGCGACGGCACCGTCGCGAAACCCACCTGCGCCCTCCAGTTCCCGCCGAACGAGGCGGACGAGGCGCAGACGGTGAACCTGATCGGCGACTTCGGCGACGCAGCGAGCGGCCCGACCCCGGTTGCGATCCGCGTCGTCGGCGCGCTGCAGGGCAAAGCCCCGGGCGCGCCCAAGTGGCACAAGATCAAGCGCCTGCCGAAAGCCGGCGTCGACCCGCTGTCCGGCGGCCCGTACATCGTCGACGCCTGGACGCTGATGCCCTCGATCTACCGTGGCGACCAGAACCGCTGCGCGGTCGGCAAGGCCTTCGTCCGCGTGATGTGGTCCAACGGCCTCACCGCCTACCCCAGCGGGGAAGAGGTCGGCGCCGCGGTCACCGCCTCCTACCGCGCTCTCTACAGGCTGCCGAACGGCAAGACGCTCGCGAAGGCCCCGCTCGAAGTCGCCGATCTCCACGACCACGAAAGCTCGTTCAACGCCGACAACATGCACGACCTCTGCCTGGCCCGGCTCCCGCGCGGAGCGAGGCTCACCGGCGTCACGATCGCTGCCAACCTGATCCAGGACCCCAACGGCGACCCGAACCCCGCCCAGAAGTTCCGCGTCCGCGGCTGAAGTTCAGTCCGCGCGGACCCTGAAGCCGACCGGGTGCTTCTCTCGGTCAGGCGGCGCGATCAACTGACGCAGGGCCTCGAATATCTGCGCCAGTTGCTCGTCGTGCTGGTCGAGTCGCGCTGTCATCTCGCGCTCGAGACTCTCGAGCCGCTCTTCAAGCGCCGCGTATGAGCTGGCGATGCGGCGCAACTCGACGAACGCCCGCATGATCTCGATGTTCACGGCGATGGCCGTCTTGCTCCGCAAGACGGAGGAGAGCATCGCAACGCCCTGTTCGGTAAAGACATAGGGGGCATACCGACGCCCACCGCGACCTGCGTTTGAGGTCGCAATCTGCGACCTCAAAGCCGCGGCCTCATCTTTATCGAGCTGGAACATGAAGTCTCCGGGGAAGCGTTCGAGGTTCCGCTTGACCTGCTCAGCCAGCCGCTTCGTTGCCACTCCATAAAGGTCGGCCAAGTCCTCGTCGAGCATCACCTGGCGACCGCGAATGACGAATATCCGCCTCTCGATCGCAGGTGCCGCGACCATCTGCATCCCCGCCATCTCCTCTGCCGAACTGGCCATGCCCGCAGGATGACAGGTTGGCCGGAACTTATTGTCTACATCGACGACGCGACTCTACGCCGCGGCCGCCTGCTCGATCAGGTCGACGACGACGTCCGGGTTGGTGACCATCACGAGATGGCCGGCGGTGACCTCGACCGTCGTCGCCCCCATGCGGGCGGCGAACTGGCGCTCGGCGTCGGCCGGAATCGCCTCGTCCTCGGCGGCGACGACGAACCAAGATGGGACTGACTTCCAGGTCGGGACTCCCATCGTGTACTCGAAGGTGCTGAGCGAGATCGGCTGCTGGACCGCGTAGAGCACGCGCGCCGCAGCCGGGTCCAAATCGCTGGCAAAGTGACCGACGAAGTCCTCCTCGGGAAGCCACCCGAACCCCTGCTCATCGACGATCAGGTTGGCCAAGGCCGGGGTCGGCGGCCCACCGCCGAGCAGCTGACCCAGGGACTCGCCCTCGTCAATTCCGAACGCGGCGACGTAGACCAGGCCGACGACGTTCGGCGCGTCGGGTCCCAGCGCGGTGATGATCTGGCCACCGTAGGAATGGCCAGCGAGGACCGTCGGGCCCTCGAGCCGAGCGAGGGCCTGCCGCAGGCGCGCGACGTCGTCCTCGGTCGAGGTCTCCGGAAACTGCGGCGCGATGACGTTGTAGCCCTTGGCTTGGAGCTTCTCGATCACGGCGCTCCAGCAGGATCCATCGGCCCAGGCCCCGTGGACGAGAAGGACGTTCGGTTGATCGGCCATTCCAGCTTCTCCTTCACTCGAGGTCCGGTCCGGCTGACCGGTACGGAGCGATCTTCCCACGCGCCAGGCAGATCGGGTCAACGTCCGGTTATGAAGGGGTCGATCACGCGATCGAATCTTTCGATTGGTCCGCGCCACTGACAGAGCGGATGATCCTGGCCGTGGAGCGGCCTTCGACGACCTCCCCGATCGTCGCCGTCGCGACCTTCGTCCCGAAACCGGCGGCGCGTGAGCAGGTGCGGGCCGCGCTGGAGCGGGTGACCACCGCGACCCATTCCGAGTCAGGCTGCCTGCTGCTCGCGCTGCATACCGGGCCAAACGGCGAATTCATGCAGATCGGGAAGTGGGAGACGTTCGAGCACTGGCAGGATCACGGTGAGGCAGATTCCGTCCAGGAGCTGAACCGCGCGATCGAGGGGCTGCTCGCCACGGAAAGGGAGATCTCCTGGTTCCAACCCCTCCCCGTCGGCGATCCGGATCGCAGCTCCATCTAGCACCTCGCGGCCCCCGACTTAGAGCCGGGCGAAGACGAGCGTGAGAATGAAGGCCTCGTAGCGGCCGAGATCGGGATCGGCGGCGGTCGCCCGTTCGAACTCAGCGAAGAACGCGTCGCGAACCACTTCCGGAGCGGCGCCGCGCGATCGCGAGGGCGCCGTCGATCCCCTCGGCAGGGACCTCGCCGACCATCCCTTCGATCGCGGCCTCCCCCGCCTCGAGAACCCGCCGCTGATACTCCGAGTGGGCGTCGTAGTAGCCCGCCGGCTTCATCCCCGCCGTGGTGGCCGCGGTGTCCTTCTTTTCCATCGCGGCGTGGAAGCTATCGCGAAGAACCCGGTGTCAAAGTAAAAGGCCATGCTGATCTACTCGATGAGCGTCTCGGTGGATGGCTTCATCGCCGACCGCGAGGGCGGGTTCGATTGGACTCCCCCCAGCGAGGAGCTGTTTCGGTTTCACCTCGCGGAGGTAAGCCAGCTCGGCGGCTATCTACTCGGCCGCAGGCTCTACGAAGCGATGCTGGTCTGGGAAACGGATCCGTCGCTGCGCGACACCGAGGCCAGAACCGAGTTCGCCGACGTCTGGTGCGCGCTCCCGAAGGTCGTCTTCAGTCGTACGCTCGACAGCGTCCAGGGCAATACCCGGCTTGCCGAGGGATCGGTGACCGAGGAGATCACTGCGGCGCTCGACGCGACCGACAAGGTCCTCTCCATCGGCGGCGCCGGCCTGGCCGCGGCGGCGATCGAGCTCGGCTTCGTCGACGAGTTCCGCATATTCCGCTATCCGGTCGCCGTCGGCGGCGGCACGCCATACCTGCCGCCGGTCACCGAAGACGTCTCGCTGGAGCTGATCGAGACCAGGACGTTTGGCTCGCGCGTGATCTACGAGCGCTACGGGCGGGTCCGCGACGGGTCGGACTAGGAGACAAGAACTCGAAACAGGGAGGTGCCGGATGAAGGCGATTGTGGTGACGGATCAGACCGCGGGAACTGCCGGGATGACGCTCGTCGAACGGCCCGAGCCAGGGGCGGCGTTGAACGACGTCGTCGTGGAGGTTCATGCGTCGGGATTCACGCCGGGAGAGCTCACCTGGCCCTCGACCTGGACCGATCGCCTCGGCCGCGACCGCACGCCTTCGATTCCCGGCCATGAGCTGGCCGGTGTGGTCCGCGCCCTCGGCTACGGCACCCGGGGTCTGTCGGTGGGCCAGCGGGTCTTCGGCCTCACGGACTGGACCCGCGACGGCACTCTCGCCGAGTACGTGGCCGTCGAGGCGCGCAACCTCGCGCCACTGCCCGGTGACGTCGACTTCACGGTGGCCGCGAGCCTGCCGATCTCAGGTCTGACCGCATGGCAGGGACTGTTCGAGCACGGCCGCCTCCGGGCGGGGCAGAGCATCCTGGTACACGGCGCCGCCGGCGGAGTCGGCTCGATGGTGACGCAGCTCGCCCGAGAGGCCGGCGCCTACGTCATCGGCAGCGGACGAGCTGCCGACCGCCAGACGGCGCTCGACTTCGGCGCCCAAGAGTTCCTCGACCTCGACAACGAATCGATGGAAGATGTCGGCGAGGTCGACCTGGTTTTCGACGTCATCGGAGGCGACATCGGGAGACGGTCCGCGGGCGTGGTTCGTGCCGGAGGAACGCTGGTGACCATCGCCGGCCCGCCGGAGGCGCAGCCCGCGGACGGCCTGGCAACCGACTTCGTCGTCGAGGCCGATCGCGCCCAGCTGGGTGAGATCGTCCAGCGGGTGCGAGACGGACGATTGCGAACGGTCATCGGGAACGTCGCGACCCTCGACGATGCCGCTGCGGCGTTGAATCCGCCCGAACGAGTCAAGGGCAAGACGATCATCCGCGTTCGCCCCTAGGGACTCGATCTGTATCGGGGAGACAGGATTTGAACCTGCGTCCGCTCGGCCCCCAGCCGAGTGCGCTACCAGACTGCGCCACTCCCCGTGGGGTGTGCCGACATTCTGACGAAATCGGGCGACGGCGGCTAGGCTCCCCTTGCGCGCGGCGGTAGCTCAACGGTAGAGCCTCAGCCTTCCAAGCTGATGACGCGAGTTCGATTCTCGTCCGCCGCTTTGGGGAAGGTCTAAAGGGAGGCCGATGACAACCGAAGGAGAGGCATGGCTCTTCGGATCAACTCGCCGGCCAGAGGTCTGCTTGCGCTGCTCGGCCTGGTGGCCGTGCTCGCTCTCGCCGGCTGCGGCGCCTCGGGCGACGGCACGTCAGCGGCGGGCAGCCCTCCAGCCGCGGGAGACTCGCCGACGCCGGCCAAGGCGGCGGTCGAAACCGAAACGGGCCCCGACGACTGGCCGTTCTTCGGCCGGGTGCCGCAGCGGACGCACTACCTGCCGGAACCGGAAAAGCCGCTCGAACCGCCGTTCAAGCAGGTCTGGTCGTTCAACACGCACGCGCTGATCGAGTTCCCGCCGGCGATCGCCAACGGGGTCGCCTACGTCGTCAACAAGTACGGCAACCCGGCGGCGATCCGGCTCAGCGACCGCAAGGTGATCTGGGAGCGGAAGACGAAGGAAAACCTGCACGGGGCGCCGCTGACCGTCACCGGCCCCGCCTACCACGAAGGGCACGTCTACTACGCCAGCCTTGGCGGCTACCTGATCTCGGTCGACGCCGGCGACGGCCACGTCGACTGGATCCACGACACCCACTCCCACCTCGAATCCTCGCCGCTGGTCGTCGGCGACACCCTCTACGTCGGTACCGACAAGGCCGAGCTGCTCGCCGTCGACATCGCCGACGGCCACGTCCGCTGGACCTTCTCCGCCCCCGGCGCGATCAAAGCCAGCCCCTCCTACGACCACGGCCGCATCTACGTCGCCGATTACCAGAGCTCCGTCTACGCGGTCGACGCCAGGACCGGCAAGCCGATCTGGCGCACCAACACCAGCAAGGTGGCCCCGTTCGGCAAGGGCGGCTTCTTCTCCTCGCCGGCGATCTCCTTCGGCCGCGTCTACGTCGGCCGCGACGACGGCACGATCTACGCCTTCGACGAAAAGACCGGCAAGGTCGACTGGTCCTTCCCGACCGGCGCCTCCGTCTACGGCTCCCCCGCCCCGGCCGCCGTCGCCGGCACCAAGCCGACCGTCTACGTCGGCTCCGAAAACGGGATCTTCTACGCCCTCGACGCGATGACCGGCAAGCCGCGCTGGAAGTACGACGTCGGCGGCCCGGTGCCGGGCTCGGCGACGGTGATCGGCCACACGGTCTTCACCTCCAGCTTCAAGACCCGGAAAACCGTCGGCATCGACGTCCGCGACCACCGCAAGGTCTTCTTCCTGCGCCAGGCCGGCTACACGCCGATGATCTCCGACGGCCTCAACCTCTATCTGGTCGGCTACTACACGGTGACCGCGCTGCAGTCGACCGGCAACTAGACCTTCCTGCACTGCTCGCGCTGGCGCAGCTCGCGACGCAGCGCCTTGCCGGTCAGCGTCTTCGGGATCTCCGCGACGAAGACGACGCGGCGTGGGGCCTTGTACACGGCGAGGCGCTCGCGACAGTGGGCGATCACCTCGTCCTCCCCAGCGACCGCGCCGGCGCGGAGGACGACGTAGGCGACCGGCACTTCACCGCGGTAGGAGTCGGGTGCGCCGATGACGGATGCTTCGGCCAGCGCCGGGTGGGTGAAAAGCACGTCCTCGACCTCGCGCGGCCAGACCTTGTAGCCGGAGACGTTGATCATGTCCTTGATCCGGTCGACGAGGTAGAACCAGCCGTCCGCGTCGCGCTTGCCGACGTCGCCGGTGTGCAGCCAGCCGTCCTCGATCGCCGCCGCCGTCTCCTCCGGTCGCTGCCAGTAGCCGGGGGTGACGCCCGGTCCGCGGGTGAGGATCTCCCCCTCCTCCCCGGCCGCCGTCTCGCCGCCGCCGTCGACCGCGACCACCCGCGACTCGGTGTCGGCGATCGGCTTGCCGACCGAGAGGGCGCCGGTCTCCGGGTCGACCGGGGCGCGGGTCCCGAACGGAACCAGGTGCGACGGCGCCGCCGTCTCGGTCAGGCCGTAGGTGTTGTGCATGTAGGCGCCGGTCGCCGCCTCCCAGCGCTCGACGACGCTGGCATAGACGGGGGCGCCACCGCTACCGACCTTGGTCAGCGAGGAGAGGTCGCGCCCGCCGATCTCCGGGTGGTCGAGCATCGCAATGAACGCGGTCAGCGGCCCGATCACGTAGCTGCCGCGCCAGCGCTCGATCAGCCGCAGGATCTCGCCGGCGTCGAAGCGGTAGAGCAGCAGCAATGGCGTGCGGCTGGCGCGGGCGGTCGACATGTGGCAGACGAGGCCGGTGATGTGAAAGAGCGGCGCCATCGCGACGGTGACGTCGCCGGGGCCGAGCGAGCCCCAGTCCCGCATCGCCTCGGCGTTGTGGATCACGGCGCGGTGGGTGTTGATCGCGCCCTTCGGCAGCCCGGTCGTGCCCGAGGTGTAGGTGATCAGTGCCGGCGCGTCGGGCGAGACCTCAGCCGCCTCTCCCCCGCCCTCGACCTCGGTCAGCTCCGCGAACGAAAGCGCGCCGGGACACTCGATCCGCTCGTGGCCGGCCAGCGCCGCCGGCACCTTGTCGAGCAGGTCGAGCTCGGAGACGGTGATCACGTGCTCGACCGCGGTCCCATCGCGCGCCGCCGCCACCACTCCGTAGAGCGACTCGAGACAGACGACGATCCGCGCCCCGGAGTCGGTCAGCTGATGGCGCAGCTCGCGCTCCTTGTTCATCGGGTTGACCGCGGTGACGACGCCACCGCAGCGCCAGACGGCGTGGACCGCGATCGGGAACTGCGGCACGTTTTGCAGCATCAGCGCCACCCGGTCACCGGCCCGCAGACCGAGCTCGCCGCGCAGCGCCGCCGCCAGCGCCCGCGCCCGCGCCGCCGCCTCGCCGACCCCGATCGCCGTGTCGAAATAGAGGAACGCCCGATCCCCGGCCCGCTCCCGCACCGCGCGATCGAACAGCTCGTCACCCCTCAAAGCGCCCACCCCCCATCGAGGTTGCCTTTTGCCTGTGCATGGCAGGCAAAACGCAACCTCGGCGAGTCAGTAGTCGAGGTCGACGGGCTCGATGCCCTGGGAGGCGCAGTAGTCGTGGTAGGTCTTGGTGTGGTTGAGGACGTCGTCGAAGCCGACCACGTTGTCTTCCTCGTCGACGTAGAGCAGCGCGCCCTCGAGCTGGAACAGGGTGATCGTCCCTTCCTCACCGCTCATCAGCGTATGGACGTCGCCGGGCGGCTCCCAGACCATCATCCCCGGCCGCGCGACCCAGTCCTTCTCGGCGTAGTACCAGCTGCCCTCGAGCACGTACCCGATCACGCCGTTGACGTGGTAATGGCGGTTGACCTGGCCGCCGCCGACGACTTTGGTCAGGTTCGCCCACATCCCCGTCCTGCGGTTGAGCCGCAGCGGTTTGACCCAGATCGTGTCGGTGTACGGGACCCAGGGAATGTCGTCGGGGTTGATCACCCGCTCGTCGAGGGTCAGCGCCTTCAGCGGGCGCAGCCCGAGCTGGTCTTCGCCGGAGGCGGTCTCGGCCATGGGCTGAACCTAGCCCAGCGGTCCCCGGCGCCAGTGACCCTCTCGGGGACCGATTGGAGAAGCCACAGCCGGACCCGCTTGTAGCGTGGTCCGCCGGTGAGGGCTTGAACGAGCGACCGCGCGACAGCGAGCGAAACGCAGTCCTTTCCGGGCTGCTGGCGGTGCTCTCGCTGCTGGCCGGCATCGGCGTCGCCGCGATCGGCGTGATCGCGGCGCCGATCGCCACCGTCGCCGTCCTCGCCCTCGCGATCTACCGGCTGAGGATCTTCGGCGAGGACGCGCCCGCCTTCCCGCGGCCGCGGCGCTCCACCGCCTACCTCGGCGAGCTCGGCCGCTTCGCCGTCGAGTTCCTCAAGTGGTCGGCGCCGCAGGTCCCGTTCCTCGTCCCGTTCCTCGTCTTCGTCGCCGTCACCTGGCCGCTGCCGCGCGAGTCGGCCTCGCTCAGCTTCCAGGAACAGGCGTCGCAGATCCTGCCGGTGCTGCTGATCGGGTACGTGATCGAGGTCGGCGCGATCCGCTGGCGCGCCCGCCCCGTCAACTGGATCCTCAGCCTGATGACGGTCGCGATCCTGCTCGCCGGAGAGGTCTACGCGCTGGTCGACCTGGCGACCGACAGCCCCGACCACGCCGACATCATCGCCGGCTCGATGGCGGCCGGGGTGGCGGCGACCCTGATCGCCGCGATCCAGGGCTCGATCGAGGCGTCGAAACAAGAGTAGGTGGCCGCTCGCGACATTGGCCCCGCCTGAGGGTGGTCAATGTCGCGAGCGCGACACGGCGATCTCGCGGCCAGCGGCGCGCAGGGCCTCGACGGTACCGGCCTCGCGGATCGCGCGGATCGGGAGCTCGCCGATCGACGCCCGGTCGAGCTCGTCGCGACCGACGAGGACGTAGAGGTCGCGCCCGGCGCGGGCGCAGGCCTTGGCGATCTGGCCGACGATCTTGCCTTCCAGGCTCTGGGAGTCGATCCGGCCCTCGCCGCTGATCGCAGCGTCTGCCTCCCCCAGCCGACGCTCGAAGCCAAGCAGCTGAAGCACGTAGTCGGCGCCCGGCCGTAGCTCGGCGTCGAACGTGGCCCAGAGCCCGCCCGAGAGACCGCCGGCGCAGCCCGTCATCGGCACCCCGCGCGGATCGCGCGGGAGCTCGGCCGCGAGCGCTTGCAGGCGCATATCGAGGCGGGCGACCGCCGCCTCGTCGGCGCCCTTCTGCGGCGCGAACACGCGCGCGGCGTCCTCGAACTTCGTCTCGACGTCGCAGAGGATCTCGATCCGTGCCCCGCGGAGGCCGCCGCGCTCACGCAGCGCCCGGGTCGCGCCGGCGCCGCCGTCGGTAGTGGCGCTGCCGCCGGCGGCGAGAATCACGGTCCCCGCCCCGGCCTCGATCGCGGCGGCGATCAGCTCACCGGTCCCGTAGGTGCTGGCGGCCTCGGCGTCGCGCTCCTCCGGCTCCACGAGCGGCAGGCCCGAGGCTGCGGCGGTGTCGACGACCGCCACCTGGCCGCCGTCGAGGAGGACGAACGAGGCCTCTAGCGGGCGGCCGAGCGGATCGTGGGCGGCCGCTTCGCGGACGCTTCCCCCGAGCGCGGACCGAACCGCCTCCGCCGTTCCCTCCCCACCGTCGGCGACCGGGCAGAGGTCGGCCTCGGCGCCAGCCTCGGCCAACCCGGCGGCGATCGCGCGCGCCACGTCTGGGGCATCGATCGTGCCCTTGAAGGAGTCCGGTGCGACGAGGAAGCGGAGCGGTCGGCCGGCGGCGCCGCTCACGCTACTGCTGCTCCTGCTCGTACTCGCGCTGGCGCAGCTCTACCCGGCGGATCTTGCCGGTCAGGGTCTTCGGCAGTTCGTCGGTGAACTCGATCCGGCGCGGGTAGGCGTAGGCGGAGAGGCGGTCGCGGACGAACGCCTTGATCTCCTCCGCCAGTTCGTCACTGGGCTCGCTCCCCGCGGCGAGGACGACGAAGGCCTTGACGACCGAGCCGCGGCGCTCGTCGGGCGAGGCGACGACCGCGGCCTCGGCGACCGCGGCGTGCTCGAGGCAGACCGACTCGACCTCGAAGGGCCCGATCCGGTAGCCGGCGGCGATGATCACGTCGTCGGCCCGGCCCTCGTACCAGACGTAGCCGTCCTCATCCGTCCGCGCCGCGTCCTTGCTGTGGAACCACTCGCCGCCGAAGGTCTCCTCGGAGGCCTGCGGCTGGCGCCAGTACCCGAGCGGGTAATGCGGGTTGGAGCGCGCCCGCAGGCAGATCTCGCCACGCTCGCCCTGCGCGACCGGGTTCTCGTCCTCGTCGAGGATCGCGACGTCCCAGCCCGGCATCGGCTTGCCCATCGAGCCCTCGCGCACCTCCATCCAGGGGAAGTTGCCGCACAGCGGGTAGGACTCGGTCAACCCGTAGAAGTCGAGCACCGTGATCCCGTACTGGTCACGGAACCAGCGGATCGCCTCCGGATTCAACGGCTCCCCCGCCGAGCAGACGATCCGGAAGCTCTGCGGATAGCGCTCGCCGGCGTCCTCGATCGCCATCATCGAGCGGATCGCAGTCGGCGTCGCGAAGACGTTGGCGGCCCGGTGGCGGGAGAGGAAGTCGAGCTGCTTTCCGGGGTCGAAGCCGCCCTGGCGCTGGTAGACGAGCTGCGTTGCGCCAAGCCGCCACGGCCCCAGCAGCGGGCAAATGCCCGCCGCCCAGGCCCACTCGCCCATGCCGTGGAAGCGCTCACCGGCCTCGACTTCGTGGCAGAACTCGAACTCGTTGTGGCCGAGGAGATAGCGGTGGGCGTGGACGATGCCCTTGGCGAGCCCGGTCGTGCCGGACGTGTAATAGAGCTGGGCCGGGTCCTCAGCGGCGGTGTCGACCGTCTCCCACGCGTCGCTCTCGGCGGCGAGCAGGGACGGCTCCAGGACCAGCAGCCGCGGTCCCTCGATGCCGTCGAAGCGGGCGGCGTTGGCGGCGTCGGTGACCAGCAGCCGCGGCTCGGAGTCGTTGACCCGGTGGGCGATTCCCTCGTCGCCGTAGAGGACCGACATCGAGAGCAGGATCGCGCCGAGCTTCCAGGTGGCGAAGAAGAGCGCCGCGGTCTCCGGCGTCGGCGGCAGCACGATCGCGACCCGGTCGCCGCGCTCGACGCCGAGGCCGGCGAGCAGGTTCGCAGCCTGGTTGGCGAGCGCCTGCAGCTCCCCCCAGTGGATCTCGCGAACGGCGCCTTCGAAGTGCTCATGGACCATCGCCAGGTCGTCCGGCGACCGCGCGTCGCAAACGTCGGCAGCGATGTTGTACCGCTCGGGGACCTGCCACCGGTACTCACGGCGCAGGGCCTCGTAACGCTCGCTCGACTCGCTCATCCCTCCCCGAAGGGTACGTCGCCGCCGGAGCAGGGCACAATCAGCTCTACCCGTGGCCGACGACCCTCATCGCCTGCAGCGCTTCGTCGCCGCCCAGGACCAGGACGGGACCTACGAGCGGGCGCTGGCCGAGCTGCGGGCCGGACGCAAGGCCAGCCACTGGATCTGGTTCGTCTTCCCCCAGATCGCCGGCCTCGGCCGCAGCCCGATGGCCCAGGAGTACGCGATCGCCTCGCTCGCGGAGGCGCGGGCGTACCTCGACCACCCGCTTCTCGGGTCGCGCCTGCGCGAGTGCGCCGCCGCCCTCCTCCCCCACGCCGGCACCCCGGCCGCCGCGATCCTCGGCGGCATCGACGCGACCAAGTTGCGCTCCTCGATGACCCTGTTCGCCCGCGCCGCACCCGAGGAGCCGCTGTTCGGCGAAGTCCTCGACGCCTTCTACGACGGCGAGGCCGACCCCGCGACGCTGCGCGCCCTGCCGCCTGGTCCCAGCTGAACGATCGTCTCGGCCATTTGTTGATGAAGTTGATCAACTTTATGTAGTATTGCGCCGACAGTGGCCTCGTCCGACGGCAGCGGGCTCAAGGCCTCCCCACCAGATCGAACGATTCGAGGAGGCAAATCCGATGAAGCACCGACCCACCGCCCGCAGGCGAAACCGACGAGGAGCGTTGTTGGCGCTGCTCCCGGTCCTCGCCCTCGGCATCTCCCTGCTGGGCGCGAGCAGCGCATCCGCACACCCCCGTCACCATGACCACCACTCCGACTGGAAGCCAAGCCACGGTCGCAGCCACGGCTGGCATAACTGGTACCAACCGCCGGCCGACCAGGCGCTGGTCCTGCAGTGGTTCGACATCAGCAAAACGACCGTCAGTGCCGGCGGCTTCGTCGAGCCGGTGACCCAAAGCCGCGCCTGGGCCGTCAGCTGGATCGCCGCCGCCCACGCCGTCGGGGACGGTCTCAGCGCCGACTTCCAGAAGGCGGCCTTCGTCACCGCCCTGCATGACGCTCTGCTCGCCCAGGTGCCGGGCCAGCAAGCACAGCTTGACGCAGCCGAGGCTTCGTCCCTAGCCGCAATTCCCAACGGCTGGCAGAAGAACCTCGGCATCGCCGCCGGTCAGCAGGAGGCAATCGAGACCCTGACGGAGCGCGATGGCGACGGGCTCGACAACGCCTCGGTCGACATCCCCTGGACGCCGCCCCCTGCGGCGCCCGGTGTCTGGCAGCCAACGCCACCGACCTTCGGCCCGGCCGTACGCGCCGGCCAGAAAGACGGCGAGGCGTTCCTGCTGAAGAGCAACGACCAGTTCCGGCCCGGACCGCCGCCGGCGATCAACTCGAAAAAGTTCCTCGACGCCCTGGCCGAGGTGCGCGCAGTCGGACAGGACACGAGCGCCGTTCGCACCCCGGCCCAGACCGATACGGCCAATTTCATCTACCAGGATTCCTACGCTCTCTACGGGCAGGTCCTGCGGGCGGTTCTGGCCGACACCGATCACTCGCTGCTCTGGGACGCCCAAGCGGTGGCGGCCTTCCACGTCGTCACCATCGACGCCCAGATCGCGATCTTCGACGCCAAGTACACGTACGTGTTCTGGCGCCCAGTAACCGCGATCCGCACCGGCAGCGTCGACCCCGATCCGACCTGGACGCCGCTGTGGGCTACTCCGCGCCATCCCGAGTACCCGAGCGGCCACGCCGGCTACGCCGGGGCGGCCGAGGGCGTGCTGACCGCCCTGACCGGCCCCTGGGCCCCGGCGCCGATCCCCGTCACCGCGACGACGGCGCCGGGTTCGGTCCACATCTACACGCGTTGGTCGCAGATCACGCAGGAGACGATCGACGGCCGGGTCTGGGAGGGCGTCCACTACCGCTTCTCCGACGAGACCGCGGCGAAGGTCGGCAAGCAGGTCGCGGCCTGGGACCTGCCACGCCTCTACCGGCTCGGTCTCTAGCCGGATCAGAGTCCGGGCGGCGCCCTACCGGGAGGGCGCCGCCCGGAGCAGTTCCTCGTAGCCGTGCAGGCCCGCGATACCAGCCGGCCGGCGCCGAATAAGCTCTCCGCCCGATGCCGGAGCTGGGCGAGATCGAGACCTTTTCCGGCGGCGAGGAGGTCAACGCGCCGACCGGCGTGATCATCGGCCCGGACGAACGGGTCTGGTTCACCAGCATCGCCAACGACCGGCTCGGCAGGGTCGACCCCGGGGGCGGCCGGGTCGAGGTCTTCGCCGACCCTGCCGGCGCCATCCACCTGCCGGCCAACGTCTACCCGGGACCCGACGGCCACGTCTGGTTCACGAGCCTCGGCAGCGACCGCATCGGCCGTATCGACCCCGCCGCCGCGGACCCGGCAACGACGATCGAGACCTTTACTGCGCCCGGCCTCGAGCAGCCGGTGGCGATCAAGCTCGCCGCCGACGGCCGGATCTGGTTCAGCCTCCGTGGCACCGACGCCCTCGGCCGCATCGACCCGCTCGCCGCCGATCCCGCTGACTCGATCGAGATCTTCCGGGCCGAGGCGATCAGCGCCCCGGCAGCAATCTTCCCCGCCTCCGATTCGCGGCTCTGGTGGGTCAACTCCGCCACCCAGACGATCGCTCGCCTCGATCCCAGCGCCGCCGACCCGGCGGCGACGGTCGAGATCGTCGCCGGCCCGCCGCTGATCGACGAGGCGCGCGCCTGGGCCGCCGACCCGGACGGGCGGGTCTGGCTGACGGTGCGCGGCGCCGACACCCTGGTCCGTTTCGACCCTGCCGCCCCCGACCCCGCCACCAGCGCGCTGGTGATCGAGTCACCTCTGGTCGAATCGCCGGACGGCGCCTGGGTCGGCGCCGACGGCGGCATCTGGTTCGCCAACACCGGTGCCAACGCGATCGGCCGGCTCGATCCCGGCGCCACCGACCCGGCCGCGACGGTCGTGACCTACGGAGCCCCGCCGCAGGTCGATGAGCCCTTCGACATCAAGCCCGGCCCCGGCGGCTGGCTCTGGTTCACCAACAAGGCCGGCAACTCCCTCGGCCGCATCTTCACCGGCCAGCCGTAACCGCCCCGCTAGGAGGGATTGGCGAAGTCGAGCTGGCGCAGCTCGGTCTCGTAGGAGACGGCGTGGCGGCGCAGTTGGCCGCTCGCCTCGATCGCGTAGCTGCCCATGCGAACGAGCGGCGGCGAGTAGGCGTGGATCGTGACCGCGGGCGCACCGCCGGCGTGGAGGACGCGGTGGATGTCGCTGGCACCGAAGTCGAACGCGGAGCCAGCGCCGACGGTGCGGGTGATCGGCGAGTCGACCGGCCGACCGAGGACCAACCGCTCCTCGCGGACGCTGCCGGCGACAACAGCGACTGCCCCGGCCGAGAGGTCGTGGTCGTGGAAGCCGGTGTCGTGGTCTTCCGACCAGCAGATCAACCAGACATCGAGATGCTCGTCGCGCAGCAGTTGCGCGTAGGTCCGCTGGTTCGGATCGTGCTCGACCTGCTCGGACCAGAGCTCCGGCCGCGCCGCGATCTGGTTGGCGACGGCGAGCAGCTCCTCGCCGGTCAGGTCGGTGCCGGTCGGCCGCACGATGTCATCGCTGCGCTCGATCATGCGAGTACTCCTGTGGGTTGGGGGGTCAGAAGACGGTGCGCGTTGGTGCTCAGCAGCGCTCGCCCGAACTCGGTGTGCGTCTGCGGCGTGTGCGGGTCGACGACGGGCCGGTCGGAGCCGTAGACCAGCTGCGGCGCGCCGACGGCGTCGATCATCGCCCGCAGCATTCGCGGCCCGTAGGAGGAGGTGTCGTAGAAGACCAGCGGGTCGGGCGCAGCAGCGGTGCTGCCGCTGCGGGCGGCGTAGCGCTCGAGCTGCAGCGGCGCGCCGCCGGCGAGCATCGCGAACAACACCCTCAGGCGCGGGTGGGCGTAGCGCCCGACGTGCAGGAAGGTGAACCAGGCCGCCTGCATCTGGGCGACGTAGTCGGTCAGGGCCGGCCACCAGGGAGGCAGCGAGGCGGCGGCTCCGTTGCCTTCTGCGCCGGCCGGGGCAACCGGTCCGGGGTGAATGAAGAGCGGCGCGTCGTGCTCTTCGAGCCGAGCAAGCAGCGGCGAGACGCGCTCCAGCTCATCCGGATTGGCCAGCGTGGGGGCCGGCAACGAAACGCCGACGCATCCCCGCGCCAGCACCGCGTCCACGTCCGCCGCCCAGGGCTCGTCGAGCCCGACCGCGCCCCAGCCGTCGAAGCGAACCGGCAGCTCTTCGATGCCGAGATGATGGGCCTCGAGCAGGGGCATCGCCTCCTCGGTCGGCAGCGTCTCGATCCCCAGCGCGCTCGAAAGGGAGACGAGCGCCCGGTCGATGCCGTGCCGGCGCAGTTCAACCGCCCTCAAGCTGACGTTGATCGCCTCGAACGAGAGCAGGCTGTCCGGCTCACCGCCGACGCGAAACGTCCACCCGTCCCGATGGCGAACGAGCGCCGGCGCCTGCCGCCGCCGTGCCAGCTCGGCGATCAGCGGCTCGGAGAGAAGGTGCTGATGGACGTCGACGGTCTGCATTGTTGTCTAAGTTTATCAACAATATCGAGTTACGCCACAAAAAAAGATCCCACTCGACCAGCGGGATCTTTACGGGGCAGCCAGGACTCGAACCTGGAATCGCCGGTTTTGGAGACCGGTGCCTTAGCCAGTTGGGCCACTGCCCCAGGGGGCGGATCGTACTGGCCGCGCGGCGCTCGCGGCGCTGGGCGAAGAAGTGCGGGCGGAGGGACTCGAACCCCCACGGGCCGAAGCCCACCAGGACCTAAACCTGGCGCGTATTCCAATTCCGCCACGCCCGCAAAGCGTGCCCGATCCGGGGTCTTAACGCACGACCAATGCCGGATCGTCGCTCCTGGATTCTATGATCGATCTTATGGCGGTAGGAGAGGTGCGGCCGGGCTACGAACTGTGGCGGCCGAATCGGGAAAAAGCGGGGAACGTGACGACCAAGTTCGTGATCGTCCTCTTGCTGCTGGCAACTGCCGCACTCGCGGCGCTGATCACGATTGGCGGCTGGTCGCTGCTGAAGGGCGGCAGCGGCATGGGACTCGTCTGCATCGTCTACGTGATTCTCTACGTCGTCTTCGCCTACCGGGTGGCGCGCTGGGGACGAGGCGTCCTCCCCGTCGCCGCAGCGCTCTCGATGATCCTGGCGATCTTCTGCGCGGTCGGCGCCAACAGCTGGTTCGCCCGCGACAAGGCCGGCTTCGACGAAGCCCTCCTCCCCTCCGCCCTGCTCGGCACCCTGGTCGTCGTCCTCGGCCTGCTCCAGCTCGTCGTCATCGCCGCCGCCTTCTACGGCTTCAGCCAGGAGTGGCACGTCGAGGAGGAGCGCCCGATCGGCTCCGGCGAGGACTACGGCGCCGAACCCGGCACCCCGCAGCCCGCCTGATCCGCGCCACTTCTAAATGCCGGAGGTGGGATTCGAACCCACAAGCCTGTAAAGGCAATCGATTTTGAGTCGATCGCGTATGCCAATTCCGCCACTCCGGCGCTCCGGGAACGATAGAGCGCCGCTGCGGAGAAATCGCCAAGGCTGGCCGTCGGTGGGGCGCAGTGTCTAACTAGACTGCCGCTGGCGATGACCGCGCCCCTCTGGGAACCGTCCGCCGAACTCATCGAGAACGCGCGGATCACCGAATTCATGCGCTGGCTGGAGACCGAGCGCGGGCTCTTGTTCGACGACTACGCCGAGCTGCACGAATGGTCGGTCGACGACCTCGAAGGTTTCTGGGGCGCGATCTGGGCCTTCTTCGACGTTGCCGCCGACGGCGACCCCGACCCGGTCCTCGGCTCGCGCGCGATGCCCGGCGCGGAGTGGTTCCCGAACACGTCGCTCAACTACGCCGAGCACATCTTCCGCGGCAAAGATGACGCCGAGGTGGCGATCCACCACGCCTCCGAGATCCATGAGCTCGGCGAGCTGACCTGGGCCGAGCTGCGCTCGCAGGTCGCCGCCGTCGCCGCCGGCCTGCGCGAGATGGGCGTCGAAAAGGGCGATCGCGTGGTCGCCTACTGCCCCAACATCCCCGAGGCGATCGTCGCCTTCCTCGCCGCCGCGTCGATCGGCGCGATCTGGTCCAGCTGCTCGCCCGACTTCGGCGCCTCCAGCGTGATCGACCGCTTCGCCCAGATCGAGCCCAAGGTCCTCTTCGCGGTCGACGGCTACCGCTACAGCGGCAAGGACTTCGACCGCCGCGACACCGTCGCCGAACTGCAGCAGGCGATGTCGAGCCTGGAGCGGACGATCCTGCTCCACTACCTCGACCCCGATCCCGACATCTCCGGACTCGAGAAGGTCACCAGCTGGGGCTCGATCCTGACCGACAACGAGAACGCGGCGCTCGAGTTCGAACGGGTCCCGTTCGACCACCCGCTCTGGGTCCTCTACTCGTCCGGCACGACCGGGCTGCCAAAGGCGATCGTCCAAAGCCAGGGCGGGATCCTGCTCGAGCACCTGAAGAAGCTCAACCTCCACGTCGACGCCCATGAGGGTGACCGCCTGTTCTGGTTCACGACGACCGGCTGGATGATGTGGAACTTCCTCGTCTCAGGGCTGCTGACGCCGGCGACGATCGTCCTCTACGACGGCAACCCCGGGTACCCCGACCTGAACACCCTCTGGGAGCTGGCGGCGAAGACGCGGGTCTCGATGTTCGGCACCTCCGCGGCATACATCTCCGCTTGCATGAAGGCGGGGATCGAGCCTGGCGCCGGCCGCGATCTCAGCGCCTTGAAGGCGGTCGGCTCGACCGGCTCGCCGCTGGCGCCGGAGGGCTTCGACTGGATCTACGAGGAGATCGGCGCCGACACCTGGCTGTTCTCGACCTCGGGCGGTACCGACGTCTGCACCGCCTTCATCGGCGGCGTCGCCCTGCTGCCGGTCTACCGCGGCGAGCTGCAAGCGCCCTCGCTGGGCGCTGCGCTTGAGGCCTGGGACGAAGACGGCAACCGGGTCGTCGGCGAGGTCGGCGAGCTGGTGATCACCGAGCCGATGCCGTCGATGCCCGTCTACTTCTGGGGCGATGAGGACGGCAGCCGCTATCGCGACAGCTACTTCGAGATGTTCCCCGGGACCTGGCGCCACGGCGACTGGCTCGAAATCACCGAGCGCGGCACCGGCGTCATCTACGGCCGTTCGGATTCGACGATCAACCGTGGTGGGATCCGGATGGGGACCTCGGAGATCTACCGGGCCGTGCTCTCGCTCGACGAGATCGTCGACGCCCTGGTCGTCGACCTGCCGAACCCCGACGGCGACGGCTGGATGCCGCTCTTCGTCGTCCTCCGCGAGGGCGCCGTGCTCGACGAGAGCCTGATGAAAGAGATCGCCCGCCGCGTCCGCGAACAATGCTCGCCGCGCCACGTCCCCAACGAGGTCTTCCAGATCGACGAGGTGCCGCGCACCCTCAGCAACAAGGTGCTCGAGGTGCCGGTGAAGCGGATCCTGATGGGCGTCCCGGTCGAGAAGGCCGCCAGTCGCGACTCGCTCGCGAACCCCGCCGCGCTCGACTACTTCGTCGAGATGGCGAAGCGCCTCGAGGCCTGAGCCTCGGGCAGCGGGTCGCGCTCGGCCCGAAAGCGCAGCCAGGCGAGCGCCGCCAGGCCCCAGGCGGAGGCGACGAGGGTGCCGCCGATCACGTCGCTGGGGTAGTGCCATTCGATCACGACGACGGCGAGCCCGACCGCGGCGGCGAAGCCGACGGCGATCGGAACGGCGCGCGGCAGGAGGCGCGGCGGCACGACCAGCAGCAGCGCGATCGCGACCGAGACCGCGGCGGTCGTGTGGCCGCTCGGAAAGGCGTTCGCCCAGGGCTGTTCGACGCCGAGGAAGTCCTGGTAGCGATGGTGTTCGAAGAGGTGCTTGAGGACCTGGGTCGTGAGGTTGGCGCCGAGCACGACGGCGACGGCGACGAGAGTCTCGCGACGGCGTCCCCAGCGCCAGCCGAGGCCGGCGATGGCGAGCGTCATCAGCAGTAGTGGCACCGGGTCGGCGAGATGGGCGACGACCGTCGCGAGGTCGAAGCGGAGACCGTCGCGGGGGGCGCTGAGCCGGTTCAGCAGACTCGCGTCGGCGTGGATCGTGGGGCCGACCTTGTAGGCAAAGAAGGCGACGACGATGACCCCGCCGAGGCAGGCGGCGGCGCCGAACAGCGGTGCTGAGACCCTTCTGGCCACCCGAAAACGGTAGCGATCCCGGTTAACGGGATGCTGAAAACGCTAGGAGGAGGCCGGGGACGCCGGATTCCACTCGACCGGCCCAGCCCGCAGCACGTGCGCGCCGAGCGGCCGTCCCAACACCTCCTGCACCGCCCGCGACGCCTCCAGCAGGCGAGGCAGGTCGACGCCGGTCGGCACCCCCATCTCGTGCAGCATCGAGACCACGTCCTCGCTGGACACGTTGCCGGTCGACCCTGGGGGCACCGGGCAGCCGCCGAGCTCGCCGAAGCTCGACTCGAAGGACTCGACCCCCTCTTCGAGCGCCGCGACGACGTTGGCCAGTCCCTGGCCGCGGGTGTTGTGGAAATGGGCGGTCAGCTCGACCTCGGTGAGGCGCTCGCGGGCGGCGGCGAAGAACTCGTGGACCTGGCGCGGGTTTGCCATCCCGGTCGTGTCGCCGAACCCGATCTCGTCGCACTCGGGAGCGAGCCGCTCGGCGATCTCGAAGACCCGCTCGGGCGCGACCTGACCCTCGTAGGGGCAGCCGAACGAGGTCGCGATCACGAACTCGCGGCGCAGGCCGGCGGCGCCGGCGGTGACGAGGACCGCCCCCAGACCGGCGATCGACTCGTCGACCCCGCGGTTGACGTTGTGGCGGTTGTGGGACTCCGAGGCAGAGAGGAAGACGCTCACCTCGTCGAATCGATCCCGCATCTCCAGCGCCCGCTCGAGCCCGCGCTCGTTCGGGATCAGGACCGAGAAGGCGACCCCGTCGCGGCGCTGCACGCCGGCGAGCACCTCGGCGGCGTCGGAGAGCTGCGGGATCACGTCGGGACGGACGAAGGAGGTGACCTCGATCCGCTTCAGGCCGGTGACCGAGAGCATGTCGATCAGCCGCACCTTGTCGGCGGTCGCGATCGTCTCCGGCTCGTTCTGGAAGCCGTCGCGCGGCCCGACCTCACGAATCCGGGCGCTGGCGGGAAGCTCGTTCATGGCCGGGAGATTAGACGCGCGGTCGCGGTCAGGATCCGCAACACGTGCTCGGGCTCATAGCGGACCTGCTCGTGGGTGAAGCGGAGGTTGCGGAGGCCGGCGGCGGTGTGCACCTGGTCGCGAAGCCGGTCCTTCGCCTGCTGCGCGGGCGTGCGGTGGTAGCGGAGCCCATCAGTCTCGACGACGAGACGAAGGTCCGGCCACCAGAAGTCCACCTCGAACTCGTTGACGATCTGTTTGGTGAGGGGGACCGGGAGGCCGGCGCGGCGGGCGAGCGGGAGGAAGCGCTGTTCGAGCTGTTTGCGGGTGAGCCGGAAGGTGCGGTGGTCGAGAAGGCGGCGGAGACGCGCCACGCCGCGCTCGCCGCGGTGGTCAGCGAGCGCGCGGCGGAGCTGGGGAGGATTGATGAGATCGAGGATGTCTGCCTCGCTGATCATCCGCTCAAGCGTGATCGGGCCGAGGCGTCCCGCAAGGTCGACCATCGTCTGGATCGGGCTGGTGACCGGAATACCATCGCGAACCTGGACCTCCCCGCATCGCAGCTTCGCCCGCCGATGGAGCCGAATCCCTGGCCGCCGCAACGACGAACCGGCGAGGATCGACACCTCGGTCGCCCCCGTCCTCTCCCTCCCGAAGCCCCAAAGTGCGGCGGCGCTGCTGTGGCTGAGCAGTGCGTCGGGTGCGCAGGCGAGAACGTCGGCCATCCACCGCCCACGTTGCGTCAAGGTCGGCCGACCGACGGAATAGACGCCGCGAGCGACCGGATGCAGTCGACCAATCGCGATCCGGTGGTCGATCGCTTCGTCGCCAAACCCGAGCTCGACGAGCTGAAACCTCGCAACGACCCCATGCTGCGCCCGCACGAGCTCCCAAACGCCCCGAGCCCTCCCCGCCGAGTGTTGAGTTGACCGGGCTATGGGCCGGTTAAGTCAACACTCGGCACCAGTTCGCCCCCGAGGCGCTGGCGCTCGCCCGAGGTGCGGGGGGTTAGATCATGCCTAGGCCGCCGCTAACGCCCAACGTCTCGCCGGTGACGAACGTGGCGTCGTCCGAGGCGAGGAAGGCGACAGCCGCGGCGACCTCGTCGGGCTGGCCGAGGCGGCCGATCTGGGTCAGGCCTTTCATGTTCTCGATCAGCCTTTCGCCCATCTCGCCGAGCTCGTCCTTGGCGCCCATCAGCAGCGGCGTCTCGATCGGGCCGGGGGCGATCGAGTTGGCGGTGATTCCGTAGCGCGCGTTCTCGCGGGCGATCGTCTTCATGAAGGCGACGACGCCGCCCTTCGCGGCCGAGTAGACGGCGGAGCCCTTGGAGCCAACCCGGCCCGCCTCGGAGGAAATGCTGACGATGCGGCCGTAGCCAGCCTGCTGCATGCCGCCGAGCGCTGCGTAGGTGCAGTTGAGGACGCCGACGAGGTTGATCGCGAGCACCTTCTGCCACTGCTCGGGCGTGGTCTGGGTGAAGAAGCCGAACTCGTCGGTGCCGGCGTTGTTGATGAGGATGTCGAGGGTGCCGGTGGCGGCGACGGCCGCCTGAGCGGAGTCGAGGTCGGTGACGTCGAGCTCGAGCCAGTGGCCGGCGATCTCGCCGGCAACCTTCTCCGCCCCCTCGACGTCGATGTCGCCGACCCAGACCTCGGCCCCCTCGGCCGCCAGGCGCGCGGCGATCGCGGCGCCGATGCCGCTGGCGCCACCCGTGACCAACGCCTGCCTTCCCTCCAGCCTCATCGCCCGCAGCATAAACTGGGCGGCCCCGCGCCCGAAACTGCGGCGCATCCCCGCGATGACCCCTCCCCCCTCCGAACCGATTCCGATCATCGGCGGCACCGGCGCCCTCGGTGCGGGCCTCGCCAAGCGCTGGGCCCAGGCCGGCGCCGCGGTCGTGCTCGGCTCGCGCTCGGCCGAGCGCGGTGAGGAAGCCGCCGCCAAGGTCCGTGAGGCGGTCCCCGGCGCCGAGGTCAGCGGGCTCGAGAACGGCGAGGCCGCCCGCAAGGCCGAGATCGTCTTCCTCACCGTCCCCTTCCGCTCCCAGTCGGAGAACCTCAACAACCTGCGCGAGGTCCTGCAGCCGGGCCAGATCCTGGTCGACTGCACGGTGCCGCTGGCGGCGGCGGTCAGCGGCAAAGCGACCCGCTCGCTCGGCGTCTGGCAGGGCTCGGCCGCCCAACAGGCGCAGGAGATGGTGCCCGAGGGCGTCACCGTCGTCGCCACCCTGCACACGGTCGGCGCCCCAACCCTCGCCGACTTCGCCCACCAGCTCGACGAGGACGTCCCGATCTGCGGCGACAAGAAGGCCGACAAGGCGCGGGTGGCGGCGCTGATCGAACTGATCCCGGGCCTGCGAGCGGTCAACGCCGGCTCGCTGGAGATGGCGCGGATCGTCGAGCAGCTGACGCCGATGCTGATCTCGATCAACTCCCGCTACAAGGCGCATTCCGGGATCAAGTTCACCGGTCTGCCCGACGACCACTGGGCGTGAGGGTCGCCCTCCTCGCCGGCGGTACCGGCGGCGCCAAACTGGCGGCCGGGATGCAGGAGGAGGTCGGCAGCGACCTCGCGGTGATCGTCAACACCGGCGACGACATCGAGGCGCTCGGCGTCCATGTCTCGCCCGATCCCGACCTCGTCACCTACTGGCTCAGCGGCGAAATCGATGAGGAGCGCGGCTGGGGAATCCACGAGGACACCTTCACCGTCTTCGAGCGCCTCAAACGCCTCGGCGCACCCGAGTGGTTCGGCCTCTCCGACCGCGACCTGGCCGCCTGCCTCTACCGGCGCCAGTTCCTTGACGACGGCGGTCGCCTGACCGAAGCCCAGGCCCAGATCGCGCGCGGCGTCGGCGCCCAGGCCCGCGTCCTGCCGATGTCCGACGCCCCGGTCCGGACCAAGGTGATCACCGCCGCTGGGCGCCGCGACCTGCAGGAATACCTGATCCTCGACGGCGGCCAGCCGCAGGTGCTCGGGGTCGAGCTGGAGGGGATCGAGGCGGCCGCGCCGAGCCGCGAGGTGCTGGACGCACTGCGCGCCGCCGAGGCGATCGTGGTCGGCCCCTCCAATCCGGTGATCAGCATCGGCCCGATCCTCGCCGTCCCCGGCATGCGCGAGGCGATCGCCGCCTCCCCCGCCCCGGTCGTCGCCGTCAGCCCCTACGTCGCCGGCGCCGTCGTCAAGGGCCCGACCGACCGCTTCATGGAAGCGATCGGGCGCCCGACCACCGCCGCCGGCGTCGCTTCCCTCTACGCCGGTCTGATCGAGGCGATGGTGGTCGACGAGGGCGACCCCGACCCGCCGCCAACCGAGGTCCAGACCCTGGCGACGGCAACGCTGATGGAGGGCGCCAGCGGCCGCGCCCGGCTCGCCCGCATCGTCCTCGACTACGCCGAGAGCCTGATCCCGTGAGGGTCGCGGCGATCCTCCCGGTCAAGCACTTCGACGACGCCAAGCAGCGCCTGGCGACCGGACTGGAGCCGGCGCAACGGCGGGACCTGGCGGCGGCGATGGTCGAAGACGTGCTGACCGCGATCGGCCAGGCGCGCACGGTGGAGCGCACGATCGTCGTCACCGGCGACCCGATCGCCCAGGAGATCGCCACCGAAGCCGGCGCCGAGATCGTCCCCGACCCCACCGACGCCGGTCACGTCCAGGCGGCGCTGGCGGGGATCGCGCGGGCCGAAGTCGAGGGCGCCGAGTGCGTCGTCCTGCTCCCCGGTGACTGCCCGCTGCTCGACCCGCAGGAGCTCGACCGGCTGCTGACCGGGGTCCCCTCGCCCTACGTCGGGATCGTCCCCGACCGTCACGGAACCGGCACCAACGGGCTGGTCCTCAGCCCGCCGACCGCGATCGTCCCCGCCTTCGGCGAGGGCAGCTGCGCCCGCCACGTCGCCCTCGCCCGCGACGCCGGCATTCCGTTCGAGGTCGAGGAGCTGTCGACGCTCGGGCTCGACCTCGACACCCCGGCCGACGTGATCGCCCTGACCCGGGTCCTGGCCGCGAAGCGCGGCCAGGCCCGCCGCACCGCCCGCGCCCTCGGCATATGAGCGGCGAGCTCCGCATCTGGGGCATCGAAGGCCTGCCGGAGATCGAGGAGGGAGCGGCGCTCGGCGAGCTGATCGCGGCGCGGGCCGAGCTCAGCGGCGGCGACGTCGTCGTCATCTCGCAGAAGATCGTCTCCAAGGCCGAGGGCCAGATCCGCCACCTCTCGGCAGTCATCCCCGGCGCCAAAGCGCGCAAGTACGCCGCTGTGCTCGGCAAAGAGCCAGCCCTGGTCGAGCTGATCCTGGAGGAGTCGGCGCACGTGCTGCGGGCCGAGCGCAGCGTCCTCATCGTCGAGACCAGGCACGGCTTCGTCTGCGCCAACGCCGGCATCGACAGCTCCAACCTGCGGCAGCCGAACAGCGTCTGTCTGCTGCCCGAGGACCCCGACGCCTCAGCGCGGCGGATCCGGGCCGAAATCGCGGCCGCGACCGGCATCCAGGTCGGCGTCGTCATCGCCGACAGCTTCGGCCGCGCCTGGCGCCTCGGCCAGGCCGAGGTCGCGATCGGGTGCGCTGGCCTGGTGCCGCTCGACGACTGGCGCGGTCGCACCGACGCCGCTGGACGCGAGCTGGAGGCGACGCTGATCGCGGTCGCCGACGAGGCCGCCTCGGCCGCCGACCTGGTCCGCGACAAGGCGAGCGGGGTGCCGGCGGCGGTCGTGCGCGGCCTCGGTCACCACGTCGGTGCCGAGGACGGACCCGGGGCCGCCGCCCTGCGCCGCCCGCGCGAAGAGGATCTCTTCCGCTAGAGCGGCGCCACCCGGCGGGTCAGTCCCGCCTGAGGGCGTCCTTGACCTTGTCGGTCACCTTCTCGATGCCGTGCTTCGCTTTGCCGCCGGCCTGGTCGACCTTGCCCTCTTTCTTGAGCTGGTCGTCACCGGTGAGGTTGCCGGCTGCCTCCTTGATCCGGCCCTTGGCATCGTCCGTGTTGCGGACTCCGTCGCCATCCATAAGCACTCCCTTTCGTTTTGGTCCCGATCCGCCTACCCGAATCGGACCAGGCTCAAGCGGCGGCGACCTCGGCCGGATACCGCTCGAGGATCTCGTAGAGGGTCGTGCGCTGGGCCGGTTCGCGGCCGGCGGCGCGGGCGGCGGCGATCAGCTGCTCGGGGTCGAGGCGGACGCCGTGCTGGGAGCCCGCCATGCGCGAGATGTTCTCCTCCATCAGGGTGCCGCCGAGGTCGTTGACGCCCCAGCGCAGGCTCTCCGTAGCGCCCTCCAGACCCATCTTCACCCAGCTCGCCTGCAGGTTGGTGATCTCCCGCCCCAGCGCCAGGCGGAAGGCGGCGGTGTGCTTGAGGTTGTCCTGCATCGAGATCTCCTCGATCCCGTGGGTGCGGCCGAGCATCGTGTTGAAGGGGATGAAGCTGAGCGGCACGAACTCGGTGATGCCCCCGGTCCGTTCCTGCAGCGAGCGCACGACCTGCATGTGGCGAGCGATCTCGCGCGGCTCCTCGATATGGCCGAACATCACGGTCGAGGTCGAGCGCAGCCCGGCTGCGTGGCTCGCTTCGATGATCTCGACCCAGCGGGCGACCGGCAGCTTGTTCGGCGAGATCCGCTGTCTGACCCCGTCGTCGAGGACCTCGGCGGCGGTGCCGGGCGTCGAGCCGAGACCGCACTCGAGCAGGTACTCGAAGACCTCGCGCGGGGAACGACCCGAACGCTCGCAGGCGTAGTGGATCTCCATCGGCGAGTAGGCGTGCAGATGCAGCTGCGGCGCCACCCGCTTGGCCAGACGCAGCCAGCGGCCGTACTCCTCCAGGGTCAGGTCGGGATGGATGCCGCCCTGCATGCAGATCTCGGTCGCGCCGAACTCGACCGCTTCTTCGATCCGGGCGGCGAAATCGGCCTCGGAGACCTCGTAGGCGTCGGGCGAGCGCTTGCCTTGGCCGAAGCCGCAGAAGGCGCAGCCGACGACGCAGATGTTGGTGAAGTTGATGTTGCGGTTGACGACGAAGGTGACGGTGTCGCCGGCCAGCTCCGCCCGCAGCTCGTCGGCGGCGACCCGCATCGACTCGATCACCTCGGGCCGCGTCTCGGCAAAGAGCGCGGTCAGCTCGTCCTCGGAGAGCGCAGCCCCCTCCCGTCCCTTCGCAATCGCCTCCGGCGCCAGGCCCGGATCGAGCACCTCTTCGCTGCGCCGTCCGGAGCCCCGCCGTGGGATGAAGCTCCAGTACTTGAGCTTGATCACGTCGAGGACCCCCTGCTCCATCCACTCGTGATCCATGTACTGCGGGTAGACGCAGAGCCGCTCGGTCAGGGCGTAGCCACGCGGGGCGAGCTCCTTGCGGACCTGATGGGGACTCGGGAACGGCTCCTCGGGCGAGATGTGGTCCCCGTTGGCGGAGAGGCCGCCGAGATCGGTGGCGCCGGCCTCGACCAGCTCGGGCCACCAGTCGCTGAGGTTCGGCGGAACCTGGATGCCGACGTCGGGCATCAGGCGGCGGGTCTCCTGGATCAGGCGCTTGATCTCCTCGATGCCGACGGGATTGGCCCAGGCCGGGATCTGCGGGACGGTGGAGGCCTCCGGCGGGGATTCACCTGCGGGGGCTTCCTGCCGGGTGTCCCCCGCAGGGGAATCCCCGCCGGCCCAGCGCTGTTTGGAGGCTTGGTCGGCAATCTCGGCAACCTCAGCCCCGTAGTAGCGCGGGTGAGGGACGAAGTTCTGGAGGATGATCTCCTGGATGTGGCCGTGGCGCTCGTGGGATGCCGCCAGCACTTCCAGGGATTCGACGCGGGACTGCTCGGACTCGCCGATCCCGACCAGGATCCCGGAGGTGAACGGGATCTTCAGCTCGCCGGCGGCTTCGATCGTCTCCAGGCGCGCCGCGGGATGCTTGGTCGGGGATCCAGCGTGGACCGTGTCCATCAGCGACTCGTCAACGGACTCCAGCATTAGGCCTTGGGACGCCGTCACCTCACGCAGTCGCGCGAGGTCTCGCTTCGAGAGCACCCCGAGATTCGTGTGCGGCAGCATCCCCCGCTCCAGCGCCCGCTCGCAGGCCCAGACGGCGTAGCTGGTGAAGTCCTCGTGGCCCCAGGCCACCAGGCGTTCGGCGACGACCGGGTTGACCTCGGGCCGCTCGCCGGTGAGGACGAGCAGCTCCTTGGCGTTCCGTTTCAGCGCTTCGTCGAGGATCCGTTCGACGTCGGCTGGCGCGTGGACGTGCGCCTGGTGGGTGGCGAAGGCGCAGTACTTGCAGTAGCACTGGCAGGTGCGGGAGAGGGAAAGCGTGAAGTTCCGCGAGAAGGTGACCCGGCGCACCTGGGCGAGGCTACCGGACGCGGTATACGCTCGATCCGGCATGCCGGGGAAGGAGCCCAAACAGGGGGGCGTTCCGCCGCCGCCCGAATGGAAGGGCGGCGCTCCGGCCGGCTGGTACCTCGACCCCGAGGAAGCGCCGCGGCAGCGCTACTGGGACGGGAGCGCGTGGACCGAGGACACCTACACCGAGCCCCCGGGCGATGTCGAAGATCCGAGGAACGACACCCTGGTCACGATCGGCTGGTTCACGGCGCTCTTTCTCCCGCTGATCGGCCTGATCATCGGCTTCGTCCTCAGCTCTCGGGGCGATCGACGCGGGGCACAGGTGATCATGGTCGCGGTCGTCGTCATCCTCATCATCGGCGTCTTGGCCGCCATCGTGGCCTCTATCCCCAGCGGCTGAACGCCGCCCCGCGATGCAACCACCCTTCCCAAACGCAAACGGGCGACCCCTGGGCCGCCCGTCTGGCTGAAGCTCTGAACCGCGGAGGGCCTATTTACCCGGCGCGGGCTCGTCTTTTTTGCCCGGGCCCTTCGGCGCAGCCGCGGGGGTGACGCGCTGCGGCGGCTCGGTCGGAGCCGGCCCTCCGGCCTCGATCACGAAACGCCAGACCCCAACCGCAAGCAACGAGCCGACGATCGGACCGACCAGGTAAGGCCAGGTGCCCCCCCACTCGTTGCCGACCAGCGCGGCGCCGAACCAGCGGGCGGGGTTGTAGCAGGCGCCCGTCAGCGGGCCGCCGACCATGACCAGGAAGACGAAGGTGGTGCCGATCGCCAGCGGGCCCCAGTCCTTGAGGCTCTTTTTCGAGAAGACGACGGAGAGGATGACGAGGACGAGGGCGAAGACGCCGATCCCCTCGACGACGGAACCGGCGAAGTTGCCGCTCAGCAAGCCGCTTACTTCCCCCGCGCCGTAGTGGGTGGCGCGACCCTCGTCGAGCAGCAGGCCCTTGGTCAGCAGGGCGCCGAGGACGGCGCCGGAGAGCTGGGCGAGGATGTAGATCACCGCGTCGAGCGGGCTGATCTTTTTGATCGTCGCCGCCGCGAGCGTGACCGCAGGGTTGAAGTGGCCGCCGCTGACGGCGCCGAACATGCAGATCACGCCGAAGAGCGTGAGGCCCTGGACCAAGCCGACGACGGCGAAGTCCGAGCCGAACGAGGTCTGGCCACCCGTCGATACGAACAGCGTCACCACGCTGGTGATGAAGAAGACCAGCAAAAACGTGCCGATCAACTCAGCCAGGTATGCGGACAGCCCTCTTTCCTGCACTCTCGCCTCCTCGGTTTCCCTATCCGTTCAAACGCGCGGCAGTCTACCCACATCTTCTTAATGAACTAGGTTCCCGCCCCAGATGAGACGGGTTGTCGCGCTGCTGGCGACCGTCCTGCTGCTCGCCGTTCTCGGCGGATGCGGCGGTGACGGGGCTGAACCGGGCGCGCCGAAAGGCGCGACCGTCGTGCTCGATTTCACGCCGAACGCCGTCCATTCCGGCCTCTACGCCGCCCGCTCCGAGGGCTTCTACGAAGAGGCCGGGGTCGACCTCCAGATCCAGCAGCCGGGCGAATCGACCGACGCGCCGAAGCTGCTCGCCGCCGGCCGCACCGAGTTCGCGATCCTCGACATCCACGACCTCGGCATCGCCCGCGAGCGCGGTTTGCCGCTGGTCGGGCTGATGCCGATCGTGCAGCGACCGCTGGCGGCGATCCTCGCCCGCGACGACAGCGGCGTGCGCTCACCGCGGGAACTCGAGGGCCACACGGTCGGCGTCACCGGCCTGCCCTCCGACGAAGCCGTCGTCGATTCCGAGGTCAGCGCCGACGGCGGCAACCCGGATGCGGTCAAGGAGGTGACGATCGGGTTCAACGCCGTCTCCTCGCTGGCAGCCGGCAAGGTCGACGCCGCGACCGGGTTCTGGAACGCCGAGGGCGTCGCCCTGGAGCGCCTCGGGGTCCCGTTCGAAGCCTTCAAAGTCGACGAATACGGCGCCCCGCCCTACCCGGAGCTGATCCTCACCACCTCTGAGAAGACGCTCGCCGATGACCCCGGGCTGGTCGAAGAGGTCGTCGCCGCGACCCGGCGCGGCTACGCCTTCACCGAGGCCCACCCGGCCCAGGCTCTCGACGACCTGCTCGCCGCCGACAAGGCGCTGGAACGCGCCGACCAGGCCGAGCAGCTCAAGGTCCTCCTCCCCGACCTCCACCCGCGCCCGTTCGACCCACGGGTGCTGCGCGAATGGGCGGCCTGGGACCTCGAACACGGCCTGCTCGAACGGCCGCTCGACGTCGACGCTGCCTTCAACCTCAGCCGCTAGCCCGTTCTAGTAGTTGCTGCGAGGCGGCGCGCCCAGCAGCCGCTCGACCAGCTCCGGCAGTTCGCGCGCCATCCGCGAACGCGGCACCGCCAGCGTCACCCCCGCCTCTTCCGCTTCCTGCCGCGTCTCGGCGTCGACGTGCGAGTAGTAGCCGAGCACCGGGACCTCAAGCGACCCCAGCGCGTCGGCGCTCGCCGCCTCGAGGTCGGCGACGACGATCTCCGCCTCATCAAGCGAGGCATCGTCGACCGTGCGGGCCAACAGCACGTGGTGGCCGGCCGCGGTCAGGGTCGCGTCGACCCGGCTGGCGAGCATCAAATCGGTGGCGATGCTGACGACGCGGGCCATCGCCGTGGCCCGCTAGATCGCGCGGCGCTGGCGGAACTCCTCGCGCACGCTCTCCGGCCGGCCCCACATCTGGACGACCTCGGAACGACCCTCGCGCACCTCGGCGACCTGCATCTCGCCGGTAACGCCTTCGGCGTCGAGCCTGGCCAGCACGCCTTTGACGCTCTCCGGAGCGGCGGCGTGGCCGAAGCTGTGGGCGATCAGGAAGCGCCAGTGCCACTCGGCCCGTGAGTAGGGCTGGGCGTTGACCTGACTGACCGCCACCGCGGTGTCGATGTAGCGGCTCTCGTCGTCGATCCGCAGATCGACCTCGAGGTCGGTCCAGTCGGGCGGCAAGGCGTCGAGCATCGCCTGGAAGTCGTCTGCGAGGGGCATCGGGCGGAAGCGTAGCGGGCGGAGAGGTGGGGACACCCCCTCTCTCACAAATTTGGGTGGTTCGTTGGGGGGTGTCCCCACCTCTCCACTCACGACACGCCGAAGCGCGCTCGCAGACGCCTGTGGCGGTGCTTGAAGACGGCGCCGATCAGAGGCTTCAGCAGGGCTGCCGGCAGTGGCAGCCGTGGCTCCCAGGCGACCCGGTCGGTCAGCTCGCAACCGCCCTCGCGCAGCTCGATCGTGCGCTCGTGTTCCCAGAGCCGCTGGGTCAGCATCCGCGAGCGCTCGAGGAAGCCGCGGCCGGGCTCGACCCGCTCCAAGCAGAGCTCGTCGTAGTCGAACGGGATCAACCCGAACAACAGCACCCAGCTGCGCCCGATCGGCCGCCCGATCTCGACGTCGTCGATGTTGAAGTCCTCGAGCCCGCGCGGCACCGTCATCCGCAGCAGCGGCCGCAGCTCGTCGTTGACCCCCGCGGCGGTGATCACCCGCGCCCAGATGACCTCGGGCGGCGCCTGTAGGCGCGAGCCGACCCGAATCTCCGCCCGCCGCCGCATCAGCCGAAGAAGACCTGCTCGAGCAGGAAGACGTTGAGGGCGATGATCAGGCCGGCGAGGATGCCGGCCACGACACTGAGCCAGCGCGGGTTGACGAGATCCCCCATCACCTCGCGCTTGCTGGCGATCATCAGCAGCGGCACCAGCGCGAAGGGGATGCCGAAGGAGAGGACGACCTGGCTGCCGACCAGGGCGTCGGTCGGGTTGAGGCCGATCGCGAGCACGAACAGGGCCGGCGCCAGGGTGATCGCGCGGCGGATGAAGAGCGGGATGCGGCGGCGGATGAAGCCCTGCATCACGACCTGCCCGGCCATCGTCCCGACCGAGGAGGAGGCGAAGCCGGAGGCGAGCAGGGCGATGCCGAAGATCGCTGCGGCGCGATCGGAGACGAGGCTCTGGAAGCCTTCGTAGGCGCCTTCGATCGTGTCGACGCCGGTCAGGCCGCTGCTGTGGAACAGGGCCGCGGCGACGATCATCATCGAGAGGTTGACCACCCCCGCGATCGAGAGGGCGATGACGACGTCGACCTTCTCGAAGCGGAGGATCTTCTTCTTCTCGGCGTCGTTGCGGCCGACGATCCGCTTCTGGGTCAGCGCCGAATGCAGGTAGATCACGTGCGGCATCACCGTCGCGCCGATGATCCCGGTGGCGAGCAGGATGCTTTCGGTGCCGGCGAAGCCGGGGACGAAGAGGTGCTTGCCGATTTCGCTCGCCTGCGGTTCGGAATCGATCAGCTCGTAGAGGAAGGCGACGACGACGACCCCGACCAGAACCGTGATCCCGGCCTCCAGGCGACGGAAGCCTTTCTGCTGCAGGGCGAGGATCGCGAAGGCGCCGGCACCGGCGATCAGGCCGGCCGGAAACAGCGGGATCCCGAACAGGAGGTTGAGACCGAGTGCGGCGCCGACCACCTCGGCGATGTCGCAGGCCATCGCCACCAGCTCGGCCTGCAGCCAGAGGCCGATCGAGGTGCGGCGCGAGAAGCGCTCGCGGCAGAGCTCGGCGAGGTTGCGGCCGGTGGCGATCCCCAGCTTCGCCGACTGCGCCTGGACCACCATCGCGATCAGGTTGGCCGAGAGCACCACCCAGAGCAGCAGGTAGCCGAACTTGGAGCCGCCGGCGATGTTGGTGGCGAAGTTGCCGGGGTCGATGTAGGCGACGGCGGCGACGAAGGCTGGCCCGAGAAAGGGCCAGACGCGGCTGATCCCGTGGCTATGGCCATCGAGGGAGCGGCGGGCGGCTTCGGCGACGGCTGCCTCGCCGGGCAGGACGTCCTCGACCGTCGCTTCGCCGGTCCCGGGCGGCGGCTTCAGCGCGAGCCTCCGTCCGGCGGCAGCAGGTCGGGCCCGGGAATCGCCGAGCCGTGCGGGTCGTGGCTCGGTTCTCCGAGCTTCGCCGCCATCAGTTCCTCGAGCTCCTCGGAGATGTAGTGCTCGAGCACCTCCGCCTCCTCGTGGACGCGGTCGTCGGGCATCCCCAGCGCCTCCGAGAGGTAGGCCTCGATCAGCCGGTGGTGGCGGATCACCTCGAGCGCGACCCGTTCGCCGGTCGGGGTCAGGCTCACCCCCTTGTAGGGCAGGTAGTCGACGAGGCCGAGCTCGGCCAGCCGTTTCAGCATCGAAGTCGCCGTCGCCGGCGTCACCCCCAGCCGCTGCGCGACCTCGCCGTTGAGGACGAGCCCGTCGCGCTCACGGGAGATCGCATAGATCGCCTTTGCGTAGTCCTCGATCGCCTCGGTGCTGGGGTTGCGGCGCCCCCGCCCCGCTTCGCCGGAGGCCATCAGACGGACACCATCAGGCCGGTGAGATAGAGCAGCGCGATGCCGGCGAGCATCCCGGCGACGGTGGACGGATAGAGCAGGCGCCCGTCCTCGTCGCGCATCGCCGGCGAGATCTGGACGATGACGCGGACGATCGCCCCGACCCCGACCCCGAACAGGAGCGCGGCCAGGCTCGGGTTGAAGGCGGAGGCGCCGATCCAGGCGCCGAGGATCGCCGGGGCACCGGCGAGCAGCCCGAGGCCGAGCAGCCGTGCCATCCCCGGCCGGGCCGCGCCGTCCGCGCCGCGCAGCGGGGCGACGATCGCCAGGCCCTCGGTCGTGTTGTGGATCGCGAAGCCGACGACGAGGAATGCCCCCAGGGCGAGCGCCCCGGTCGCGTAGGCGGAGCCGATCGCGAGACCCTCGCCGAGGTTGTGGAGTCCGATCCCGACCGCAACCAGCAGCGCCAGGTAGGCGCCAGGGCTCGCTCCCGGCGCCTCCCGGCCGCGCCGCGACAGATGGGCGTCGACGCCGGCCAGGGATAAGTAAGCGACGAGGGCACCGACGAAGACGAGGCTCGTGCCGCCGAACGCGGCCGGCGCTTCGGCAGCGATCTCCAGCCCCTCCAGCGTCGCGTCGATCGCGAGGAAGGCGAGCAGGCCGACGGTGAAGGCGATCAACGCTCCCATCCACTGAGCGCCGAGGCGGCGCAGGAACGGCAGCCAGAGCATCCCGAGGCTGACCGGGATGACGCCGACGTAGATCCCCAGCAGCGCCATCAGCCCGTAGAAGCCGAGGTCGGCTTCCGGGGTCTCGGTCGCGACCGGGATCTCGGCTTCGATCGTGCCGCCCGAGGAGGTGAGGACGAAGATCTCGTAGGCCTCGCCTTCGATCCATGGATAGGAGACGTCGAGCGTGGTTGAGCCGAGGCGGCCGATCTCGTGGCCGGCGCTGGTCGTGAACGGCGCGTAGGCGTCGTTGACGGCGACCTGGGCGACTTCGACCGGGTCGGCACCGTCGTTGCGCAGAGTCAGCTCGATCACTCCGGGTCGCAGCTTCGTGCTCTCGACCGAAACTTCCTCGACCGGCGGCCCGGTCCGCTCGCCGAGCCCGGGACCGCCGAGCAGGGCGAAGGCGCCGATCGCGACCGCGATCAAGGCCAGCGGGATCAGGCCGAGGGCCCAGCTCGGCAGGCCGGCGCCGCCAAGTTGGCGCTCCGCCCTCGTCCCGGCCTCCATCAGACCCGTCCCCCGCCCCAGGGCAGCTTGCAGTACGCCGCCGCGGCGGCCGCGGCACTCAGCCGCGAGGGGTCGCCGACCCGGAAGAACCCGGCCCAGCCGAGCTCGGCGAACTCGCTGACGTGGGCGTGGAACATGTAGTCCCCGTCGTAGGGGAACTCGAGCTCGAGGATCGCCCGCTGCGCCTGGCCCTGAATCACGGTGTCGGTGAACTCGCTCGGCGCCAGCGAGGTTCCGGTCGGAAAGAGGTGGAAGAAGTTGCCGTGGATGTGGAAGGAGTTGACCGGGTCGTACTCGAGCACGTTGACGAGGTAGATCCGAACCAGCTCCTCGCGCGCCACCTCGATCGGCTCGTTGACGTAGTGGAAGCCGACGGTGTTGACCGCGTAGACCTCGTTTGAGAGGTCGAAGTTGGTGTCGAAGCCGTTCATCACCATGACCATCTCGTCGGCTTCCGGGCGCCCCTGCTTGGGGTCGACGATGAAGGCGCCGTAGAGCCCGTGGGCGATGTGGGCGGCGAGCGGGGCGACGTGGCAGTGGTAGAGGTGGACGCCGAACGGCGAGGCGTCGAACTCGTAGCTGAAGCTCTCCCCCGCTTCGACCTGGCCGCCGCCGGCGCTCTCGCCGATCCCGGGCATGCCGTCCATCGCCGCCCGGTGGACGCCGTGGAAGTGCATCGTGTGGGGATGCTGGGAAGCGTTGACGAAGCGGACCCGCAGGCTCTCCCCCTCGCGGGCGCGCAGGGTCGGGCCGGGCACGCGGCCGTTGTAGGTCCAGGCCTCGTATTTGACCCCGGGGGCGACTTCGATCTCGCGGTCCTCGGCGACGATCTCCCATTCGCGCAGGACTCGGCCGCTGGCGAGGCGGCGGGTGGTGCCGTAGTCGAAGTCGCGCAGCACGTCGGTCGGGTGGAAGCCGTTGGCGCGGTGGTCGACGACGCGATCGGGGGCGAATGACGCGTGCGGAAAGTCGGCGTGGGCGGCGTGGGCGGTGCCGGTCATTCCCTCCGCCTTGGCCGCGCCTGCGCCCAGGCCGCGGTCGGCGATCAGGCCGCCGAGGCCGACGGCGGCCGGCGCAGCCAGAGCCGCCCCGCCCAGCAAGCGCCGACGGCTGATCCCGTTGTCACTCATCGCTTATTGCTCATCCGACGCCACCGGGGAGCGATTTTGACACATCTAAAAGCAGATTTCGACCCATCTAAATCAGACCGGTGACCGCCGTTCGTAGAATCGAGTGATGGCCACCCCGGTCGAGATCGAGCTCGACGCCCAGTACCGGCAGCTGCGCGAGGAATGCGGCCTGCTCGACCGCTCCGAGCGCGCGGTCGTCGCGGTGACCGGGCCGGACGCCGCCGAGTACCTGCAGGGCCAGCTGACCAACGACGTCGAGGCGCTGGAGCCCGGCGAAGGCCAGTACGCGGCGCTGCTCGACCGCAAGGGGCACATGCAGTCCGACCTGCGGGTGCTGCGGGTGGGCGCCGAGGAGATCCTGCTCGAGGTCGAGGAGGTCGCCCGCGAGGCCGTCGTCCGCCACCTGAGCATGTATTCAATCGGCCGCGAGGTCGCCGTCGCCGACCGCAGCGAGGAGCGCACGGTCCTCTCGCTGATCGGGCCGCGCAGCGCCGAGCTGGCCGGCACCGCGCCGCTGCTCGAGGACGCCTGCGAAGCGACCACCGTCGCCGGGGTCGGGGTCGTCGCCGCGGGATCCGCCGAAGGCGTCGACCTGATCGTCGCGAGCGCCGAGCGTGAGCGCCTGCACTCAGCGCTGCTCGAAGCCGGCGCCGTCGAGGTCTCCCCCGTTGCCGCCGAGATCCTCCGGATCGAGGCCGGCCGGCCCCGCTTCGGGGCCGAGATGGGAACCGAGACGATGCCCGCCGAGGCCGGCATCGTCGAGCAGGCGGTCAGCTTCACCAAGGGCTGCTACATCGGCCAGGAGACGGTCGCCCGTCTCCATTACAAGGGCAAGCCGAACCGCCACCTGCGCGGGCTGCGCCTGAGCGCGCCGGCCGCGCCGGGCGCCGCCGTGCGACTGGGAGAGAAGGAGGTCGGTCGCCTCGGCAGCACCGGCGTCTCCCCCGCCCTGGGCGCGATCGGACTGGCGATCCTGCGCCGCGAGGCCGAGCCCGGCACCGAGGTGGCCGTAGGTGAAGATGGCGTTACGGCTGAAGTAACCGCCCTCCCCTTCGGTTAAATTCAGCCCACGATGGGTCGTGGGAGAGCCAGGGGATCGACCGCAGCCACGTTCGCGGCGGCCGTTGCCGTCGCAGCGCTGGCGCTCGCCGGCTGCGGCGCCGAGAGCCACGAGAACAAGCCGCGCCCGCAGTCGCCGACCCGGGTCAGCGTCACGATCTCCGGCAAGCGGGTGATCGTGCAGCCGACCGAAGTCGGGATCGGCAAGGAAAAGTCGCAGCAGATTCCGCAGAATCAGAACCACCCGCAGCCGGTGATCGCGGGCGACGAACGGCCGCTCGACGTGATCTTCGTCACCGCCAACCAGACCGGCACCGACTCGAAGATCGAAGTCGACGGCCCAGCGGAAGCGACCTCCGCCCCGGTCTTCGCCAGCAGCCCCGGCACCTTCCAGACCGAACTGCCGACCGGCACCTACACGATCTCGGCCGCCGACATCCCGGGCGCCAAGCCGGCCAAGCTCGTCGTCGGCTCGATCCGGACCTCGTCCGAGAACGACGTCCTGCTGCCGTAGAAGAAGCCGCTGCAAGCGGCATTTCAGCCCGGCCGGTCCCGTCCGCCGGGTTCGCAACCATCGGTGGCCGTGACCATCGTCCTCGCCATCGCCGTGCTTCTGCTCGCCGCCGGGCTGATCTACGCGCTCGTTTCCTCGCGGCGCGAGGAGCCGCAGCCGGAAGCCGACCTCGGGCCGGCAATCCAGGAAGCGGCGGCCCAGGTCTCGGCCCAGGTCCGCGATGAGCTGCTGCAGCTGAACCAGGAGGCGCGCAAGCTCGACGCAAAGACCGCCGAGGCCGCGCTCGACCGTCGCCAGGCGGAGATCAAGGTCCTGGCCGAGCGGATCGCCAAAGGCCAGGAGAAGATCGAGGCCGAGGTGCGGCGGCGCAGCGAGACCGACCTCCAGACCCGCACCCTGCTCGAGCAGATGGGCCAGACCGTCGGCAACCTCAACACCGAGACCGCGGGCTTGAAGAAGGCCCTGCGCCAGCCGCAGACCCGCGGCCAGTGGGGTGAGCTGCAGCTGCGCCGCTGCATCGAGATCGCCGGCATGACCGAGCACGTCGACTTCGAGCTGCAGGAGACGCTGCAGACCGACGACGGCCGCCTCCGCCCCGATGCCCGCTTCCTCCTACCCGAGGGCCGCAGCTTCGTCGCCGACTCGAAGGTGCCGCTCGACGCCTTCCTCGACGCCCAGGAGGCCGAGTCCGAAGCCGAGCGACAGGTCCAGATGGAGCGCCACGCGCGGCAGACGCGCGAGCACGTCCGGGCGCTGAGCTCGAAGGACTACCAGGGCCAGTTCAAGACCGGCGAGATGCCGGACCTGGTGATCTGCTTCATCCCCAACGAGCCCGCCCTGCACGCCGCCTTCGCCGCCGACCCGGAGCTGTTCGACTACGCGCTGGAGCGCAACGTCCTCCTGGTCAGCCCGACCTCGCTGATCGGACTGCTGCGGACGATGGAGCTCGGCTGGCGCCAGGAGCGGATGGTCGCCGAGGCGGCTGAGATCGCTGACGCCGCCGGCACCCTGCACGCCCGCTTCTCGAAGTTCCTCGGCGAGTTCGAGCGAGTTGGCAAAGGCCTGACCACCGCCGCCACCGCCTACGACTCGGCGGTCGGCTCGATGGAGCGCCGGCTGCTGCCGCAGCTGCGCAAGGTCGAGGGCCTCGGCGTCGCCGCCGGCAAGGAGATCGAACCGCCCGAACCGACCGAGATCGCGGTCCGCGCAATCTCCGCCCCCGAGCTGCGCGAGGCGCCGGACGCTGCCGACGCGGCCTAGGGTCCGCGCGTTTCGAACTGCCATTAGGGATCAGGGTTTGGGGAGGGTCGGGTGGCCCTCTACCTTCGCTGGGATTTCTGCCTTTAAGACCACCCTCTCTCGCTGACGGGCACTGCAGAAATCAGGACGCCGCTCGTACGAGGGCCACCCGACCCTCCAACCGAAATCGGGTTCCGAATTGAGGAGTTGAGAAGGGCGGGGCCGACCAAGGGCTTCAGGAGCTTCCGGCTTCCGTAAAGCTTCCAAGGGACGAAAGCTCATCCGAGCGACTGACGCGCTCCCCGCCTACGAAAGCTGCTGACCTTGGGAAGTTCAGCTTGGCCGCGTTGGGAGGGGTCGGGTGATCCTCCGAATGAAGCTCACGGGCAGGCGGTAGCGCCTCCGGAGCTCAATCGGCTGCGGAACGGCTTCAGGCGGAGGGTCACCCGGCCCCTCCACGCAAATTCTTCGAATCAGCCGGGGCCGACTCCGCCACCCGAGCTGGATTCTTCTTCGCCGCCGCCTTCCGGCACGACTTCTTCGATCGCCCCGGCCCCGCCGCCTTCGGGCGCGACTTCTTCTTCGGGGACGAATTCCTCTTCCGGCACGACTTCTTCGATCACGCCTTCTTCGGCTTCGATTCCGCCTTCTTCGACTTCAGGTTCGGAGGAACTGCCGGTCGAGGGGGCGGTCGGGACTTCGCTCGGGCCCTGGCTGCAGTCTTCGAAGCCGAAGATCCCGGCCTGGGTCTGGAATTCTTCGAGAATCGGCGCCGCCTGGGTGGCCGCTTCGCCGAGCGCGACAGTGTCTTCGCGTTCGGCCGCCAGCTTCACTTCGCCCTCGACTTTCGCCAGTTCTTCCGCCGCTTCCATGAAGGGCTTGTAGGCCGCCGCTTCTTCGCGCGGCTCGCCGAGGTTCTTGAGGCTTTCGACCATGTTGATGTAGAGGTTGGCGACCGAGGTCGTCTGGCTCGAGGGATCGGCCGCGGAGCTGCCGACCGAGCCGACCGCGGCGTTGACCTCGGCGCAGACCCCGTCGCCCTGTTTGATCAGTTCTTCCTTGGTCAGCGAGGGCTTCGTTTCGACCGTCTTTTCGGCCGTCGTATCGGTCGTTTCATCGCCGCCACCGCCGCAGCCGGCGGCAACCAGCGCCAGCAGCGCGGTCAGCAGGAGGGCGGGAACGAGGTGCCGGGAAGGTCTCATCGGAGCGACGCTAGCAAAGCGATTCGACGCCTTTGCAGGGAATTGACAGCTGCGCCCCAGGGACTCGAACCCCGACTACCTCGTCCAGAGCGAGGCGTGCTGCCATTACACCAGGGCGCAAAGGTGACGGTCTGAGGATATCCA